>JACAEO010000453.1 GCA_013388805.1 Chloroflexota bacterium
GGGGGTCGGCCCTCATCCCCAGCCCTTCTCCCGAGGGGAGAAGGGGGTCGGCCCTCATCCCCAGCCCTTCCCCCGAGAGGGGAAGGGAGTCCCCCTCTCCCTTCGGGAGAGGGGCTAGGGGTGAGGGCGCAAGGCGTTCATCCAACACTGTCCAAAGGGTGTTGAGCACATCTTCGGTTTGATGTAATACTTCGCTGTTCCAGAAGCGAATCACATCAATTCCATGTTGCTCACGCAGGATTTTGGTGCGTTCTTCGTCGTATTTGATCTGTTCCCCTTCGCTATGCTGACTTCCGTCTAACTCAATGGCGAGTCTGGCTTCATGGCAGTAAAAATCGAGGATGTAGCCGCCTACGGGATGTTGGCGGCGGAATTTGGCGCCGTGGAATGCACGGTTTCGCAGGATTTTCCAGAGTAGTGCTTCGGCTTCAGTGGCGTTTTTGCGCAATTCGCGCACACGGGCCTTAAGGGCTTCGGGGAGAGGGGGATTGTAGCGGCGGGGTTGGCCCTCATCCCCAGCCCTTCCCCCGAAGGGGGAAGGGAGTCCCCCTCTACCTTCGGGAGAGGGGCCAGGGGTGAGGGCAGGTTCCCCTCTCCCTATGGGAGAGGGGTTAGGGGTGAGGGCAGGTTCCCCTCTCCCTATGGGAGAGGGGTTAGGGGTGAGGGAAACAAGCGACTGTATCAACTCATCAATATCCGCCTCGATATTCTCCTTGTGCCGCGCTACGATGCGCCAGTGAATGCGCTGGGCAGGGGTCATTCCTGCAGTGGGGTCGGCCTGTTCTTTTTGTACGCTACCTTTTTTGCCCTCGAAGTATTCGATGTAACGCTGGAGCGCGTCGGGGCGGTGGTTGAAGATGAGGTCTTCGGCCAGTTCGCGCTCCTCGGCAGGGATTTCGGCATAGGGTTTGACGTGCGCCGGGTTGACAATCGCCATATCCAGGCCGGCGCGCACGCAGTGATAGAGCATGACCGAGTTCAGGGTCGGGCGGGCGTGGGGCGCCAGGCCAAAGGACAGGTTGGAGACTCCCAGCGAGGTCAGCACGCCGGGCAGGGATTCCTTAATCAGCCGGATGCCTTCGATGGTTTCGATGGCCGAGTTGGCAAATTCCGGGTCACCGGTGGCGAGAGTGAAGGTCAGGTCGTCGAAGACGAGCGCCGAGGGGGCCAGGCTGTGTTCGTTTACCGCGACATCGTAGATGCGTTTGGCCACTTCCAACTTGCGCTCGCGGGTTTTGGCCATGCCTTGCTCGTCAATTGTCAGGATGATGACAGCGGCGTTATGCTCTTTGGCAAGTTTGAAGACTTTATCGGCTTTGGCGCGCCCGGATTCGAAGTGCGTCGAGTTGATGAGACAACGCCCCGGCGCGGTTTTGAGGGCCACTTCCAGCACGTCCAGTTCGGTGGTGTCAATCACCAGCGGCAGGTCAATGCCCGCTGTGACCAGTTTGCGCATCACCTGGCGCATGAGATACGGCTCATCGCCGCGCTCGGTGACGGCGACCGAGATGTCGAGGCCGTGCGCGCCGCTGGCAATCTGGTCCTGGGCAACGGTCAGAATGGCGTCCCAATCTTCGGCCAGCAACATGCGCTTGAAAGCGCGGCTGCCCTGGGCATTGCAGCGTTCGCCGATGAGGAAGGGCGGCGGGTCTTGCCGCATGGACATGGCGCGGATGCCGGAGGCCAGTTTGGGCAGGTTCAAGATGGGGCGCGGCGGATGGGGATGGCCGCGCAGTTTTTCGACGAGCAGTTTCAGGTGCGCGGGCGTCGTGCCGCAGCAGCCGCCGACGACCGAGATATTATGTTTGGTGACGAATTCGTAAAGCGCCTCAGCGAACGGCTCCGGCTCCAGCGGGTACACGGCCTGACCATCCACATTAAGCGGCAGCCCGGCGTTGGGGATGCACGAGACGGGCAGGCGCGTGTTTTCGCCCAAAATGCGGATGGGTTCGCGCATGTGTTCGGGGCCGGTGGAGCAATTCAGGCCGATGACGTCAATCGGAAGGTCTTCCAGGATGGCGATGGCGGCTTCGGCGTCGGTGCCAAGCAGCATTCGCCCGCTGGTATCGAGGGTGATTTGGGCCTGAATCGGCAGCCAGACGCCGGTCTCCTCGAAGGCGCGAACGATGCCGTGAATGGCAGCCTTGACTTCGAGAATATCCTGCGAGGTTTCGATGAGCAGGACATCCACGCCGCCCTGAATCAGCCCAACCGCCTGCTCGCGGAAGACATCGGCCAGTTCGTCGAAGGTGATGTTGGAGAGTTCGGGGTCATCGGCGGAGGGGAGTTTGCCGCTGGGGCCAATCGAACCGGCCACGAAACGCGGCTGGCCCTCACCACTCCCCCCTCTCCCGCCGGGAGAGGAGGATTCACTCCCTTACCCTGCCGGGGGAAGGGCGGGGGATGAGGGCCGACTATACTCATCTGCCAGGCGGCGCGCCAGTTGCGCGGCGGCGCGGTTGATTTCAACCGTGCGCTCGGCCAGGCCATATTCAGCCAGCGTCAGCCGGTTGGAGCGGAACGTATCTGTTTCGATGACATCCACGCCGACTTCGAGAAACGAGCGGTGGACTTTTTCGACGGCTGCGGGATACGAGATGACGAGATAATCGTTACAGCCGTTGTACTTTTCGCCCCCAAAGTGTTCGGCAGTAAGATTTTGTTTTTGCAAATTGGTGCCCATCGCGCCATCGAAGACGAGAACTTTCTTTTCGAGGGCATCGAGGTAGCGGCGATTGGTATAGGATCGGGGCATGAGAATATCTCCTGAAGGGAAGCGTATCGAATTACGGAAATTTTACGAATAAGTAGGGATTTTACCACCTTGCTCTTTCTTGGAAACTCTCATGACTCTACTACAAGAACATGAAACTTTCTTTTTTTACCTTCGATGAAAATTACGGCGCAAAGTTGCACGGTTCCGCAAATACGACCTCACCAGATTGCGCCGCGAGAAATGACCGAGCGTAAAGAATTCGATGAACTGCGGCCCGCCAAACAGGGCGCGCGCGATGGCGTCCACC
>JACAEO010000426.1 GCA_013388805.1 Chloroflexota bacterium
AACCGCCCAACACAACAAAGCTTTCATCCTTCCGTGTGGGTGAGCGGCACGGCCGCAGCCCGTAACTTGATGCGTATGGGCGAGGTGCCCCACACCCCTCTGGCGGAGGCGAACGTTGCGCAGGCCCCGCCAGGCTTGCTGGAGGATGGAAACACGCTGGCGCGTTATGGTATCATAGGATACAAACATCTGTTTTCATTGGGTGGCAATGAGGGATTGCTGGCGACGTGAGGTTGACGTGAAACGCTGGTTACCGGTGCTCCTGGGGCTGATCCTGGGGGCGGCGCTGGTGTTGATCTCGGCCGGTGAGCAGGAGGTGCGCATCGCGCCGCCGGGCGTGGTCCACAACCTGGCGGGCCCGGGCGGCCCCGTGCCGGCTGGCAGCCCCCGTGAGGCGCTCGCCCCAGCCGGGGCCCAGCTCCAGCCGTTGCCCACACTGATGCCGCTGGCGGCAGCGGGTTTTAGCCCCGCGCCAGCGGGTGAGCGGCGCTACATCCCCATCCTGATGTACCACTATGTGCGCTACGTCGACCGGGCGGCCGACCCGCTGGGGTATAGCCTCTCGGTCACCCCGGAACAGCTTGACGGCCAACTGGCCTGGCTGAAGGCCGCCGGCTATGAGACGGTGCGCATGGACGCGGTGGCGGCCTGCCTGCACGGCAGCGGGCCGTGTCCGGCCCGCGCGGTGGCGCTCACCTTCGACGACGGCTACATGGACGCCTACACCACGGCCCTGCCCCTGCTGCAGCGCCACGGCTTCGTGGCCACCTTCTATATCGTCAGTGGCTTCGTGGGCCAGCCCGGGTACATGGGCTGGGCGGAGCTACGCGCGCTGCGCGATGCAGGCATGGAGATCGGCGCCCACAGCGTCACCCACCCGGATCTGACGACCCTCGGCCTGGAGGAGCTCCGCGCCCAGGTGGGCCAGTCAGGCGCTGCCATCGCCGCCGAAATCGGCCAGCCGGTGGTCAGCTTCTGTTACCCCGGGGGGCGCTTCAGCGATACGGTGGTGGCTGTCACCCGTGAGGCTGGCTACAACTCAGCGACGACGACCATCCCGGATGGCCCGCAGGCTGACCCCTTTACCCTGCCCCGGCTGCGCATCGCTGGCGATCTCTCCCAGGAGGGCTTTCAGGGGATGGTGGCGGCCTACTTACCTTAGGGCGGCTCATCCTCGTGTCGGGTGATCAGACGCTCCTTCCGCAGTATCAGCGGGTGGCGCCAGTCACTTGTCGTTCTGATACGGAATGAACTGGCCCGCCAGCGCGCGGGGGATGCGGCCGAGGATGTGGGTGCCCTCGTTGACGTACTCCTCCCGCTCCACCACGCCACGCCGATGCCAGAGCGATACGAGGTCGTTGCGCTGGTAGGGGATGAGCACCGCGAGGGTGACCATCGCTTCGGCCAGGGCAGTCTCGATGCGGGCCCGCAGTTCGTCCAGGCCCCAGCCCTGTTGCGCGGACACGGCGACGAAATCGCCGGGCAGGCCCATATCGGCCACCAGATGGCCGACGTCGCTGGCCGCCACGCCCGCCATCAGGTCAACCTTGTTGAGCACGGTCAGCGTCGGGCGCTGATCCACGCCGAGCTCCTTGAGCGTCGCCTCGACGGTCTGGGCGTGCTCCTGGGCGTTGGGATGGGTCAGGTCCACGACGTGGAGCAGCAGGTCGGCCTCGTTGATCTCCTCCAGCGTGGCGCGGAAGGCGGCCACTAGCTGGGTGGGGAGCTTCTGGATGAAGCCGACGGTGTCGGTGAGCAGGATGTGCTGGCCGCCGGGCAGGGTGATCTGGCGGGTCGTCGGGTCGAGGGTGGCGAAGAGCTGGTTGGCGGTGTAGACGTCGGCGCCGGTGAGCGCATTGAGCAGCGTGCTCTTGCCCGCGTTGGTATAGCCGACCAGGGCCACCACCGGCACGCCGCTCTGCCGGCGGCGCTTGCGGTAGAGCTCGCGATGACGGTGGACATCGGCGAGTTGCTCTTTGAGCCAGGCGATGCGCCGGTCGATCAGCCGGCGGTCGATCTCGAGCTGGGTCTCACCGGGACCACGCAGGCCGACCACGCCACCCGCGGAGGTACCGCCGCCGGTGCCCGCCTGACGCTCCAGGTGGGTCCACTGGCGGCGCAGGCGTGGCAGCAGGTACTGGTACTGGGCCAGTTCGACCTGCAGACGGCCCTCGTGGGTGCGGGCGTGCTGGGCGAAGATATCGAGGATGAGCGCGGTGCGGTCGAGGACGCCAACCTGCAATTCCTCCTCGAGGTTGCGAGTCTGGGCCGGGCTCAGCTCGTCGTCGAAGATCACCAGGCCGGCGCCAAGTTGTTCGCACAGCGCGGCCACCTCCTTGACCTTGCCCGGGCCGATGAAGAACTTGGGGGCAGGCTGGTCGAGGCGCTGAAAGATCTGGCCCACCACGTCCAGACCGGCCGTTTCGGCGAGCAGCGCAAGCTCGCGCAGTGAGTCCTCGGCGCTCCAGGGGCTGTGGAAACTCGCCACCTCGGCGCCCACCAGCAGCACGCGGGTACGGGGAACCGCAGTCTCGTACAGCCGCTTGCCGTCTTGCGTACGAAGCTCTTCGATGGTCGTCTCCTGGGAATGGGGCGCAGCAACGGCGCCTGAATGCCTGGCCGATAGCCGATAGTCCGCCAGTTATACCAAATCCAGTTGGCGTTCCGCATTGTCGTTGCCGTCATCGCTCATCGTGACGCCATGTGCGGCAATCTGCAATCCAAAATCTGCAATCGGAAATGGTATTATACGTGTCCTGACCGGTATGCCGGGGCTACCTGTCACCCTAAGCCCTTCGGCTGCGCGGCTCCCGAGCTTGTCGAGGGGCAGGGCAGGCTCCGCGCGGCGGGCCAGCGCACCGCGCTGCCAGATTCCTCGCTCCGCTGCGCTCCGCTCCTCAGAACCATAGGGTTCATGTCATTCCGAACGGAGCCGCAGGCGCAGTGAGGAATCTGGCGGTGCCGCGCGGCGGGCCAGCGCACCGCGCTGCCAGATTCCTCGCTCCGCTGCGCTCCGCTCGGAATGACATGGGGTGGGGCTGACCTGTCGTGGCGCTGGCCCGCGGTGGCGCGGCTGGTCGTCGTGGCGCGGCGGGCCAGCGCACCGCGCTGCCAGATCCCTCGCTCCGCTGCGCTCCGCTCGGAATGACA
>JACAEO010000454.1 GCA_013388805.1 Chloroflexota bacterium
TCTGGCCCTCGATGTGCCAGCTCTTCGGTCATCTGGCTGAGCGTATTCAAATCCCCGCAATTGATTAGTCCAGTAATGCCGCACATATATTAACCATTGGTGGCAAGCGTTTTATTGAAGACTTCGATCATGCGATGGATGTGGATTTCTTTGGTATAATATTGCTCGAATTTTTTCCTTCCCGCTTTTCCCATCCGTTTTCTTAAGTCAGGATTATCGATCAATTGCAGGATGGCAAAAGCAATCTGTTCGGGCTGCTGCGGCTCGACAATAAAACCATTTTCATGATCGATCACCAGATCCCGAATGCAGCCTTTATTGGTGGTAATAATTGGCAGCGAAGCGGCCATGGCTTCGAGGTTCACAATGCCAAAAGACTCGTGTCTATAATAAGTGGGAAACACAAAAATATCGCAGGTAGTAAATAAATCCAATTTCTTTTGCCCGTAAACAGGTCCTAAAAATTCGATGTTATTTTGCAGGTGAAAATTTTCGATCATCTCCTGCGCTTGCTGCTTTTCGCTTTCACCGTTCCAGGTCCCTGCGAACAAGAATCTCACATCTGTTCTTTTCTGAACGATCGAATGCGCCGCCTTGATAACATCCAAAAAGCCCTTTTCTGCGATTAAATTGCTCAGGTACAAAACTGAGACTGGAAAAGCTCTTTTTATTTTGCCATTTGTCCCGATATCTTTTATGCCATAGGGTATAATTTCAAACCTGGTTTTTGGTAGGATAGAAATAAGCTGGTCTTTGTAATAATGGCATAGAACAATGCAGCATGTGACCTGATGAAAAATTGATCGAATGAAAAATTTCAGGGTTCGATTTGAATTTTCGTAAAACGTGCGGAAGTAGCCGCCATGAAAATGAATCACTATCTTTTTTCTCATCAGAATAGCTGGCAGGATAAACAGACAATCTCGCATAAAGCCAGCAATGTTTTCGGAAATGGGCAAATAGACCAAGCGGGGATTGTGCCTTATCAGCAAACAACAAAATTTAATCCCATGAAATAGCGATAACACCATGTTCATCAGGTCGAATTTGCCCAGGTTCCCAATGCCCCGCCTATCCGAAATATCTAAATGAACCATCTCGAAATGGCTTTTTAGATCTGATTCCAGCAGGGCGCTGGTAAACACACTTACGCCGTGGTGGGGTGGGGGCGTTGGTCCAATAATTAGAATTTTATTTCTATTCATTTAAGCGCTTTTTGCACAACATAATCATATCCATCGGCTTACCCAGACGGCTCAATTTGGGAAAACGCCTTTCAATATGACTTAAAAATAGAACAGGCATAGGTATCTTTAAAAGATAATAGAGTTTTAAAGCAATCTGGCTCAGTTTAAAAATGCAATATTCAACAGCAACAATATCAAATCCAAAATTAGCTAGCTTTGCAGAAAGCTCCTTCTCAGTATAGCCCTGCCTGACATGAGCAGGATCATAAAAAATATTTGGTAAGACTGGGGTTGAAATCAATAACAATCCCCCTGGTTTCAAAACTCGTTGTAACTCACTAATGGCCCTGTCATCATCTTGCAAGTGCTCAATCACCTCTGTACAAAAAACTATATTAAATAAATCTTCGATTAAAGGGATATCATAAATAGAGCTCTGAACCACATTAATATTTTTGATGTTTTTTATCCTGGCACGGGAATGAACAAGTTCTACATGTTTTCTGCTGATGTCAATAGCTACTACCTCATCGCTTCGATCACATAAAAGCTCAAATGTGAACATACCGCCACCACAACCAACATCTAAGGTGCGACCGAGTGCTTTTTTTAAAAGCTTATCTATTACAGGTTTTTTAACAATTCGATTTATACTGGTGGGATTTGCCAATACTTTCCCTGCCAATTTTTTAATCAAATCAAGGATTCTAATTTTAAGTTCTTTTTGTATCATTGTAATAATTGTATTAAATTTCATGTTGTCTATTATTTTGCTTATTGCAACTGAATATCTAATTTTTAGTATTCCTCTTAGTAGCTATTATTTTATTGTAAGTTTCAATCAGTTTTTTTCCATAGTTCTCCCATGTAAAATTTTTCACGTACTCAAATCCTGTTCTCCCCATTTCAATTCCCAATTGTCTATTTTCATAAAGCAAAGAGAGCTTTTCCATCAGAGCTTCAACATTTCCTGTAGGAATGACAAAACCATCTTTTCCATCTCGTGCAACACTACCGCAGTTCTTTGTAACAATAACTGGCAAGCCACTTGCCATAGCCTCATATACACATAAAGAACTTCCTTCTAAAATGGAAGGGAGTACAAACACAGATGAATTTGCATAATAGAAAGGCAAATCAGAATTGGGTATGTAATCAATATGTTTAAATAAGCCTTTATATTTCGGCATAATTGCTTTAAGATCCTCTCCAATTCTTCCTATTAACAGCAATTCACTATTTTTAAAATTCAACTGTTTATAGGCTTCTAACAAATAATGCACGCCTTTTCTTAGGCTTAACCCGATCTGAATAATTCTGAAAACATTGTCATTTTTCTGAATTGGCTTGAATTTCAAAACATCTACACCATACGGTATTATAAAAATTTTCTCTGGATTTATCCCTTGTTGTACCAAACAGTCGAAAACAAACTGCGATCCTACAATGATATAATCTGCAATCTCACACTCCTTTTTGGTTTTTTGAAATAAAGAATAATCAGAGAGCGGTATTGAAATGCCATATTTACCATATTCTTCTCCAAGTAATTTTTTACGTGCACCAGCAGGAGCAATTTTTTGATCAAGGACCGTGATAGCACCCTTTTTTTTTGCTTTCTTCATGCAAAATAGCGAATAAAGATCAGAACCATGAAAAATATCACAATCCTTGATATAAGATAATGCGAAGATATCAAATAAATTTGCATAGGTCCAATACTGATATGAGCTCTTATTAATAACTGGACTTTTTCCCGCTATCCGTCCTAAAATTTCAGCAATGGCTAATGAAATGATTAAATTTGAATCAATGCTTTTTTCATACCTTGCATGAAAAACTTTTGAAAGTTTATTATCAAATTTGAATAAGCGAGAATATCTAATTAAATCTGAATAGAATTTGTTGTCATCAAGCTTAAAATATATACCAGTAATAAATCTTTTTAAGTATCCAGCCTGATAAGCAGCTTTTGCGGTATGATAATAATGGTGTTTGTAAGAGGAGATAATCACTTCTGGTTTCATGCTAGCCTTTTTATAGGGTGGTTCCTCAATTCATTTGCAAATTAGATAGAAACGAAATTATTTACTGAAAAATCAAAAGTACGTTAGCTATTTTTTTCCTGATGATACAGATTATTTGAATAGCCCAATAGCAGCCAAACAGGCACCCCCATCTGGTAATAGAAAGACGATACTACCTCAGTGACACCAATAATGATATAAGCGATCAAAGAAAGAAAGGCCGCCAGGGAAACCGAGCGGGTAAAATCTGTTTTGGCATGTTTGTAATGATGAATGGCATTCTTTCCAAATAAATAAAAGCTAACAAATAATGTCAGGAATCCAATCAAGCCCACATCAGACAAAACACGGATCCATTCGCTATGGATCCTTGTAACATCCCCTTGTGTCGAAATAATTTTCCTATTTCCAGCAACTTCATAAACCACCGCAGCCGCGCCCAAGCCATTGCCAATAATGGGACTGGAACGAAAAAGATCCAATCCCGTATCCCAAAAACGAGTTCTGCCATATAAATTACCTGTATTCAGATAGTCATCGACCGATTCGCCTTTCATGGCTTTGTCAATGGTATCGAAAAAGCCAACATGCGAGGTGGTAATTCGGTTGATGGATTGCGGTAGATTCCAAACGGCCAGCACCAACAAAAAGGCTATCAGCATCCCTTTGGTTTTCCTTTTGGTAATCCAATACAATAACAA
Organism: Chloroflexota bacterium; assembly: GCA_013388805.1. Lineage (GTDB taxonomy): Bacteria > Chloroflexota > Chloroflexia > Chloroflexales > Chloroflexaceae > JACAEO01. The sequence goes on from JACAEO010000454.1 coordinate 3,916, forward strand.
AGTGGTGATCAATAACGCAAGCATGGCGCTTCTGGTACCAGTAAGAATGAGCATAATTAGAAATAGCATAAAGTAATAAAGATATCTTATTCTGTTACCCACAATATAAAGGGTATAGCAAAAAATAACCATGATCACCAAAAAGGCGGCATAGGCATTCTTGCTGAGGCCAAACGCCTGCAACCTCAATACATCCTCAACCTTTAAACCGCTTCCCAAAATAATTTGGATAGTAGCTAAAATGACGCTAAAAATACCTGATAAAACAAACAGGGAAGCGATATTGCGGATTGTTTCTTTATTCTGAATGACCACCGATATGATGATATATACAAAAAAGGGATGAATCAAGGCGAGCCACAGCTTCACTCCATTGGATTTGCTGGGGGAAAACAAAATCGATAAAAGACTGATAATAAGATAAGCAGCATAATACCTGGCGGCGCCATCTGAAAAAAGCCGTTTCTTCCAATTGGTGCCGATCGCTTTTAAAAAGATAAAGACATCCAGACCAAAGGACTTGATGATATTGATCAATCCCAGCGTCGCTCCTGCCAATATGAACTTCGGATAGGGTAGATCATAAGGCCCGACTAAAATTAAAAGATATAGCAAAACGGAAATCTTTGAATAGAGCAAGAGCAAAAGGATCGCCAACGGCGCTAATATGATTAACGAGAAGTGAGGCGAATTTTCAATGATGATTTTTCCACAGAGGATCCCATACGGAATCAAAAGGAATAGAATCATCGAGGTTTTTAATGCTCTGTCATTCAACTCAAATTCGCTTTCCTGTGCTTATAACTTTGCCCTGCGATAGCAATGAAGGATTGATCAAAAATCGTTAAATTCGTTACAACCTGGTGTAGACTTGTTCTTTAATATTCTTTGCAAAATGATCAACATCAAACTTATCCAATTTCTGCCCGCAGCCCATTTTCAAATGCGCATATTTATTTTTATCACTGATGATTTCTTTAATAACCGCTGCGGCTTCAGATTCATCGGTCACAATAAAGCCATTCACGCCGTGATCGACAATTTCGATGGCTCCTCCGCCATCCTTGAATGTTAACACTGGCACTCCCAGTGCCAGGGCTTCAGCCGTTGTCCTGGGCCAGGCCTCACCTGTAGAAGTAAAAACAAAGAGATCGAAAGCGTTCATCAAATCATAGGCATCTTTTCTTTCGCCCAGCAACTGCAATCTCCCATTCAAGCCATACCCATTGGCCATTTTTTGCAGCCGCTCATATTCGGGACCGCCGCCGACAATAATGAATTTCACCCTTGATAAATTTTGCAATCGCTGCGCCACCTCAATGAATCGCTCCACCCGTTTATAGGCTGACAGGCGGCTCACGATGCCAATGAGAAAATCTGAAGCATCAACATTTAATTCCGCTCGCATCTGCTCTCTCGGCTTATTGACCACCACGTCGTTCCAGTTAATGCCGTGATAAATCTGCACGATTTTAGCTGGCGCCACGCCGAGCTTCAATAGCGAGGCTTCGGTGAATTTGGAATTGACGATGCAGCGATCGAACCGATGGTTGCAAAACCAGCGCAGCATTGGGCGGGTATAACAGCGATGCGCCAGCCTGGCTTTCAAATTGGCGCCCCAGCGGCCCACCAGCACGCCATGATCGACATAGATCAGATGCGCCCGATTTTCTTTTCCTGCCAGCAGAGCGCCCATGAAAAATGCCGTGGAAGCATTATGAAAATGAATGATATCGAATTTTTTTCCTTGCAGGAAATGATAGAACTTTCTGATGCAGGTAATAGAATAGCCATTTTTGAGTCCCAGCGTATAGACAGGCAGGCCCAGCGAGCAGACCTTTTGATAAAAAGGACCGCCCTCCCTGGCATAGCAGATGGCTACCTCCAGATCAGGGTCCTCTTTTTGAATGCTAAGCAATTCAGCCACAAACTTGGGCAGTCCGCCCATGCTGCCTTCCCAGCACACATGAAGTATCTTTATCTTTTTATTCATCTAAAATAAACACTGCTTTCCAAAATAACTAAAATTTTTAAATCTGGTTCTTGTAAAATAGGCCATTAACAGCAAATTTATTCGTTGTTCAAAATGAGGTTCTATTCTCACTTGTCCGCCAGTTGGCGGATTGTCTGTTGCTATCCAA
>JACAEO010000106.1 GCA_013388805.1 Chloroflexota bacterium
AGCAGGAGCCGCAGCTCCAGGCGGCTCATCTGAATCCAGGCATTCATCGTTCGTCTCCTTGACGTTCAATGGCTCATCGGGCGGCCGGTCAGGGTCAGGAAGACGTCCTCAAGCGTGGGACGGGTGGCTCGCAGGTCGTCGGGGGTGAGGCCGCGCTCGGCGAGGGCGGCTGTAACCCGGCCCAGCAGCCCCTCGTCGCCGTCCACGGTAACCTGGTCGTCGCGCCGCCGGGCGCGCCGCACGCCAGGCATCCCCTCCAGCCAGCCAGGCTCGAAGCCGTGTTGGACGCGGAACTGCACCCGCTGAGGCGGGAGATGCGTACTGACGAGAGCGGCGGGCCGGTCGAGGGCGATCACGGTCCCGCGGTCGATCACGGCCACCCGGTCGCAGAGGGCCTCGGCCTCGTCCATAAAGTGCGTCACCAGCACCACGGTCGCGCCGGAGTCGCGAACCTGGCGCACCAGCTCCCAGGTGGCGCGGCGGGCCTGGGGGTCGAGGGCCGTCGTCAGCTCGTCGAAGACGACGACCTCGGGGGTATTGATGAGGGCCAGGGCGATAAACAGCCGCTGGCGCTGGCCGCCGGAGAGGCGATCAACTGGCTGGCGGGCCTGCTCGGCGAGGCCCCAGGTGGCGAGGAGCCGGCGCGGGTCAGCGGGGCGGGCGTAGAACGATGCGAACAGGTTGAGGGCCTCGCCGACACGGATCCGCTCGGGCAGGGCGGCCTCCTGGAGCTGCACGCCGAGGCGCTGGCGCAGGGCACGGGCGTCGCGCCGCGGGTCGAGGCCGAGCACGCGAACAGTGCCGGAGTCGGGGTGGCGCAGGCCGCTAAGACACTCGACGGTCGTGGTCTTGCCGGCGCCGTTGGGGCCGACAATGCCGAAGATCTCGCCGCGGGTGATCGCAAGGGAAACATCCGCGACGGCGACCCGCTGACCGTAGCGCTTTTGCAGCTTATCAATCGTGATCACGGAGTCCATCAGTGCCTCCTGGCGATGGTCGGCTCATCGCCAGGGAGTATGCCAGCTGTGTGGCAGTTGCAGGATCGCCCGTCCGGTGATCTCTTGCTCCACCGACGGCCGGAGATGGGACTCAACCGAGCCGACGATGGGGCGAGGGGAGTTCTACCATTTCCGATTGCAGATTTTGGATTGCAGATTGCCGCGCATGGCGTCACGATGAGCGATGACGGCAACGACAATGCGGAACTGCCAACTGGATTTGGTATTCTTCCCAGGAGAATCGTGTTGAGTGTGCCGCACCTGTCTCCCGCCAGCACCCGTAGAAAGGCGGGTGTACCTGGCGGCCCACCGGCGCATACTATGCCTGATAACGCCAGTACATCGAAAGGGGCAAGTGATGCGTATCGGCATAGTCATTCTCTCTGTGGCAACCCATAATGCCTGGGCGGCGGCGGGCGTGGCGTCACTTTCGGCGATCGAGCCGATGCCGGGCGGACGGTCATTCCTGGCTTGCGACCCTGACGGTTACGTGCTTTCGGTCTATAGCCTCGACCATCGTGGATAGAACCTCCGAGCCTTCCCAGCAAACGGGAGTGCCTGTGATGATCCCAGCGCTGGTCGCGCGCGCGCTCGCGCTGGCTGAGGCGCGCGGCTTTCGCCACTCCTCTTGCCTTGAGGCCGGGATGCTGCTCCATGCTCTTGCGTCGACCGTCACCGACGGTCGGATCGGCGAGATTGGCACCGGCTGTGGTGTCGGCACCGCCTGGATGGTCAGCGCCCTCCAGCCGAACGTCGGCTGCGTGACGATCGACTCTGATGCGCAGCTCGTCGCCGCGGTGCGCGACGTGTTTGCCAATCAGCCTGCTGTTCAGGTGCTGCACGGTGACTGGCGGGCGCTTGCCGCCCACGGGCCCTTCCAGCTCCTCTTCGCAGACGGCGGCAATGCGAAAATGACACACCCCGACGAGGTGCTTAGACTCGTCGCCATAGGCGGGCTGCTCGTGCTCGACGATCTCACTCCTGAACAGTACTGGCCTGAGGAATGGCGCGGGAAGCCCGACCCGCTCCGAACATACTGGCTCCGCCACGAGCAAGTATCGGCGATCGAGGTTCGCCTCGCGGAGCGCCACGCCGCCATTATCGCGGCCCGGGTTCGCTGATCGTGAACATTCTTCAGTGCGGAAGGGGATGTATGACGCTGCACGATGCGCTTTCCATCGTATCCTTTGAGCCAGAGCACCAGAGCCCTGTCAGAGCGCTGATCCTCGCCGGGTTGGCTGAGCGCTGGGGTGTCCTCGATCCCGCACGCAATGGCGATTTAGAAGATATCGCCTTCAGCTACCGCAATGCAGATGTGCTCGTGGCACTGTTGGGCGACAGGGTGGTTGGCGCCGGGGTCTGTGTGCCGCGCTCGCCCGCCGTTGGAGAGATTGTCCGTATGTCTGTTGCCGGCGACCTGCGCCGTCACGGTATCGGCAGGGCCGTGCTCCAGACGCTCTGCGTGCGCGCTCAGACAGCAGGGCTGACACGCATTGTGTTGGAGACCACGGCGACCTGGGATGATGCGATCAGGTTCTACTTGCGCTACGGGTTTCAGATGACCCATGCAAAGGACGGTGATGTGTATTTCGCCCTTGATCTCTCCGGGCATCACGTCGTCGCTTCAATGTAGGCACAAGGGATAGTGAGCAGCAACTCGCCGCGGCTCACAGCGAGGGCATTCAGCGCCGCCTCGAGCCGCTCGAAGGTCGCGCGTTGCCGGTGCGGCTCGACGACGTCGAGCCAGGCCGGCAAGAAGGCGAGCTTGATAAAGCTGTGCTGGAGCAGGGCTGTGCCATCGGCGAAGCGGAGCGGAAGCTCGTCCTCGACGACGCGCCCCACGGTGAAGCCGGCGCCCTGGAGCTGCGCCGTCAGCCCTGAAACGGTGGCACGGTGCGCGATGTGCGCCTCCAGCCGGTTCAGCGCGGCGTCATGATGATCGCGACGGAGCAGATCGGTGAAGATCTCGTAGAACTCACGCATATGGCCCACCAGATTGGTGGTGAGGGCGATTGTCGCCTCTGGGCGGGCGACGCGACGGCACTCCCGCAGCACGACGCCGATGTCGACCACGTTATTGACGCCCAGATTGGAGACGATCAAGTCCACCGAGGCGTCAGGGAGCGGCAGCGCGGCGGCGTCGGCCGGCACAACGCTCACGTTTCGTACCCCCCAGATCTGCGCCTTGCGCCGCGCCCGGTTCAGCGCTGCCTTCCAGGGGTCGATCCCCACAACTCGGGCTGTCGGCCCAAGTCGTTGTGCAAGCTCCAGCAGGGGGAAACCGGTGCCACACCCGATATCGAGGGCGACGATTCCCCGCCGAAGCGGCACATGCTGAAGCAGCAGCACGCCGAACAGCGCGGACCAGAGCGGCAACTCGTCGTACGTGTCGACGACTTCGGGGGCGTTCAGATCAAGTGGTATGTTCAAGGATTGAAGCACCATATACAGGTGTTGTTCCATAAAGCCTGCAAGCGGCGGCTGCTGTAGCCGTAATCGGCCACAGTATCACATGCAGAAGGTATTGCTGGCATCCCACGTTGGCAGGGGAGATCGCCGCCATGGTGAAATGACGCGCCTGTTGTGTAACAACCAGTGCTCAGGGAAGAACCACGATCTCCATTCCTGCCCAGACAGCACCGGCAAGCTCGCCCTTTTCAGGGGGCCACCTTCGGCCGTGAACCAGTACACTTCTGCGGTTCGCCTTCCGACCTTCGCCACAACTTGTCGAGGGCAAGCTGATCGCATACGATTGTTGTGATGAAGTCAGTGCCCCGAGTGAATACCGCTCATAGGCGGAGCGCAGCTATGCCACACGCGCAGGCGGAAGTCCGTGAGCGCACCCTGATCCTGGCTCGCCCCGGCAATGCCGAGGCGCAGATCCCGTTGGACACGCCGGCGTGGTATGCCTGGCTCGCCAGCGAGCAGGCACGCAGCTTTCGCTATTGTCACCCCCTTGGCGTGCTTACAGTGCGCAAGGAGCGTCGCGCCAGAGGCGCCTGGTACTGGAGCGCCTACCGCCGGGTTGACGGTCACCTGCGGAAGCAGTATCTCGGCCGCTCGTCCGAGCTGACCGCTGCGCGCCTGGAGGCCGCGGCGCTCGCTCTTCAGCGCGCGCCCAACGGCCACCGGGGCCACGATCACGAGCTCGGGAATGGGCAGGCTCGCACCCTGATCCCGACCAAGCTCATGGTTCCGCTGCCCGGTGTCGCCCTGGTGATGCGCCCGCGCCTGCTCAGCAGTCTCGCCGGCCAGCCTGGCGGGCGAGTCACCACGATCATCGCCCCGGCCGGCAGCGGCAAGACAACCCTGCTCGCCTCGTGGCTTATGAACGTAGAGCGTAGAACGCAGAACGCAGAACGCTCGAACCAGGACGACCC
>JACAEO010000409.1 GCA_013388805.1 Chloroflexota bacterium
CTCATCGTGACGCCATGTGCGGCAATCTGCAATCCAAAATCTGCAATCGGAAATGGTATCACTCCGCCTGCGGCTCCGTTCGGAATGACAAGAGTCATCTGGTTCTGAGGCGCGCAGCGAAGCATCTCGATCGAGACCCTTCGGCCTAGTACGATTGCAGATTGCAGATTTGCGATGGTAGATTGGGTGCGGCGCAGCTGGACACGGTCGAGGTCGCGCTGATGCCCGAACAGGTCGCCTGGAACTGCACTAGATGGTCTCATAGCCGCGCAGCGCGGCGCGCAGGGCCGGCAGGCCGATCGCGAGCCCGGCCCGGTCGTCGGCATGGCGTAGATGGATGCGCGGCAGGGGCAGCTGGGGGGCGGAGCGGGAGGACCACTGGCGGACGCCCTCGAAGCGCGTGGTCACCGTCTCGATGGTGGTGGCCACCGCCTCGGCCGGGCCGACCAGGGCGATCTGCGGGTCGAAACCGGGGTGGGCCGCGAGGACCTGCGGCCCGCTTGCCGCGCGGACTACCCCGCCGAGGCGGGCCAGAAAGCCCTCGGCGGCCGGGCGGCCATGGCGCCGCACCAGCGCCGGAAAGCCCGCCAGGGTCAGACTGACCGCGGCCCAGCCGGGGCGTGCCGTGAGGGTAGGCAGCGCATCGGCGAGCGTGTGCAGGCAGGGCAGCCCGGTGACCGGGTGGCAGTGCTCGTAGCAGGGCACGTGCCGGGCGCGCTCCGCCAGCCGGTCGTGGGCGGCGGCGCCCAGGGGTAGCAGCGCGACTACCCGGTAGAGCAGCGCCTCGAAGGTGAAGGGCTTGAGGAAGTAGTCGTCCAGCGGCCCGGCCGGAGCGCGGCGCGGGTCGCTCCAGGGCTCCATGGCCGAGACGGTGAGCACCGGAATGTGGGCGGTCGCCGCATTGGCGCGGATCAGGTCGCGCAGCCGGTGGCCATCGAGGCCCGGCTTGTTCACATCGGTGATCAGCAGGTGCGGCCGGGTCTGCGCGGCGAGGGCCAGCGTCGCCGATCCATTGCCAGCCGGGGCGCCGATATACTCGAAGCCGTGGCTGGTCAGCAGCAGCGCGTAGATCTGGCGAATATCGGGGTCATCGTCGCTCACCAGCACGCGAGCCAGGGGCCGAAACGGCGCGGGCGCGGGCAGGGCCGCGTGACGCACGTTCTGGAAGAACGGGCGGCGCTGGGCCGGTCGCGCCTCGAAGCGGGTTGCGGTAGCGTAGCTCACGGCTGCATAGGAACGAGTTGGCGGAAGCGAGGCGCTGCAACAGCACCTGATCACTTAGATGAACGCCTGGCGCTCGCACAACGATACGGCTGGCGTGGCAGATAATTCCGCGTGGGCAACCTCCAGACGCATCGTGTGCCGAGGCAGAGTCCGCGCGTCCGGCGGGCACCTGGAAGGCGACGGAGTATGCTACAATGCCGCATCGCATCCTCGCACACGTCCAGGCTGGTTGGAACCGTGCCAGATGGTATGACGACGCATGGCGACCGAGACGGTCACGCTGCGGCCGGCGACGGCCGCTGACGCGGAGGCGCTCACGGAGCTGGTGGTCCAGCTCTTTCATGCCGAGGTGCCCGGCGTGCTGCGTGGCCCCCGCGCGGGCCAGCTGCGCCTGGTGCGGCACCTGGTCGAGCACGAACTCGCCACGGGCGCCCGCGGGCGCTTTCTCGCCCTGGACGAGCACGGGGTGGCGGTGGGCACGGCCAGCCTGCGCCGCTCCGGCGATACGGGCTTTGTCACGCTGCCGCCGGGGACGGTCCGGCTGGCTCTGCGCTCGCTCGGCCTGCTGAATACCCTCATCATCGCCGGCAGCATGCTGCGCGCCTCACTGGTCGGCGAAACACCGCTGCGCCCCGGCGAGTGTTACATCTACAGCGTCGTGGTGGCCGAGGCCTACCGTGGGCGCGGGATCGGCGATGCGATCATGGCGCAGATCGAAGAAGAGGCGCGCCAATCCGGCGCACGCGTCGCCCTGCTGCGCGTCATCGCCGGCAACGAGCGCGCCCGCCGCCTCTACCTGCGGCGTGGCTACCGGGTCATCGCGCGCACGCCGCGGCTCGTCCGCTGGATCGGCATCCCCAGCGAGCTGATGCGCAAGGATCTGAGTTACAATGCAGGGCAGCGTGCGCCATAGCCCCGTCCGCGCTGACATGTCGAGGAGCGACCATGCCGAAAGATGTCATTACCCCCCGGGCAACCGACTACAACCAGTGGTATCTGGATATTGTGCGCGAGGCCGACCTGGCAGAGTCCGCCGAGGTGGTGCGCGGCTGCATCGTGGTCAAAGCCACGGGCTGGGGCATCTGGGAGATGATGCAGCGTGAGCTCGATGACCGGATCAAGGCGACCGGCCACGCCAATGTGCAGTTCCCCCTGCTCATCCCCAAGAGCTTCATTATGAAGGAAGCCGAGCACGTCGAGGGCTTCGCCCCCGAGGTGGCCGAAGTCACCCGCGCCGGCGGCGAAGAGTTGGCCGAGCCCTACGTGGTGCGCCCGACGAGCGAGACGATCATCGGCCACTTCTACAGCCGCTGGATCCGCTCCTACCGCGACCTGCCGCTGCTCTACAATCAGTGGTGTAACGTGATGCGCTGGGAGCTCCGCACCCGCCCCTTTCTGCGCACCTCCGAGTTCTGGTGGCAAGAAGGCCATACCGCCCACGCTACCGAGGCCGAGGCCGAAGCCGAAACGCTCAAAATCCTCCACGATGTCTACGCCGACTTCGCCGAGCAGGTGATGGCTGTGCCGGTCATCCGCGGGCTGAAGACCGAGAAAGAGAAGTTCCCCGGCGCGCTGCGCTCCTACTGCATCGAGGCGATGATGCAGGACGGGCGCGCGCTCCAGGCCGGCACCTCACACAATCTCGGCCAGAACTTCGCGCGGGCCTTCGATATCACCTACACCGACCAGAACAATACCGTCCAGCATTGCTGGACCACGAGCTGGGGGGTGAGCACGCGGCTGATTGGCGCGCTGATCATGACCCACTCCGACGACGAGGGCCTGGTGCTGCCGCCACGGCTCGCGCCCACCCAGGTGGTGGTCGTACCGATCTACAAGAGCCCCGAGGAGCGAGCGCAGGTGCTGGAGGCCGTCGCGCGCATCACCGGCCCCTGGCATGGCCGCTTGCGCTACCGGATCGACGACCGCGACAATCTGACGCCGGGCTTCAAGTTCAACGAGTGGGAGCTGAAGGGTGTGCCGCTCCGCGTCGAGGTAGGCCCGAAAGACGTGGAGAAGGGCAGTGTCGCCGTTGCCCGCCGCGATCTGCCTGGCCGCGCGGGCAAGCGCTTCGTGCCTCAGGCCGGGCTCAGCGAGCACCTGGTCGCCCTGCTTGACGAGATGCAGGGCGGCCTGTTCCAGCGCGCCCTGCAGTTCCGCGCGGAGCGCAGCGCGGTCGTGGGCAACTACGCCGAGTTGCAGCAGCAGGTCGAGCGGGGCTTTGCCTGGGCTTACTGGGACGGCAGCAGTGAAGACGAGCGCCACATCCAGGAGCAGACGCGCGCCACCATTCGCTGCATCCCGCTCGATCAGCCCGAGGCGCCTGGCCGCTGTGTCTACACCGGGCGCGAGACGAGGCAGCAGGTGATCTTCGCGCGGGCCTACTGATACCATTTCAGATTGCAGATTTCGGATTGCAGATTACCGCAATGGCGTTGCAATGAGCACTGGCTGGAGTGCGTATGCGGCTTGTTCAATTCCAATTGGTATGACCCCTGATGGGCATACGGACACAGCTACGGCGACTCCTCGCGCCGATCATTGGTGAGGCGGAGCCGGATCCACCACCACCGGCTCCGCCAACCTTGCCCCATGGCGCCGATCTCTTTGGCGACCTCGCCGCCCGTCTGCCGCACTTCCGCGCGACGGTGGTCTTCGACGTGGGCGCGCACGTGGGCAGTACTGCTCGCCAGTATGTGCAGGGTTTCCCCGAGGCGCTGATCTACTGCTTCGAGCCCGTCGCTGCCACCTACAGCCTTCTGCAGGCCAATCTTGCGGCCGAGGCACGCGTACGCTGTTTCCAGCTGGCCCTTGGCGCCGGGCAGGGCATCGGCACGATGGTGCTCCACGGTGCCCCCGACACCTTTTACCTCGCCGAGGCTGGTCAGCGCCACGTTGTGCACCGCGAAGCGCCACGGGAGGCGGTCCAGGTGGCACGAATCGACGGATTCTGTGCTGCCGAGGGCATCGCACGGCTCAGTTATCTCAAGATCGATACCGAAGGCGCCGACCTCGACGTGCTCCACGGCGCCGAGGGCCTGCTGGCAGCGCAGCGCATCGATCTGGTCGAAGTCGAAGCCGGTATGAACCCGCGCAATCGCTGGCACGTGCCACTTGAGGTCTTCAAAGCATACCTGGAAGCCCGTGGCTATTTCCTCTTCGGGCTCTACGAGCAATGCGAGGAATGGCCTACCGGCGAACCACACCTGCGGCGCGCCAATGCCGTCTTCGTCTCGGCGCCCACGATTGAGGCCAACCGGCGCTCCTCAGAAACATCGCCGCAAGGTCATTCCGAACGGAGCGTAGCGCAGTGAGGAAGCTGGCACTGCGCATCAGCGTACGACCCCGCGCGGAGGTGTAAGCGCGTGGGCGCTCACTGGACCGGGCGCGCGTGTTCATGCATTGCCTGATAGACCGCAACGTGGCGGCGGGCGATCGCAGCCTGGGTGAAGTGGGCAAGCACCCGCTCGCGGCCACGCCGGGCCAGGGCCTGGCGCAGCGCTGCGTCGTGGGCGAGGCGGGCCAGGGCCTCGGCAAGGGCCGCCACGTCGCCCTCGGGATAGACCAGGCCCGCCTCGCCGATCACTGCGGGAATCTCGCCGGAACTGGAGCCGACGACCGGCACTGCGCAACTCATGGCCTCGATCAGCACCCGCCCGAACTGCTCCTTCCAGCTGGATGTGGTCCGTGAGGGCAGCACGAGCACGTCCAGGGCGCGCAGGGCCGCCGGCACCGCCGTGCTGCTCACCGCGGACAGCAGTTCGACCCGGGCGTCCAGGCCGAGTCGGGCAATCTGGCGCGCGATGGCCGGGCGCTGGCTGCCATCGCCGATCAGGCGCAGCCGCACGTGGGCCGGCAGCCGTGCCACGGCGTCGACCAGGTCGAGCACCCCCTTTTCGGGCACCAGGCGGCCGAGGTAGCCCACCACGAACGGCGCCGCGCCGTTGCTGCCGGTGGCGGGCGCCCGCTCCGCGGCGGTAGCGGGCACGAACAGCTCCGGGTCCACCCCGATCTGCGGCACGATGGTCAGCGGCCCGTGATAGCCGTGCCGGCGGATGATCTGGGCGGCCTCCTGGTTGCAAGCCAGGGCGTGGGCCGCGTGGCGAAAGCTGTAGCGCTCGAAGAGGTTGAAGGGCGGCGGGTAGTTGCGCTCAATGTTCGCATAGTTGTAGAAGCAGCAGCGGGCGCCGAGCGCAACGCCAAGGCGCATGGCCTGAAAGGTGGCCAGATTGAAACTCTCCTCATCGATATGGAAGACCTCCGGGCGCAACTGGCGCAAGACGCGGCCCAGCGTGGGGTAGAAGTGCAGGTGGTGCCGGCCGTTGAGGGCGATCGGGATCGCCTCCAGGCGGTAGCCGGCAGTGTAACGCCGCTCCAGGCGCACCACGCCAACCCGGGGCTCACGCCAGCTCGGTGGCACCAGGGCTGTCAGGGTCACACCGAGGCGCGCAATCTCCTCCAGCTTGCGCTGGTAGGCGCCGGCCACCAGGGCCTTGGAGAGAATGACGACGCGCATCGCTCCGGTGCCGCGGCCCGCTTGCCCGGCTAGCCGTGCTTCGCGGCGAATGCGTCCATAAACTGGGCCAGCACGACGCAGCTCTGCTCCTCGAGCGCATTGTAGAGCGAGGCGCGGATCCCGCCGACCGAGCGATGGCCGGCCAGACCCACCAGGCCCTCAGCCTGCGCTTCGCTGACAAACTGCTTCTCCAGAGCCTCCTCGGGCAAGCGGAAGGTCACGTTCATCTGCGAACGCGAGTCGGGCTCGGCGTGGCCGCGGTAGAAGCCACCGCTGCGGTCGATCGCTGCGTAGACCAGCGCCGCCTTGCGCGCATTGCGCTCAGCGATTGCCGCGAGACCGCCCAGCCCCGCGATCCACTCCAGCACCAGGTCCAGCATATAGACCGCGAAGACCGGCGGGGTATTGTAGAGCGAATTGTTCTTGGCGTAGGTCTTGTAGCTGAAGATGGCCGGCAGATCGGCGCGGGCCTGTTGCATAAAGCTCTGGCGGATGCCCACCGTAGTGACGCCCGCCGGGCCGATGTTCTTCTGCGCCCCGGCGTAGAACAGGGCAAAGCGTGAGGCATCGAGGGGCCGCGAGAGGACGTCGCTGCTCATATCAGCCACCAGCGGCACATCCCCGACCGGGGGAATGGTCGGCCACTGCACACCCTGGATGGTCTCATTGGTCGTGATGTGCACATAGGCAGGCTGTTCGGAGAGCCGGATCTCGCCGGGCACGCGGCGATAGTTGCTCTCAGCACTGCTGGCTGCCACGGCCGTGCGCCCGATGCGCCGCGCCTCTTCGAGCGCCTTCTCGCCCCAACTCCCGCTGACCACGTAGTCGGCCACCGCACCCGGGGTGAGGAAGTTGAGCGCCACCATCGCGAACTGGGTGCTGGCGCCACCCTGCATAAACAGCACACGATAATCGTCATCGAGGCCCATGAGGGCCTTGAAGCGCACCTCGGCGCTGGCGTTGATCGCCTCGTACTCCTTGGAGCGGTGGCTCATCTCCAGGATCGACATGCCACGCCCGTGGTAGTCGAGCAATTCAGCCTGGACACGTTCCAGCACGACCCGCGGCAGGACCGCCGGACCCGGGTTGAAGTTGTGGATGGCCATTGGAGTGCTCCTGATCACATCGGAAAGGGTAAACCGTTGTTGCGCCGGCTCCATTGGCAGCACCCGGGAGCAGGCTTTTCCCACAGTATACTGCATCCAGCACGCGGCCATGCCATGAGCAACACGCGCGGGGCGGGTCTATCGCCGTGATAGACCCGCCCCGTATCGTTCCCTGCCGCCGACACGAACCGGGTGGCCCCTCCTGGCCAGTGAGCGTACCCGGCGCGCGTAACCGGTTAGCGCCGGATGATCGGCAGCCCGACGCGGTACGGCCGGTTGATGACCGTCACCGGACCATACTCACTGGTGCCGTCGCGGGCCACCTCAACGAGCCAGTAGCTGTAGCGCCCGCCCGGTGCGGCCCCCCGGTCGAGGAAGCTGTAGCTTTCCCCGCCGCCACCGCTGCCCCGTGCTGCCAGCAGGCTCGGCGTCACCCGGGCCGCCGTGGCGCGGCTCCCGTCGCCGCTCCGGTAGAGGTAGAAGCCCAGGGTGTTGATCTCCAGCCCTGTCTCCCACTCGACCAGCACGCCAGACGCTGTCTGCACGGCCGTGAGGCGCTTGAGCGTCACCGGGGTGAGCCGGCTGAAGCGCTGGACGTCCTCGTCATCCTCAACCCGCAGCGGAACGGGCCGGTTGCCGGGCGTGCTATCGATGTCAAACTCGACCGCGCGCGAGACCTGGGCGAAGTTGACGATCTCCCGGTTGTCGCCGGGCAGCACCCTGGTGGTGATCAGCAAGCGAGCGGTGCCGTTCACCGGCAGGGTGCCCACCGTCCAGCGGCCGGTCACCGGGTCGTAGGCGCCCTGTGACGGGGCCGCGCTCACGAAGCCGAGCTCCGCTGGCAGCAGGTTCTCCACCTCCACACCCGTGGCGACATCGGGCCCCCGGTTGACCAGGTTGATCTGGAGCAGCGCGCCATCGTTGAGCTTGCCCACGGCGCGCACCGGCTCCTGGTCGAGTTCGAGGTCGATCACGCCGCTGGGCAGCGACACGCTGGCATAGTCATCCTCGTTCGGGTCGCCGTTGTTGGGCGTGCTATCGGGATCGGGCAGATCCGAAGCGATCACCTCGGCGCTGTTGACGTAGGGCGGTTCACCGGCGACCCGGATCGTGATTGCGAGCGTCGCGCTCGCGCCCACATCGAGGCTGCCCACCTCCCAGACGCCGTTGGCATAGCTGCCCTGACTGGGGGTGGCCGTGATCAGCGTGGCGCCCGCGGGCAGATTCTCGCCAACCCGCACCCCGGTGGCCGGGTCGGGGCCGGCGTTATGCACACCAACCACATAGGCCACCTCGCCCGTGGTACTCGGGCGCGGCGCGCTGGCCCGCTTGCTCACCGACAGGTCGGCCACCGGCGCCTGGACGGTGGTGGTGGAGCGGTCGTCCTCGTTCGGGTTGCCATTGCCGGGCACACTGTCGGGGTCGTACTGGTCCGAATTGGTGATCTCGGCCAGGTTGGTGAGCGGTCCGGTCCGATCGACCCGCGCCGTGATCGTCAGGGTCTGCGGCACGTCGATGTCGACGCTCCCCACCTCCCAGACACCGGTGGCCGGGCTGTAGCTGCCCTGGCTGGTGGTATGCCGCAGATAGGTTAGCCCTTCAGGCAGGCGCTCAGTCACACGCACGCTGGTAGCCAGCGACGGGCCACTGTTGAGCAGTTCGATCGTGAAGGTTACCTCACCGCCGAGCGGCGGACGGGCCGTGCTTGCGCGCTTGACCAGCGAGAGATCCGCGCTCTGCGGGTCCAGCGGCACACTGGCCTGGTCGTCCTCGGTCGGGTCGTTGTTGCCCGGGGTGCTATTCGGATCCGGCTGGTCGGAGCGCGTCACCTCGGCACTGTTGACGATCCGCGCGAAGCTGAGCAGCCGCGCGCTGATCTGCAGGCTGGCAGTGCCGCCCGCGGGCACGCTGCCCACCGTCCAGCGGCCCGATGCCGGGTCGTAGCTGCCCTGGCTGGTCTGATGGGCGAGGTAGGCGAGGCCCGCGGGGACGCGGTCGGTGACCTCAACGCCTGTCGCGCCGCTCGGGCCGGCGTTGCGCAGCAGGACGGTGTAGGTGATCACGTCGCCGATGTTCGGCTGGGGGTTGTCCACCGTCTTGACCAGCGAGAGATCGGCCAGGTCACCGGCAATCACGGCGAAGCCCTGGTCATCCTCGGTCGGTACGTCATTGTTGGGCGTGCTGTCGGGATCGTACTGGTCGGAAGCACTGACCTGCGCAATGTTGACGAACGGCCCTGGCGCAAGCACAGTAACCACGATCGTCAAGGTCGCCCGCGCGCCTGGCTCAAGGGTGCCAACTGCCCAGTTGCCGCTGATCGGGTCGTAGCTGCCCTGGCCTGGTGTTGCCGACACGAAGGCCAGGCCCGCTGGCAGACGGTCGCTGACCCGCACACCAGTAGCCCGGTCGGGGCCGCGGTTCACCAGTTCGATCGTGAAGCTGGCATTGGCGCCAACATTCGTGCGCGGGGTGCTAACCTGCTTGCGCAGCTCCAGATCGGCGACACTCGGGGGCAGCGGGACACTACCCTGGTCGTCCTCATTCGGATCGTTGTTGCCTGGCGTGCTGTCAGGATCAGGCGTATCGGACGTGCTCACCTGGGCGGTATTGACCACCTGGCGCCCGTCCCAGAAGGCCGTGATGGTGAGCGTGGCGACCTCATTGCGCGCCATAGTGCCAACCGTCCAGGTGCCAGTGAGCGGATCGTAGCTCCCCTTGGTGGTCGTCGCACGCTCGAAGCGCAGCCCGGGGGGAAGCTGGTCGCTCACCGCGACGCCGGTCGCGCGGCCCGGACCACGGTTGCGCAGGGTCACAGCGAAGCTGATCAGGCTATTGGCCTGGAGCGGTGGCGGGCTGAGCAGGGTCTTGTTCAGCTCCAGGTCAGCGCTGATCGCGATCGGGGCCTGATCGGTGGCGACATTGTTGCTCAGGTCCGGGTCGGTATTATCATTTGGCCGGCGCACCAGGGCCGTATTGCTGAGAGTGCCCTCAGCCTCGGGGTTGAGCGTGCCAACAATGGTGTAGGTGATCGCCGCGCCGGGGTCGAGGTCCACTGTGGTCTCGATCAGATTGCCGGTGCCGGCGACGTCGCCACAGCGCCCGGTGCCGGTGGTGACCGCACAGCTCCAGGTGACGCCAGTGACTTCAACGGGGACATCATCGCGCACGCGGGCGCCGATGGCCGGACTGGGGCCGGCGTTGCGCACCACGACGTTGTAGGTGACCGTCTCGCCGGGGGTAAGGGTGGGCGGGCTATGGCTCTTTGCGACCGAGAGCTCGGCCTCGGCAAGCACCAGCTGGCCGCTGAGCGTAACGGGCGTGGACGGCAGGTAGGTCCAGGTGTCGATCAGGCGCCGGTCGCCGAAGCCCTGGGTCGTGGCGCCGCCGGGGGGTGTCGTCCAGCGATGGGCGCCGGGGAGCCCGGGCGCAAGCGAGGGCACACCCTGGAGCGCAACCCGCGCGTCGATCGGCTCGCCATAGCAGCGTGGCGGCGTGACCGGCAGGCGGGTAGGCGGGGGCGGGGCATCGGTGATCGCGCAGGGCGAGTAGTCGTAGGCCCCGACGCCGGTGTAGTTGTAGGCGTCGTTGTAATAAACCAGGCTCGGATCGGGATCGCCGGGCGCGGCCGGTGGGCGCACGCGCAACAGGCGGTGGCCTTCGGGATGGTTCTCGGCGTCGATGAAGGGGAAATGGACCTCGCCGCGATTGACCTGCAGGCGGGCGCTGAAGGAGAGAGGACCGGCGGGAACGCGCACGCCATTGCCGTCGAGCCCATCCCAGTAGACCCGGTTGGGGCCGTTGTCGGTGGGGCCGTTGAGCGTACGGTCGTTGCCATTGCCGAACACCCCGTCGCCGTTGAGGTCGATGACCAGGGTATAAGAACTGCCGCGCTCGCTGTCGAAGCTAAAATAGCCGCCGAGCGGGTTCGTGCCGGCCTGGCCAGGGGTGCCCTCCTCGCCGGTGAACGTCAGATTGGCGGGCTGAGGCGGCGGTTGCGGCGCGGTGAGCAGCCAGGTCGTGCCGCTGGCCGAGGGCGCGCTGGCCGGCAGATCGGGGGCCGGCCCGCTCAGGTCGAAGAAGATCTTATGGGTAATATCGTTGCGGGCAATGTTATCGGGCAGGCGCGGGTTGTAGATGGTGAAGCCCGGTGGAAGGGTCTGTTCGAGGTTGATCCCGGTGAGTTGGAGCGAGCGATAGATCGGGCTGCCCGAACTATCGGTGATCCCCTTGGCGTTGGCGAAGAACACAAAGCCAAAGGGATCAATGCTATTCATATCCACCAGGTAGCCATAGCCGTCGTAGGTGAGAATGTAGAACCGGCTGTACAGACCGACATTGGCCGGGTTGCTACCGCCGGCGTTGCCACCGACATTCAGGGCCAGATAGTTGGCAAAGACGCGACCGGGGATCTCGGGGCCGGCGGTGCCGCCCGGGCCGGGGGCGCGCACACTCACGTCCCAGGCGGCGATCGAGAAATTCTCGCGATCAGCGGTGCGCCCGGCCCACTCCGCGGTGGCCGGGATCGGCGGAATGGGATTGTTATCCGGCGGGGCGTTCGGGTTCGCGCTGATGAAATCGAACTCCCAGATCCCGTCGCCAGCCGCCGTCGTCTCGGCGGCACTGACCACACAGGGCACGAAGCCGCCAGGGGCGGGCAGCGGCCCGGCCACCTCCTGGGCGCGGTTCTCGATCAGGCCATAGGTGCCGCTGCCGCGATCCGTGCAGCGCCTGGCATCGGGGCGCGGCGGCCAGCTGCCGGGCGGGTCATTGGGCGCACGGATGATCACGTCACCCTGGCCAAAGCCCATCACGCTGGAGCCAATAAAGATCTGCTCGCCGGCACGGGCGAAGGCTTTGAGCGTGGTCTGGCGGGGAATGCCCGCCGTGGTCAGCGTCGCATGCCACTCCAGGAACGCGCGATACCCGGTGGCTTCGACGGCATCGTCGTACAGGTTGCGGCTGCCCTCGGCGTTCGCCGGCGTATGGGCGGGTAGCAGCAGCAGCGTCAGCGCGAGCAGTGCGATCAGGCGAACGACGGCGTGCAGCAGCGACGCCGAAGGACGAAGGGTGTGGTGTGCCATGATCCCCCCAAACAGCGAGTCCAACGGCGGATCTCAGACCTGGCCGGGTCAGCGATTCGAGCGGCAGGCCAGGCCACCGCTATACCTCTGTTGCGGACAGGCTCGCCGGCGTGCACGCTACCATCACGCAGCGTGAGCGCGCACCGTGGCGCGGCGATTCAATGCAGACGATCGTACTATCGATGATGGTCGCCGTATTGTACGGCAAAGTGTGACGAAATTCAAGCAACTATACAAAATCGTAAACATGATCGTCGCCCGAAGGCCAATTGGGCCCCTGGATCCGCTGTTAACCATTGATTAACCACTGCACCAGGCGTCGCGCACTGTGTTATACTCGCAGTAGCAATCGCCCGCGGTGGGCAAGCTGCCACCGCCGTATCGCGCCCGCTGGCGCCAGCGCCGTGGCCCGGCCAGCGCTGAGCAAGCTGCCGGTGCGGGCGTGCCTACACCCGATGCATGTGCTTGTGATCGGCGCTGGTCTTGCTGGTCTGACCTGTGCCCGCACCCTGCTTCGCGCCGGCCATCACCTCACCGTCCTCGAGGCCAGCGATGCTGTCGGCGGGCGGGTTCGCTCCGACATCCGCGAGGGCTTTATCCTCGACCGGGGCTTCCAGGTGCTCTTCACCGCCTATCCCGCTGCCCAACGGCAGCTCAGATATGCCGAGCTGGACCTCTGTCGCTTCGATCCCGGTGCAATCATCTGTGAGGGCGGCCGCCGGGCCGTGCTCACCGACCCGCTGCGTGACCATGACCCCGCGGCGATCATCGGCGCGGCGCTGACCACGGTGGTCGGGCTGGGCGACAAGCTCCGCACCATGGCGCTCGCCGCCGAGCTGCGCGCCCAGAGCATCGACGAGGTGCTCGCCGGGGTTGACCAGCCGACCGAGACGTTTCTGCGCTCCTCCCACTTCAGCCAGTCGGCCATCGAGCATTTCTTCCGCCCCTTCTATGGCGGGATCTTTCTCGATCGCTCGCTCAGCACCAGCGCCAAGTGTTTCAAGTTCGATTTTAAGATGCTCAGCGAGGGCGATGCGGTCATACCCGCCCGCGGCATGGGCGCGATCAGTCAGCAGCTGGCCGCCGAGTTGCAGGCCACCGGCGCCATCCGGCTCAATACGCGGGTCGAGGCGCTGCTGAGCGAAGCGAACCGGGTGTGCGGCGCCGTGCTCGCCGATGGCAGCCAGCTCAACGCCGATGTGGTGGTCGTGGCCACCCCTGCCCCAGAGGCTGCCCGGCTGACGGGCCTGCCCATGCCTACCGGTCACGTCGGCACGACGAATCTCTACTTCGTCGGCGACCGCCCGCTCTACCGCGGCAAGAAGCTCCTGCTCAACGCCGCCCCCGACGTCTTCGTCAACAATGCAGTGCTGCTCACGAACGTAGCTCCGAGTTACGGCCCGCCGGGCGCCCATCTGCTCAGCGTCACTGTGCTCGGCGTGCCCGCGCTCGATGACACGGAGCTCGCCGCCCGCGCCATCGCCGACCTGCGGCGTATGTTCGCCGGGGACCTGGCCGCCCAATGGGCGCTGGACGGCTACCGCTGCCTGCGCATCTATCGCATCCCCTATGGCCAGTTTGCCCAGCCGCCGGGCATCCACCCGGGCCTGCCCGACAACCGCAGCGGCCGCCCCGGGCTCTTTTTTGCCGCTGAGTTCACCGAGGCGAGCAGTATCAATGCGGCCATGATCTCCGGCGAGAAATGCGCCGAGGCTATCCTGACCTCAGGTGAGTAGCCGATAGCCCCACATCTGGTGTGAGCGCCATCATCAGCAGTACGGCGAATCCCGCGATCCGGCGCATCCGGGCGCTGCGCCAGCGCAAGGCCCGCGATGAAACCGGGCTGTGCCTGGTCGAGGGCATTCGCCCGGTGGCCGAGGCGCTACAGAGCGGCGCCGAGCTGGACCAGTTGCTGGTCGCCCCTGCCCTGTTGCGCAGCGCCTTTGCCCATGACCTGGTGGCAGCGCAGCGCGCTGCGGGCACGCCGGTGCTGGAGGTCTCGCCGGAGGTGTTCGCCAGCTTCGCGCAGAAGGAAGGGCCGCAGGGGCTGGCGGCCGTGGTGCGCCAGCGCTTCACCAGCCTCGCCGGCTTGCCACGTGATCGCCGGCCTGGCCCGGTGGCGCTGGTCGAGCCAGCCGACCCCGGCAACCTCGGCACGATCATCCGCACCGCCGACGCGGCCGGCGCCGCCGGGGTGATCATCCTCGGCCCCGCGGCCGATCCCTATGACCCGGCGGCGCTGCGCGCCAGTATGGGCGTGGCCTTCGCTCTGCCGCTGGTCCGCACCTCATGGGAGCAGTTTGTCGCCTGGAAGCAGGCCAGCGGCCTGCCCCTGATCGGCACTGCGGATCGGGCCAGTCACGACTTCCAGGCGGTTGTCTATCCGCAGCCCGCGGTGCTGCTGATGGGCAGTGAACGCGCCGGCCTCAGCCCCGCGCAGCAGGCGTGCTGCGACCTGATGGTTGCTATCCCCATGCACGGCCACAGCGACTCGCTCAACCTCGCCGTCGCCACCGGTGTGATGCTCTACGAGTTACTGCGCCAGCTCCGGGCGCGGTAGCGCGCGGCGCCGGGCATCAGGCGTTCTGCTCAGCGGTATCTTCCGGCAGCACCTTCCCCGGATTGAGCAGCCCGGTCGGGTCGAGCCAGGCTTTGATCCGGCGCTGAGCAGCCAGGCTCGTGGCCCCAAGGGCCTGGCGCATGAAAGGCTTCTTGAGCGTACCGATGCCATGTTCACCCGAGAGCGTGCCGCCGACCTCCAGGGCCGCGCTGAAGACCGCCTCGGCCGCCGGCCAGATCCGCGCCGTCTCGGCAGGGTCCTGCGCATCGAAGAGGATGTTGGGATGCAGATTGCCGTCGCCGGCGTGGCCAAAGACGGCGATCGGCAGCCCGTGCTCGGTCGCCACCGCCTTGATCCGGCGCACACAGGCGGCGATCTGCGGCAGCGGCACGCAAATGTCTTCGCCGAGCCGGTTGGGGCGCACTCGTGCCAGCGCGATCGAGACGGCGCGGCGCGCCTGCCAGAGCCGGGCCTCATCGGCGGGGCTACGCGCCTCTTGCACGCGGGCGGCGCCGCCAGCGCGCGCCAGGTCGGCCAGGCGCGCGGCATCGGCCTCCACCTCCTCGGGCTCGCCATCGGCGAGCATGAGCAGCAGCGCCCCCGCGTCCTGCGGCAACCCGATCTGCAGGTAGGCCTCGACGGCGGCAATCGTCGTATCGTCCATCAGTTCCAGCGCGGCCGGGACGATACCGGCGGCCATGATCTGCTCAACGGTGGTGCAGGCCGCCTCAAGGCTGGCGAAGAGCGCCAGGGTGGTGCGCCGGCTGCGCGGCAGCGCCGTCAGGCGCAGGGTGGCCTCGGTGATGATGCCCAGCGTGCCCTCGGAGCCGATCAGCAGTTGGGCCAACCCGTTGCCCGGACCCTGGCCGCTCAGACCGTCGCCCCAGCGAACGACGCGGCCATCGGCCAGCACGGCGGTAACGGCGAGCACATAGTCGGCGGTGACGCCGTATTTCACACAACGCGGGCCGCCGGCATTGCAGGCCAGATTGCCGCCGATGGTTGAAACACTCTGGCTCGACGGGTCGGGCGGGTAGCAGAGGCCCACGGCCTCGGCCGCCCGCTGCACCTCGGCGGTGATGGCCCCGGCTTCGACGTGGGCGACCTGTTGCTCCCGGTCGATCTGGATGCGCTCCATGCGGTTCAGCCCGAGCACCAGCACGCCAGGGCCAGGCGTCGCCCCACCGGCGAGGCCGCTGCCCGCCCCCCGCGTGACGACCGGCACCCCGTGGGCCGCGGCCAGCCGCATCAGGGCGGCCACCTCCGCCGTGCTGGCCGGCAGCGCTACGGCGAGCGCATCGCCCAGGGGCCGGGCAATCGAGGCATCGGTCTCATAACAGGCCGTATCCTCGGCCCGGGTAAGCAGGTAGCGCGCGCCGACCACTGCAGCAAGGGCGTCGAGCAACGCCGCCCGCCGCTGACCGTCGAGGGCGCCAGCCTCTGCCGGCACCGTCGCGCCCGTAGCCGAGCGGCCCCATCCGACCGTCAAGGTAGCCGGGGCGACCGGCTGGCCTGGTGCCAGGCGCCAGACCGGAGCGGGCAGCGGCCCGTACTCGGTTGCCGGGCTGCCGCCCAGCTCGGTGGCGAGGGCCTGCAGGACGGCCAGCAACTGGATGGCCTCGCCGGGGTGTGGGGTGGCGGCGCTCAGTTGCAGTGTCCCGACTCCAGCATCGCCCCAGGCGGAGAGGGCGGCGTGGTAGCGGCGAGCCAGCGTCTCGGCACGCGCAACGAAGGTGGGCAGGACCGCCCGTGGCACGGTGAGGCTCACTGATGGCTCAGCGCTGGCGCTGGCGCGTCGCTCCCACAGCGCCCAGGGCTCGCCCTCAGGTGTGACAACGCGCGCCTGAGCGTCGGCAGCGATGCGCTCGATCAGCGGTGTCTGCCGTTCAAGGACGGCAGGTGCGCCCTCCAGTTCAGCCAGCAGCAGGCCCGCGCCATCAACAGCGGCCACGGCCAGGGCGCTCAGGGCCAGGCCCTCGGCGAGCAGGCGGGCGGCGAGGCGACAGGCGGCGGCCAGGTCGGCGCAGCGGAGCAGGGTCGCCACGCGGGCGGTGGGGAGCGGGCGCAGGCTGAAGGTCAGCTCGCGGGGCGCACCGAGGTCGAGCGCGCCCCCGGCGATGGCGCGGTTGAGCCCATAGCCAGTGGCCCGCTTGATCGTCGGCCCGCCGAGCAGCAGCGGCTCAGCGCTGCCGGCATCGAGCGTCGCGGCGCGCAGATAGCGCCCGATGGGGCCATAGCGCAGCATGCGCCGCCCGCCGGCATTGCGTGCCACCAGCCCGGCCAGGAGCATCCCGGGGGTCAGCGGGAAGATCGGCAGGCACAGGCCATGGGGTGCCAGGGCAGCATTGAGTTGATCGATGGTCGTCTCGGCGGAGGCGGTGGCCAGCAATGCGCCGGGCTGGAGGGCCAGGGTATGGTTGAGTGTCATCCTGTGACAGATCACTCGCAGTCGCAAGCCTCACGTTGCCTGGGCGGGCACTTGACCGAACCATAACTGCAAAAAACGCAACAATCCCCGGCCCTGGGCCGAAGGACGGTTTTGCAGCCCTGGCACTGGTAGAAGAAGCGGCAGGCGTCGGTGGGCATCGTCTCGGTTTGTTGAAACCCGCATACCGGACACGTGATGGTAGCCTGAAGATCCATAGGCGTGAACTTGAAATGGTCTTATACCAAATCCAGTTGGCAGTTCCGCATTGTCGTTGCCGTTATCGCTGATCGTGACGCCATGTGCGGCAATCTGCAATCCAAAATCTGCAATCCAAAATCTGCAATCGGAAATGGTCTTACTTCTTCCCGGTCAGGTTCCCCAGGATACCACGCACCAGCGATTGGCCGCTGCGACTGTTGAGGAACTTGAACGCGCCTCTGGTGATCTGCTCCATCTGGCGCCGCTGTTCGCGTTGCTGTCGCTCGGCCTCTTTCGCCGCCTCTCTGGCGGCCCGTTCGGCCTCTTTCGCTTCCTTCTCCGCCTGTTTCTGCGCCTCTTCGGCTTCCTTTTCGGCCTGCTTGCGCGCCTCCTCGGCCGCCGCCGCCTCAGCCGCCTGCTCTGCGCGGGCCTTCAGGATCTCGTAGGCCGACTCACGGTCCACCGGCGTCTCATAGGCCCCCGCCACCAGGCTGGTTTGCAGCAGCGCCTGGCGCTGCTCAGGCGTGATCGGCCCGATCTGGCTGCGCGGCGGGACGACCATGGCCCGCTGCACGACCTCGGGCTGGCCCTTTTCGTTCAGGAAGGAGATCAGCGCCTCGCCAACGCCCAGTTCGGTGAGTGTCGTTTCAATATCCAGGTCGGGGTTCTGGCGGAAGCTGCGCGCGGTCGCCTTGATCACCTTCTGGTCATTGGGCGTGAAGGCGCGCAGCGCGTGCTGCACTTTGTTGCCGAGCTGGCCGAGCACCGACTCGGGGATGTCGCCCGGGCTCTGGGTGACAAAGTAGACCCCTACGCCCTTCGAGCGCACCAGCCGCACCACCTGTTCGATCTTCTCGCGCAGGGCCGCAGGCGCGTCGTTGAAGAGCAGGTGGGCCTCGTCGAAGAAAAAGATCAGCTTCGGCTTGTCGGGATCGCCGACCTCGGGCAGTTGCTCAAACAGCTCGGAGAGGAGCCAGAGCAGGAAGGTGGCGTAGAGCTGTGGCGCCTGGACAAGTTTGTCGGCAGCCAGAATGTTGATCACGCCCCGTCCCTGGGCGTCGGTCTGCAACAGGTCGTCCAGGCTCACCGCCGGCTCGCCAAAGAACGCCTCGGCGCCCTGCTCCTCCAGCGCCAGCAGGTTGCGCTGGATGGCGCCGACGCTCGCCGCCGAGATATTGCCGTAGCTGGTGGTGAACTCGCGGGCGTTCTCGCCCACGAATTGCGCCATTGCGCGCAGGTCCTTCAGGTCAAGGAGGAGCATGCCATTGTCGTCGGCGATCCGGAAGATCAGCGTGAGCACGCCCGCCTGGGTCTCGTTCAGATTGAGCAGGCGCGCGAGCAGCAGCGGCCCCATCTCCGAGACGGTGGTGCGCATGGGGTGGCCCTGCTCGCCGAACACGTCCCAGAAGGTCACCGGGCAGCCCGCCCAGCTGTAGGCGGGCAAGCCGAGCTTCTCGATGCGTTCGAGGATCTTCGGCTTCGCCGCGCCGGGCTGGCTGATGCCCGACAGGTCACCCTTGATGTCGGCGGCGAAGACTGGCACGCCAATGCGACTGAACTGCTCGGCGATGACCTGCAGGGTCACCGTCTTGCCGGTACCGGTGGCGCCGGCGACCAGGCCGTGGCGGTTGGCCAGGGCGGGCAGCAGCAAAACGTCGGCGGGGCCTTTTGCGATCAGCAGGGGCTCGGCCAAGGTGGTGCCTCCGTGAGGGTGTTTCAACTGGTTCAAGCAGGTTTACGGTAGCGTACTGCGCGCATTCGACGCGGTACGGGCGGCCCGCAGGAACAGCCTGGTCCGCATGGGTCATTATAGGCGATGGCGGGCCGTGGTAAGATAGCGGCGATGTTCGATCTGACGACGATCCGCAGTGAGGGGTCACTGGCCCGGGCGCTCAGCGGCCTGGTGCTTGGTTTGATCTGCGCGCTGGGGCTGGGCGCCTTCTTCTACCCGTTCTTGCTGAGCGTGCCGCCGGCCGGCGGGGTGAACAGCGCCCACCAGGCCACGGCGCCGCTGATCTTCCTGCTCCTGGGGCCGGCGCTGCTGGTGCTGCTGGTCGCGGAATTGAGCGGCGGGCGGCTGAGCACCCGTTCGCTGGCCGTGCTGGGCGTGCTCACGGCGCTAGTGGCCGTGCTGCGCATCCCGGCCGGGCCGGGCGACTCGCCGACGTTCTTCTTTCTGATCATTCTGGCCGGCTACGTCTACGGCGGGGTCTTCGGCTTTCTGCTGGGTGCGCTGGGGCTCTTCGTCTCGGCGGTGATCACGGGCGGCGTGGGGCCGTGGATGCCCTTCCAGATGTTCGTCGCCGGCTGGATGGGCCTCGGCACCGCGCTGATCGCGCCGCTGGGCCGGCGTCTGCGCCCTGGCGCCGAACTGCTGCTACTGGTCGCCTATGGCTACCTCTGGGGGCTGCTCTTCGGCGCGCTGATGAACCTCTGGTTCTGGCCCTTCAGCCCGCCCGGCGCGCTGAGCTGGTCGCCGGGCATAGGCTTCGGCGAGACGCTGCGCCGCTACGCGGCCTTCTACGCGCTCACCTCGTTCGCCTGGGACTCGCTGCGCGCCGTGGGCAACGCTCTGCTGATCCTGCTCCTCGGGCGCCCGGTGCTCAAGGAGTTGCGGCGCTTCAAGGCCCGCTTCGAGTTCCGGGTCGAGTGATGGCCGTGATGCGTGACGCGTGATGAGTGGCAAGCCACCCGGCCCGTGTGTCGCTGCGCCACGCCGCACCCGAACTGGCGCTCAGTTCGCTACTTCCACAGCGCGTCCCAGATGTCCTGCAGCGTCGTCTGGACACCGGCGATCGTCTGGCGCACCGGGTCGGGCGAGAGTCGGGCATCGAGGCGAGTGCGGGCATCGGCGATGACCTCATTGAGCAACTGGTGCGCCTCGGCGGCGTGCAGCCTGGCGATCAACTCGGTATAGACGTCGATCAGCTCGCTGCGATCGGCCTTGGGCGTCTCATTGAGCAGATTCTCGAGGATCTGGCGGGTCTGGTCCCGGAACGTATCGATGGACATAGCCTGCTCCGCTTCACGTTGGATGCGCTCTGTTGATTATACGCCGGAGCGGAGGAAAAGGTTGGGAGCGGCGCACATCATTCCTCGCGGCGTGGACCCTGCCCCTCGACAAGCTCGGGAGCCGCGGCGCCGAAGGGCTCCTCAGAACCATGTCGTACTGTCATGCCGCGTATCTGGTGGCCCGGCGGCGGGCCGCGGCGCCGCGACGGGCCAGTGCCCCCCCAAGTCATTCCGAGCGGAGCGCCGCGCAGAGAGGAATCTGGGAGCGCGGTGCGCTGATGAACCCGCGC
>JACAEO010000434.1 GCA_013388805.1 Chloroflexota bacterium
CCGAGCGACACGACTGCCGCCCTGGCGCACCTGGGCTGCCTGCCGCCGGTAGACGCACATGATCCGAATCTGCCCGCACTGCTACGCGCCGCGCTGGATGCGCCGCCGCCGCCACCGCCCGATGCGCTGGTGCGCGCGCTGATAGAAGAGGCGCGCATCGCCGAGGCGCATATGCGTCTCCCCCACGACTGGCCGGAAACGCTGATCTACGCGACCACGCCGGCCCGCGCCCAGGCGCTCCGCGCGCAGTTCTGCGGCCAGGGCCCGGTCTATGTCGCCGCAAACCTCGACGAGTTGCGGCAGCTAATGAACGAGATTTACATCACGCGTTTTGTCGCCACCGTCGAGGATGCGCCGCTGGCCGAGCCGCTGATCTGGGACAATTCGATCGAACGGTTCACTGTCCGGCTCTCCCCCGAGCCGGTCTGGCCGCTCGAGCTGGGGCCCGCGTGGGGCTGACGTGCCGGTTGCCGGACAGCTCGTGAGGACGTATCATGAGCTAAGCATTGGTGGTGTGTGCTCCGCGTGGCGCGGGAGGTGTGCGATGGTCGTCGCTATTGAGCTTACCCGCCGTCCAGATGGCCGGTATGTCGCACGCGCGCTGCACATCCCTGGCGTCATCGTCGAGGCAGTGTCGCGTGACGCAGCCCTGGAGCAGATGCGCGCTGCGCTGATTACGCGCCAGCGCTCCAGCGTAGAGATTGTGCAGCTCGATCTCGGCGAGGTGCCGGGGCTTCCGGCAGTCCCCTGGCCGCCACTCTCCGGCGCCTTCCCCGACGATGAGGTCTACCGGGAGATGCCGGCGGAGATTGAGCGCCAAAGGCGTGGAGATGATGAACGAAAAGAGCCGTGAGCAACCGGTTGTCGTTGTCCTCGGCGCCGATAACACCATCACGCTGCCCGACTCGATTGCGCGGCAGTTTCAGCCGGCTGATCGCTTTGTGCTGCTGCAGCAGGACGACTCGATCATTTTGAAGCGCATTGCCGTGCCCCGCGTCACCGAGCTTGTCGCTGCGGCATCCGATGAGCCGGCATTAAGCCTGGACGAAATCAGCGCCATGGTGCATGCGCTGCGGGCGGAGCGCTGACCGCAGTGAAAAGGAGCGGAGGCAGGTGATGGCAGATTCACTGACGGTGATGACCTGGAACATTGAGAACCTGTTTCCCGTCGGCTGGCAGGTCTCACCACGAAAAAGGGTTGCCCAGGCCGATTTTGACGCCAAACTGGACTTCCTCACGGGCGCAATCAGCAATATCGGCCCTGATGTTGTGGCCCTGCAGGAACTTGGTGGCGGCGAGGCCGATGCCGCAAACACCCTGGCCACCCTCAACACCCGCCTCGGCCAGGCCTACCCTCATCACGCCCTGTCGCAGCATCCCGATGGTCGCCAGATCCGAGTCGCCTTCTTCTCCCGGCTCCCGCTGAGCGGCATCACCGATATGATCGATTTCGCAGACGGCGAGCTGGCAACCCTTCCGAGCTGGCACGGCGAAACAACGACCCGACTCGGTCGCGGAGCGCTCCTGGCAACAATCAGGGTTGGCGGTCACACCATCGATCTCCTCACAGCACACCTGAAATCGAAACTGATCAGCTATCAGCCGCACCCGAACCAGAGCTACCGGTTCAATCCCGATAACGAAGCCGAACGTGCGATCG
The DNA here is from genome assembly GCA_013388805.1 of Chloroflexota bacterium. Classification (GTDB taxonomy): domain Bacteria; phylum Chloroflexota; class Chloroflexia; order Chloroflexales; family Chloroflexaceae; genus JACAEO01. The sequence goes on from JACAEO010000434.1 coordinate 1,661, forward strand.
GTGCGGGGCTGGCGCTGCTGCGCCGAACCGCCGAAGCCACCACCATCCGTATCCGGGTCAGTGACCGGCTGCAGACCCCGCAGCCCAACCACATGATCGTGCTCGGCGATCTCAACGATGAAGTGTATGCCGCAACCTCCCAGCTCATCCTCGGACCCGAAGACAGGGACGCAACGAGCCAGGATACGCTGGATCCCGTCCGGCTCTACAACCTGGCCGCCGGTATCCCCCGCCGTGGCGGGATGGAAAACGACCTGCAATTTCTGGACCCGACGGAACACTACACCCGCATCTACCAGGACCGGGGCGAGCTGATTGACCACATCTATCGTTAGCCGTAGCCTGCTCGGTCCCGGCCCTGAGCTGACCCAGGGCCGCAGTTTTGTGCAGGAAGTACGCAGCCGTGTCGACCTGATTAAGGGCCAGAGTGTTAGTGACGATCCAACCGAGCGGATCGGCGAACAGGCGCCCGATCACGCGCCGGTCTACGTGCGCTTCGCGCTACCGTAGGGATGAAGGCAAGGGGACGATCTCGGTACGGGCTGCTTCGATTGGCTCGGGGCCGACGTGTAATTGACGGCTGGTGCATAAAACGTACCAGCCGCAGTCGTGTGACGTTATCTGGTGCGTCTCGTGTACCACGATGGGCGCCTACCAGAGCAGCGTCGCGTTCGCGAGCGCCATGGTAGTGCTGATCACATTCATGCGAAGGCCTGGCGCAACGCCTCCACCTCAGCCCGGGCCTCCTCCAGCGTCTCGGAGCCGAGCCGCAGCGACACGCCGCGCTCGACCATGATCGCGCGCATCTGCGACCAGTTCACGCCGGCGAGGGCAGCGGCCCGGGCGAGTGAGATCGCTTCGTGCTGGTGCTGGTAGATTGCCAGGCTGATCCGGAGGTCGGGCCGCGCGCGCAGCAGATGCCGCAGCGCGTCCGCAGTGACGGCCTCCTCGCTTTCGTAGAGCCGTGCGTTGACCAGATCCCGGGGCGTAACCATCGTCACCTTCCTCAAAAGCGTATTGTCACTCGGTTCCCAATTCGGCCAGCGCAGCTTCAGGCGTAAGCACCCGGACAGCGGATTCGCATCCCGCGCAAAGATGTTCGCATCAAGCGTATACACTGCTAGCTCTCACTTGCCCCGCGCAGCAGTGCATCACGCTCCTGGCGATCTCGATCCAGCTGTGCCGCTACATCAGCCTGGGGATAATCGGCGGCGAGGGCCGCGTGAAACTCCAGGAGCTTCTGCCAGGCCTGCAGATTGCGCCGGCGAAAGGCTTCCGCCGGCTCTCCAGTATCCCGAACAGCCGCAGTTGTCTGTGCCAGATAGGTCGCCAATCGCTGGCGATCGCCCGGCGCCAGCCGATCAGCTAGTTCACGAACCTGGTCAAACGTCACGGTCATAGGCGCTCTCCTTTGATCTTTCCAGCACTTCAGCGGGGGTTGTACCTGGAGCCGATCATCCTCGTGTTCCAGTCGGAAGAGCTGAAGCTTCTCCGCCATTCGCCCGACACGCGACTGACATCACGCATTCACCCAACGCCCATGGACATCGCAACCACCATTGACCCCAGCAGCAGAACCGTGGTCGCCACGGTAACAAGCCACAGCCGCCGATTCATGCGGAACATTGGCAGACCCATCAGCAGGATCGAGCCAAAGAAGAGCACGAGATACGGCACGAGAATCTCGTAGCGCATCGGAGAACGGAACTCGACCCGCCAGATGTCCTCCACAGCAATCATCAACGCAAGGAATGCGAGGAATACGGCTGAACCGATCCACTGCTGCCAGCCGGTGCGCGCGCGTATGAAAGCGACCAGGGCCAGCGCTGCCGGGATGCCAAGGGCAATGATTCCCAGGCCGAGCAGCTGATTGACCGCCCGGCTGCCGGTGACCACGCGCGAGAGGAACCCGGCCGACTGCAGCACGTTGACCGCATTCACCACACCCCACACGGTAAGCGCTGCCCACCAGGGACTGGCATGCATCTCATCGTTCAGGGTGTACCTCCCGGCACGTAGCACACCGGTTCACCGCTGCGAGCAGTTCCTCTGGGAACGAGATTTCGAGCACACGCATCGTTACGCTCCTGGTGCATACCTGAGCGGCGTCGTGGCGGTTCCGGCGCATCGCAATGCTGATGCGCACCGGAATATGCTCCCACCATGATAGCATACCCGTCGCGCCTGCAGTGTGCGCGGCCCAGCGCATCGCCGCGCATTATTACTTGATGTCCAAAACGATGTCGCTGATGTACGGCCTCACGGTATCGATATCGAAGGTTTCCTGGTTTGCAAGGATAATGATCGTGATCCGATCATCAACATAGCGCGCCAGGAGGCCACGACAACCAGGAACAGCACCACCATGCCAGATCAGACGGTGGTTCTTATAGTTCTCAAGGACCCATCCGTACCCATAATCAACGTCAACGTCTATCGGTGTCTGGGCAGTGAACATCTGGGCACGGCTTGCTGCACTGAGCGGTGTATCGGTGTAGAGGGCCTGGTCCCAGCGCAAGAGATCCTCGACCGTGGAGTAGACACCACCGGCGGCGTAGTCGACGGTCGGCTCGAACATTTCAGCGGCTACCGTGGCACTGGTGTACCCTCTGGCCAGCCGCAGGGCAGTCGTGCCGTAGCCGGTATCGGTCATCCCGAGCGGGTCAAAGATCCGCGTCTGGAGAAAGGCCTCATACGGCATACCCGAGACCTGTTCGACGATCCGCCCGGCGAGAATGTAGCTCGTATCGCTGTATGAGAACGCACCGGGGGTGGGCGCAGGCGCCACACGCGTGATCGCGGCCTGAAGCTCAGCGGGCGTGACTGGCTTCGCGTACGAGATGCCGGGGGAGAAGGGGAAGCCGCCCGTATGGGTCAGCAACTGATGGATGGTGATCGGCTGCCAGGAATCGGGACAGTCGGGCAAATAGGTGCAGATCGGGTCATTCACGTTGAGTTTGCCATCCTGCTGCAAGAGCAGAATCGCGGCAGCCGTAAACGGCTTGTTCAGCGAACCAAGGTAGAACTGCGTCCGGTCGGTGATTGGCGTCTGCGCCTCACGGTCGGCCATGCCGTACCCTTGCTCGAAGATGATGTTCCCGTCGCGGGCGACGAGCACGACACCGTTGAACAGCTTGGCGTTGACGAGTTTCCCGATATAGTTGTCGATCTCAGTAGCGATCACGGCATCGGAACGTGTGGCCACGGTCGGCGCCGGTGTGGGAGCAACAGTCGGCGCAGGAGCGGCAGTCGGGGCAGGGGCAATCGTCGGCGGCGTGGTTTGCACGGTCGGACCACAGGCGCTGAGCAACGCCAGTGACGCGATCAGCACGATGAACAGGCGTGATCGAGGTTTCATGGCGATCTCCTTCGAACGACCATCGATCCTCGAGGGAGGCGCCGGGTGTCTATTCCTCTGAAACGTACGCAAAAGCTGGAAGAACGGGCCTCCCATCTGAACAAGTATACGCCTGGAACCGAATAGCGAGAGAGTTGGGTTGATCACGTCCGGGAACGATCTCGTCACCATCGAAGGGCCTGCGCGGCGCGGCGCATCGCCGCGCACACCACAGCGCATCCCTACGCCGCATCCGCATCGCGCTCTTTTCGCCGCGGGCGCAGCGGAACGACGTTGGGCGGTGCTGCGCTCGCGGCGTCGGGCGCATCCTCGACCGGCGCTGCAACACCGTTCTGGGCATCGCGCTGCGCTCGGCGTTCGCGCAGCCGGCGCACGAAAGCGCGCCGCGCCTCAGCCGCTTCGTCCAGGGTCATTGCAACCGCATGCTCCAGCCCTTCGACGTAGCCGACCAGCACGATCGGCCGCGGGGCGCTGAGCAACCTTCGGCGCTCGCGCCGCTCCGCTCGCTCCGCCGCACTTCGCTCGGCCTCGCCGCCGGCCTGCGCCCGCTGCGCCGCATAGCGCTCACCCAGCGCATCAAGCGCCGCAGTCACCGCCGCACCGCGCTGGGGCTCCAGCAGGCAGTCGATCACGCCCTCGACCCGCACGCGGTTGCCCGGCCGGTAGAGCAGCCCAGCGTCGGGGTGATCGAGCGGGACGGCGATGGGCACCTGAACGTGGCGGCGAATGATCGCCCGGCTGCCGGGGTAGGTCGAACGCTCGGCGATCACGACGTCGAGCAGGGTGGTGGCCAGCTCCAGCGCGCGGTTCTCGGTATGGCGGATGCGCCGCGGCGGCTCGGCCACGCTGCCCTCCAGCCAGACCGCACTGCTCGCCGTGGGCTCGTCGTCGCGCGGCGTGCGCAGCGCCTGCACGCGCATGGCGAGGACGCGGACCTCGCGCCCAGGGTCGTCCGGCCCGCGAGCGTAGCGCGGGTCGAGGCTGGCCCGCAGCAGCACCTCGCCCTCCACGACCAGCTGGCTGCCCTCAGCCGTCGCGTCGAGCAGCTCGCGGCCGCTCACCCCCACGCCGACCTCCAGCTCCAGCGCGAAGGGGTCACCCAGCGGTGAGGCCAGCTCCAGGGCGAAGCGCCCCACCGTGCCGCGGGTCGCCGTCCGCCCGCTGACCAGCGTGGCCTCGCGGCCGCGCCGGCGCAGCGCGCCCAGCGCGCCGATCACGATCGCGCGGTTGGTTGTTGTGGTGTCTTCGGTCATCGTTGTTCCTCCTTCTATCAGTGACGAGTGATGTGTGACGAGTGACGAGCCGCACGGCCCGCGTCGCAGTGCGGAGAAGGATCACCTCGATCCGCAATGCTTCATCCAGATTTGGCATGTGATAGGCCGCGGTAGGCTGCGTCCTTACGATCCGGCGCGCTGGGCTACGCCGCTGTCGATCTGCTATCAGCGGGGCGCAGCAGGCTGCGTCCCTATTGGCCCTGATTCTTTGTCGTTTCACCTGCCCCACCCGGTCGCGCCCCGCCGCCCCGCCGTCCGAAGCCGCCGGCACCCCAGGCGGCACCGAGCGTGAACCGAGGGTGAACGCCACCTGGAACGCCAGCCGGCACCGAGATGCAAGTGACGAGTGGCGAGTGACGAGTGATGAGCACGTGCCGTTCATCCTTCATCCCTCATCCTTCATCCCTTCACTCATCCCTCATCCTTCATCCCTTGCCTCCAGCGCTCCAGCGTGACCAGGGGGTGGAAGCGCACCCGGCTGCGCCCGTCCTGGACCAGGGCGGTCAGCAGGCTGAAGGGCTTGCCGTCGCACATGCCGCGGTAGTCGCCCCAGAGCGTGCCGTGGGTCGGGTGATCGCAGGCGCGCACGACCGAGATCACGCCCCAGCCGTCGGGCCAGGCGCTCTGCCACTCCTTCGCGATCTGCCCGGCCCGCCGCGAGGTGGGCGCCAGCACGACCGGCAGCACGGGGCCGCCGAAAGCCTGGCCGTAGATCCCGCCGGCGGTCAGGTCGCGGTAGGCCACCGCCTTCTGCAGCAGGATCGGCAGCGGCTCGGTGCCGCGGTCTACCTCCAGCGCCAGGCGCAGCTCGACCTCGTCCGGCCGGCGCGGGGTGCCGTCGAACCAGGGGATGCGCCCGAGGTCGGGCCGTGGCGTGGTGAGGTTCAGGCGCAGGATGACCAGGGCGTCGATGCGCTGGCGCGGGTGGACGGTGAACTCGACCTGGACGAAGACGCTGTGGCACCAGGGGCTGCGCTGCACTTCCAGCAGCAGCGCGGAGCACCACCACGAGGCCTGCAGGTCGTGGGCGATGGTGTTGGGCGTGATCACCGGTGCCCCGGCCTCGCGGGCGCGCAGGCCGTCCAGGCTGCGCTGGTCGTGCTCGACCTCCAGGGTGTCGAGCAGGGCCTTGCCCGCGCTGGTCAGGCCGTAGACGTAGGGCGGTGCGACCGGCGTACGCCGGTGGTCGCTGCCGTCCCTGACGCGCTCCTCCAGATGGACTCGCGTGCGCCAGACGAGCTGGTGGCCGAGCAGGGTGACCAGCTGCTTGCCCATGCCCCGCGCACTCATGTCGGGGTAGACCAGGCGCTTCAGCTGGTTGCTGCGCATCACCTCCAGCCGGCCGAGCAGGCGCAGCACGGCGATCTGGCGCTCGACGATCGCCGGCAGCGCGGATGGCGGGGTCAGGCCGAAGGAGCCGGGCGGGCTGCTCATACGGCCTCCTCGGTCTCATCGGCTGCCCTTGCCGGCTCGAACTCGAAGCCGGGGGCGATGTCGTCCTTCGCCCGCCGCCGGCCACGCGCCCGCAGCAGGTCGCTCGCCGGAGCCAGGGCGGTGACCGCCGGAGGCGGCGGGGTTTCACCGGGTGATGGGGCCAGCCCGCTGATGATCGCCACCGGGCTCGGGCGATCGCTTTCGGCGCGCTCGGCCCCGCGCTGTTCGCGGAAGGGGCGCAGCGGCTGCGGCGTCTCACGCGGATCGAGCGCCCAGCGCTGGCGCTGGTAGGCCGCCGCGGCGAAGATGCGCGGTGTGGCGGCGGTGAGCCGCGAGAGCCAGCGCTGGCGCTCCAGCCGGTCGCGGATGCAGCCGGGGTGAGCCAGGATATGGGCGCGCTGGGCCTGGCGAATGGCGTCCCAGCGGCCAGTCAGCTCGGCCCATGCCTCGTCGCCCAGTCGGGCCAGTTCGGCCACGGCGATACTCGGATTGGGCAGCCCGCCATAGACCAGGGCCAGGATGCGCTCGTCGGCCGGGTCGGGCTCCGCCGGCAGCACGGCCTGCCAGTCGGACGCCGGCTCGGGCGGCGCGTCGGCGCTCAGCGGGGCGGGCCAGGGCAGCGGCTGGATCGAGAACGGCCCGGCCGGCTGGCCGTCGCAGCGCAACACGGCGTACTGGTGGCTGTTCGGATCCTGGCCGCTGATGTCGGCGGCGGTCAGCCCGGCGGCGGCGTAGGCCCGGGCGTAGACCGAGGCGTCCGGCTCCTGGGTCTGCAGGATGAGCCGGTTGGCGGCGTTGATCAGCATCAGCGGGGCGAGGTCGCCGAGCTGGGCCAGGGCCTGGTGGGCGTAGATCGTCGGAATCCCCAGGGCGCGCAGGCGGGTAATCGCGGTGCGCACGTCGGCCGACTCGCTCACCCCGTCGCCGATCAGCACCTGTAGCTCGTCGACGACCAGCGGGTAGCTGGCCCGGTCCTGGTCGGAGCCCTGGCGCGCGAAGGCGGCGCGGATAAAGGCCTGGAAGAGCAGCATGCCGATCGCCCCCGCCAGCCCGCCCAGGGTCATGTCGGGCAGCGGGATGAGCACAATCCAGCGCTCGGTGATCGCCTGCTCGAAGCGGAAGCTGGGCCGCGGCTGGGTGATCAGGGAGCGGGTGGTCTCGGTGGCGAGCAGCAGGTCGAGCCGGCGCAGCAGCGCCTCGCGGCTGACCCGCTGGCCCTCGGCGAGGGCGGCGAAGGTCTGCTCCCAGAAGGTGCGCACCTCGATGTTGCCGGCCCGGGTCAGCAATCGCCGGCGATAGCCCTCGTCGAGCAGGGCCTGCTTGATGTGGGCCAGCGTCGGCTGCGGCTCGCCCTCCAGCACCAGCAGGGTTGCCATCTGGGCGAAGTGCTGCATGCCCATCGCCTTGCCCCAGGTCGCCGGGTCGAGCCGGGCGAAGGTGGCCAGCACCTGGCCGACGGCGAGATCGGCGCCACCGGCCTGCTGCAGGGCCACCCCGGCGAGGGGGTTCAGGCCGATCGGCCAGTCGGTGTCGAGCACGTCGAGGATCACCAGGCGCGCCTCGTCTTCGCGCGGGATGAGCCGGCGCACGGTGGCGACCAGGCTGCCCGCCTCGTCGTCGCCCTTGCCGTCGATCAGGGTCAGGCCGTGGGGCAGCAGCTGGCGGCAGAGGTTTGCCAGGAAGCGCGACTTGCCCGCGCCCATCCCGGCGGTCAGGTGCAGCACCTGGCGCAGGTCGCGCAGGCTCGGCCCGACGCCGACCAGCTGCCCGTTGCTGCGCCGGGCGCTGCCGACCACCAGGCGCTCGGCGGCGCCGTCGACGAAGGCGTGGGGCGGCGCGGGGAGCTGCCGGCAGGGCAGCCAGCGCACCAGGCGGCCCAGGGCCGGCGTGGGCAGGTGCCAGAGCCCACCCAGCTCAATCGGGGCGAGGATGCCCGGCGCGCGCCAGGCCCGCAGCGGCCAGACCACGGGCGGGGGCGGCGCCAGACGCGGCGCGCGCAGCTGGAGCTGGCGCAGCCGACTCGTGGCCGCCTGGCCGCTCCAGCGCTGCGCGACAGTGAGGCCAAGGAGGGCGACAACCAGCGCCACAAGCACACCCGGCAAAGAACCGAATGGCAGCGCTGGTACGGACGGGGGCATAGCACGAAGCTGGAAGATCAGCCCGCCCAGCAGCCCGGCCCCGACCAGGCCCGCGGCGTCAACCCAGCGGCGCCGGCGTGGCACAACCACCATCCCGCCGCCGGCGCGGCTAAGGCGCTGCAGGCGGCTGCCGCTGCGCGCGGCGTACTGGCCCAGCGCCGCGCCGATCTCGTCCAGCTCGGCCAGGGTTGCCTGGCGGTCGGCGCGAGACTCGCCCACGGCGACCGCGCGTATGGTGGCGTCGTAGACCGGGCCGGCGAGCTTGGCCTCCAGGGCACGGGCGTCGGGGCCGAGGGCACGCTCGTGGCGGCCCTTCAGGCGCAGCAGGCGGCGCAGGGCGCCCGCGCGCCATCCCTGAGCCAGCTCCCAGTCGCGGCGGGGCCGCAGGATGATCTGCACCTCGCCGTAGCGCGTCCCCACGCGCGGGGCAACGGCGGCGGCCAGTGGGCCGAGCAGGTCGCTGCGCTCGCTGTCGCTGGCCAGCCGCAAGGGGTAGGCCGGCGGCTGGGCGGGCAGCCACGCGCGCCAGGCGACCAGGCGCCCGGGTTCGAGCGCGGCTGCCAGCGGGTCGGGGGTAAGCTCGATCAGCGCCTCGGGCGCGATGCCGCCGATGACCTTGCGCAGCGCGGCGGCCCAGGTTTCGCGCTGGCGCGCGCTGCCGCCACCGATGAACATACCCAGCTCCGCCGGCTCGTCGGGGTGAGCACCCAGGGTGAGGGCCAGCCACGGGCCGCCCTGGGCCGGCAGCAGCTCGTGCACGGCGCGCAGCAGGTCGCCGCCGGGATCGCGCCCGCTCGTCGAAACGCCCCGCGGGCCGCTGGTCAGGGGCAGCCGGATGCGCAGGGTGAGCCCGCCGGCACGCCGCTGGGCGAGCGACTGGACAACCAGCCGGGCGGCGGCCAGGCTAAGCTCCAGGGCCACTGCGCCGAGGCCGGCCAGGGCGACGCCCCAGATGGCGGTTGCAACCGGCGGGCGCAGCACGGTACGCACGACCTGGGCGCCGATCGTCGCGACTCGTTCCAGGGGCAGGGCAGGTACAGCCGGTGAGTCTGCAGGTGAAGCTGGCGGCAGCGGCACCGAGTCGGCCCAGCCCAGCAGCGGCGCGCGGGCGGCCCAGAGCAGCGCGCACGCGACGATGAGGAGCCGTAGCCCGATCAGCCCCCAGTTCAGCGGCGGCGGCCGATCGCCGAGCGGGCGCTGCTTCGCGCCTGCGCCGAAGGCCGTCGATGACGCGCGCGACCTGCTCATCGTCCGCCTCCGAAGGCGGCCTGCACCGCCGGATCATCAGGGAGCGGCGTCCGGCGCAGCCTGTCGGCGATAACGTCCGGCTCGCGCTCGCGCAGCGGGCGGGGCTCGCGCCAGCGCAGCTCGGGGCGAGACGGCTCGGCCAGCACGCCGGCGGCATCGAGCCAGGCCAGCAGCGGCTCGGCCAGCCCGGGCTCGACCAGGCCGCGCAGCCGGCCTTTGGTGACCCCGGGCGGTGTGGCGGCAACAATCGACGGGTCGCTGAGCAGTCGCTCGACGAGCGTGGCGACCTCGCCCGGGCGCATCCGTCCGGGGCCGGCCGGCCAGGGGCTGTCGGCAACGTCTGCATCGCCTGCGCCCGCAAGGCCCGTGGTTGCCCCGGTCGCCGTGCTCGGCTCGCGAGCCAGGGCGAGGATGCGGTCGAGAGCATGGGCGAGTGGGCTGGTTGCCGGCGTTTCAGCGAGTGTCTCATCGGCCGGAGCGGGGTGCCCAATCGTGACTGGCGTGTGTTCCCCTGCTACCGGCAGCAGCAGTGTGGGCTCGTGGCGCCACACCCGGCCGACCCTCAGCAGCGGCAAACTCCCACTCTCGATCCGGCTGAACAGCCTCGGCGGCAGCGGCAGAGCGTTCCAGTCTAGCTCGGTCAGCATCCGAGCCGGATCGCCCTCGCCCGCACCGGCGGCCAGCAGCGCACTCGCCGTGATCGTCGCGCGTGGGCCACCCTGCCAATGGATGCTAAGCCGGGCCTCCTCCCAGGCCGCCAGGATGTCGCCGGCAAGCGGGCGGGTATTCCTGCCGGGCCAGGCCAGGGCCACCCGCGTGTAGGGGCGTGCAGCCAGCCCACGCGGCACCGCCTGAAACGAGGCGCCACCCAGGCTGGCCCGCAGCAGCCGGCGCAGCAGTTCGACCCGGCAGCCGGGCTCGCAGCGCCCGCGCAGGCAGCCCTCGCAGCTGTCGAGTGCCACATAGGCCCGCTGCACGTCGCCAATCTGCACCAGCGTGCTGGTCAGCGGCGCATGGGCCAGGTGCAGGCGCAGGCCCGCGGCCAGGCCGGTTGCATCGGGCAAAAGATCGGTTGTCGCGCCCTCAAGGCGCCAGAGTGTGAGCGGCATGGCTGCTCCTCAATCGATGTGGTACCATGCAACAAGAACAACCATTGGGACGCACCGACGCGCTCGGTCTCCCGGGAGGTGCCAGATGACGACACTCACGGTTGACCTGCCGGCCGATTTGTACGAGCGGCTGCAAGCCGAAGCAACCCGTACCGGCCGGCCGATCGAACACCTGGTGGAAACATATATCGCCGCGGGCCTGGTGCAGCCGAAAAGTGAGCGTGAGCGCGCGATTGACGTGCTGCGCGCCGCCGGGCTGCTGGCCGAGCCGAGTGCCGAGATGAAAGCCCGCGCGGCGCAGGTCACCGCGACCCTGGAAGAAGTCAGTGCGGCCCTCAGCCGCGCCGGGGGCCAGCCGCTGAGCGAGTTCATCATCGAGCAGCGGGGGCCGAAAGGGTGAGCGAGTCCTACTCCCGATCGTACTCTTCCAATCATGGTGATGTCGCCATTCCTGTGGTACCATGTGGAACCAGATCGCGTTAACAGGCGTGTTTGTGAACTTTCGAGGCTGCTGATGACTGGCGACGAACTCCAGATGAAACAATTGCATGACCGCGCAACGCGTGGGCATACACTCACCGCTGATGAGCAGGCCCAGCTTGACGCCTGGTATGCGGCCCAGGATGCCGCTGAGGCTGCGACGCTCGGTGTTGCAACGCTGCCCGACGACCTGCGCGACCTCCAGGCCGGGGTGGAGCAGGCGATCGCACGCATCCTATCGACGAGCCACCAGATCCAGGAGCTGACAGCCCAGAACACCCGCCTGCGCAGCGAGATTGCCGATCTCCAGCAGCGCCTCCGCCACCTGCCTTCCACACACGCGGCATGACCATTGCGCCTGATCTCCGCCTTGCTGTGCGTACCCGCGCCAGCTTTGCCTGCGAGTACTGCGGCGTCAGCGAGGCGGATACCGGCGGCGAGTTGACGATCGATCACTATCGCCCGCGCTCCCACCACGGTTCGAACGAGCCGGATAACCTGCTGTACTGCTGCCATAACTGCAACACCTTCAAAGCCGACTACTGGCCGATGCCTGGTGAGCCCTCGCTCTGGAACCCGCGCGAGTCATCGTTTTCAGACCATTTCCTGCTGCTTGCCGACGGCACCCTTCATCCACGCACTGAGCAGGGCGGCTTTACCCTGCGCCGGATGCGCCTCAATCGCCCGCCACTCGTCGCCTATCGGCAGCGTCGCATCACCCAGAGCGAGCGAGAGCGCCTGCTTGAGCGCTACCGTGAGTTGGTGACGGTGCTTGATCAGCTCACGACCCAGCAGGCAGTGCTCCTGCGCGAACAGAGTGAGCTGCTGCGGCTGCAGCGCGAACTGCTTCAATTACTGCTCCCGGATGAAGACGAGCCGGCCTCATCATGACCCCCTGAGCGCGCGCAGTTCCTTCGGGTTGCTCTCCACCGTCATCACGTAGACATCGTTGCCCACCACCGCCAGGGCTTCGCCGACCCCGGCGTGGCTCAGGAATTCCACGTGGGCCGGGGTGAGGTCGGAGATCGCCGCGCCCATCTGGCGCGCAGGCAGGTCGTCGAGGTGGAAGAGCACCTTGCCCACCGCGTTCTCGAAGATGAAGCGCCCGTTCTCGCCGTCGAGAAACGTTCCCGGGTTCTGGTCGATCGCCACCAGGCCGATGCCGTACTTGCGCGCGACCTTGCAGATCTCGGCGGCCAGCCGGGCCAGGGCCTCGATCTGGGTCACGTAGGCGAACTCGTCAATCAGCAACAGCGTACGGTGGCGCGTGTCGCGCTTCGGGTCGCGCATATAGCGGTTGATCGCCCCGATTGTCTGGGCGTAGTAGAAGGGCCGCAGCAGCTCGGGCACGCTTGAGAAGTCGTAGTAGTTGATGTCGCGCCCGAAGTTCCAGTCCACCGTCGTGGTCGCGTTGAAGCTGGCCCCCAGCGAGGTCGGCGTCGTTGCCCCGTCGGCGCTGCTGCCGAAGAGCAGCAGGCGCAGGTCGCGGGCCAGCCCCTGGGCCTCCGGCTCGTCGAAGCGCCGCAGCCGGGCGATCAGGTCGCTTAGGATGGGCATGGCTGCGAGCGGGGCGGCCGGATCGACACCGGCGTAAAGGTCGCTCAGCGCCCGGTCGAGCAGGCCACGCTCGGCGATGGAGAGTGGGCGCGGCACGAGCTGGTCGCGACCGCTGGCTCCCTTGCCCGGCGTGCCGAGCAGCAGGGCGAGCTGGCCGATCACGTGCTGTACCTGGTTGGGCACCCAGCCGCCCGGCGTATCGGCGGCGTAGACCACGTCGAGGATGTTGACGCTGCTCTCCATGCCGATGTGGTAGCAGCGCGCCCCGGCCCCGGCCGCCGCCTCGACCCGGTCGCCGTTGCGGAAGGCGTCGATGCCGATCACCCGGTAGCCGGCGATCGCCGCGCCGCGCAGGGTCAGCAGGTTCAAAAAATAGGTCTTGCCAAAGCCGGTTTTGCCCAGGATGACCATATGCGCGGCCTGGTTGCCGGCGAACAGGTCGAAGAAGAGCGGCGCGCGGCGCACGGCGTCCATGCCCCAGAAGAGGCCGCCGGTGGCCGAGGCGCGGTGGTAGCCGACAATGCCGGCGCAGCAGCCGACGCCGTGGGAGAGCACGGTGCGCCGTTTGAAGGGCGCGTCGATCTGGCTGGTCGGGGTGACACTCCAGAGCTTGAGCAGCTCGGCCTGCATACCGGACGGGCGCATCAGCCGTAGCTGGGTGCCCAGCCGCCCCTGCACCTCGGCGACATTTGCCTCCAGTTCCTCGGCGGTGGCACCGCCGACCAGGGCGGCAATCTGGACCAGGTGCAGGTTCTGGTGGGTGAGCTGATGCATGACCAGCTCGGCGTCGGCCAGCACGCGCTGGGCGCGCACGTCGATCACCTGCTGGTCGCGGGCGAGCATGCGCGCGGTGCTGAAGGCCAGTTCGGCGCTGCGCATCGCCCGGTTGCGCCCCAGGGTCTGGATGTCGATGGCCAGGGCCACGTCGAAGGCGACGTCGAGCAGCGGGTGGAGCGTGGTCGCGTCCCACGTGCCGCGCAGGTCGTAGGAGAGCAGCACGGCCAGCCAGGGCGCGCCCGGCTGCTCGGGGCGCAGGCGCGTCGCCTCCTCAAGGTAGCCGCTCTCCAGTGGGGAAGGGAGCTGCTCCAGCGGCTGGACCTCGCGCCCGATGGCGTGGCGCAAGGTGGCGGCGATGGCTGCCCCGCTCACCTCGGGCGGCTCCCAGGTCAGCAGCAGATAGGTCGCACTGCGCAGGTGGCGCTGGCCGAGGGCCTCGTAGAAGCGCACCTGCTCCTTCATCCAGGGCAGCCGCCAGAGCAGGCTGGCCAGCGCGTCGGCCGCCAGCTCCCAGACCGCGGCCTGCTCATCCTCGTCGGGCGTCGCGCTCGCGGCCTCCGCCAGGGCGCGCTGCAGCGCCGGCGCATCGGCGAAGAGATCGAGCAGCAGGCCGGTCTCGGCCGCGCTGAGGCCACGGAGCACCGCGGCCGGATCGGCGTCGGGCTCGCCGCGCAGCCGGCCGTCAACCGCCAGCAGCAGCGGGTCGGCCAGGCGCGCCAGCTCCTGCAGCGCACGCTGCTCGCGGGTGACGCCGGTGATCGCCTCGCGCATATCGAAGCGGCGCGAGAGCGCCAGCAGGCGCACCGGCTCGGCGCGGGCGGCGAACCAGTCGCCGAGCTTGCGCTCCAGCCCGTCCAGGTCGGTGACCTGCTCAATCGGGAAGCTGCCCAGGCGCACGATCTGCATCGGCGGTTCCTTCTCTCCAAGAGGGGTCAGGGTTCAGGGTCTGGGGTTCAGGAGGAGTTGGGCCTGCCAACGCGTGCTCTGAACCCGTGATTGGCTCACTCGTCCCGCTCGCTCCGATCGGTGGGCTTGGGGTTGCGATGGGCTGGACAAGGGCGGCGCGACGCCGGGCGGCCCCGCCGGCCTGGCGCACGATCTGCACCGGGCCGCCGGCCCGCAGCGCGCGCTCACGCTGGGTGGCGATTGCAGCACCGGCGAGCTGCTCGGGTGTGACGCGCCGGCCCATCACGCGCTGGCGGATGAGCCCGCGCACGCGCCAGACGACCCGCTCATACAGCGCCAGCCCGCCCACGTCCAGGGTGGCGACAATGCCGAGCAGGGCGGCGCCGGCCATGGCGATCACGCGCAGCCAGAAGGGTAGGCTGCTGCTGATCAGGTAGACCGGCAGCGCGGCCAGCATCAGCCCGGCGGCGTTCTCGGCGGTCAGGAAGAGCGCGATCTTCTCGCCCTTGCGCTCGGTGATCTGTTCGATGTGTTGGTACGGCATAGTTTTAGTGACGAGTGACAAGTGATGAGTGACAAGCAGCGATGTGCGATCGGCTCATCACTCGTCACTCGTCACTCATCACGCTCCCTACCCCCCGCCGCCCATTGCGGCGAGGGCGGCGATGATGCCGGGGACAAAGCCGATGAAGCCGACGATCAGCATGGCCTTCTGGAAGTAGCCCCGCATCGTCCCAGCCCAGTCGGGCAGGATCGGGGTGACCAGGAAGGCGATGCCCCACAGCACAATACCCAGGATGGCCAGCGGCACCACCAGGGCGTTGAGCTGCGTATTCAGCGCCTGGACCATCTGGTTGATGGCGTCCATACATTTATGCTCCTTCTTACTGTGTGTCGCGCCACGGTCGAACGGTCGAGTTCAGTGCTCGCACCACCCCCTTTCACGGATTCCAGCTGATTTGAAAGCGCTCGGAGCCGATGCGCAGGATGAGCGGCTGGGCTGAGCGGCCGGGGACGACGCTGACGGTCAGGGTCCGCGTCGCCCCCGGTTCGAGCGCGGCCTCCAGCCCGGCGATCATGGGCAGGCTGAGCAGCGTCTCGCCCTGGGTCAGGGCCAGGTCGGCCGGAGTAAGGATGAGCGTCGCCGCCCCGCGGTTCTCCAGGGTGATCCGCAGCTCCGTCGCACCCGCATCGGCGAGTTGCGCCTTGACGGCGGTCACGCTCAGGGCCTCGCGCAGCGTGGCGTCGCGGGTGGGCGGCGGGTTTAGCGGGAGGCGCCAGCGCAGCACCCGCCCGTCGGCCGTTGTCACCCGCAAGGCGGCCTCGACGGGTGTGGTGGGTAGCGGAATGAGGTAGCTCAGCGCCGCGCCGTCGGCGGCCGGCTCGATCGCGGCGGGCAGCAGGGCCTGGCCGCTCGCCAGCAGCAGGGTCGGCGCCAGGGTGGGCCAGTCGAGCCCGGCCGGGGCGCGCATGTCGAGCGTGACCCGCGCCTGCTCGGCCGGCAACGTCGGGTCGCCGCCGGGCCCGGTCAGGTCGGTGCTCTGCAAGGTCAGCTCCTGCCCGCTGGCCAGCATGCCCGCAGCGCCGAGCGCCAGGTCGGCCGGACGCTCGCTCGCCCGCAGCAACCCGTAGCGGGTGCGCCGCTCGTCGCCGGCCCCACAGACGCCCAGCGCCAGGTCGGCCGGGCCTGCGGGTTGTTCCAGCAGCGTGTAGACCCGCTCGGGCAGGTCGCCGTCGCCGATCAGGCGCACGCTGGTGGCGCCAGCAAGTGCTCCGTCCGGCACACAGAGCTGTAGCGGCAGCACGCTGCCGGTGTGCCAGAGACCGGCCGCCTCCCCTGCCTTCGCGGGCGGCCAGGCCGGTGCGGGGGTGACGGCCAGGGTGGTCGCTTCGCCGTTTGACCCGCTGAGCACAAGCCTGGCCGGCGCCCAGGCCGCGACCGGTGTGCCGTTGACCGTGATCGCCGCGCCGGTCGTGGCCGTCGGGGCACCACCGCGTGGCAGCAACAGCCAGACGAGGGTCAGCACCAGCCCGCCGCCGACCAGGCCGGCCAGGGCGCGCAGGCGCCGCTTGCGGTCGTCGGCCTCGGAGCGGCTGGCGGCGTAGGCCGCCGCACTCGGCGCGGCCTCCAGCGCGGCCACATCGACCCGGTACCACTCGTCGGCAGCGCTGCCCATCGGCACCAGCCCCCAGCCATCCTCGACCCCCTGGCCGGTCGCCTCGGCGAGCAGCGTCTCCAGCACGCGCCGGTCAACCGCGTCGGGGTCAACCGGGCGCACCCGGCTGCTGCCGCTCCGGGCGCGGGCCTCGGCCTCCAGGTCGGCCTGCGCCCCCTGGCGGCGGGCCTCACGCACGCCGTCGAAGACCGTGCGCCGCGCGGCGGGGATGGCGCTCAGTTCGGCGCGGGCGCGGGCCTCGACCTCCTCCAGCGACTCGGCGTGCTCGAAGGCCGGGCGCCCCTCGGCGGCCCGCGCGTCGAGCAGGGCCAGGTGGGCGCGCAGATAGGCGCACCAGTCGCGCCACTGGGCCGCGATCTCCTCCTGGTAGGCCGCGTCGGCCCGCGCAAAGCGTGAGATGCTCATCGGTTGTTCTCCTGCGGCACGACAATCGTCAGCGCTGGCCGTGCCGGATCAACGCCCGCCTCGATGCCGAGGGCCGGGACGCGCAGCAGCACCGCGCTGCCGGGGGGCACGTCGCGCATCAGGGTGACCCACCCGCTCGCCGGGGTCACCGCCTCGGCCAGCACGTCGCCCAGGGCGGTCACCAGCTGCACACGGACGCCCGCAAGCGGCGGCTGCGCAGTCGGTGTCGGCCGGCCCGGGCTGCCGGTCGCTGCGGCCCCCGGCTCAGCGGCAAGCAGGGTCACCTCGACCGCCAGCGTGATCCGCGGCGCGGCCCGTGGGGCCGGCGGGATCGGCAGCGGGTCGAGCCGGGTGACCCGCGGCTGTGGGCGCGGTGGTGGTGTCGGGGCGACCGCCTGGGTTGGCC
>JACAEO010000435.1 GCA_013388805.1 Chloroflexota bacterium
ACGCCAGATTCTGGCCCCCTCCCCTACCAGGGGAGGGGGAAGGGGGGTGGGGTATGCGGGGCCTGGGGGCGCAACTCCCAAAAACCCTACCCCTGAGGGGGTAGGGGGGTGGGGTATGCGGGGCCTGGGGGCGCACCTCCCACAAACCCTCCACCTGAGAGGCAGAGACGCCCCGGGGCGCGTGGCGCGCGTGGGGCGCCACGGGGCGCCGCGGGTGTGGCCACGGTGGGGCCGCCCCTACGGGGCAGGGTCAACCAGCGACGCCGTCGCTGCTCGCTCGGCCCGCTCGTCCTTCAGTGCGACGCCGCTCAGCTTGCGGCGACGCGCCTCGCTCATCAGATAGATCAACGTCTGCGCGGCGGCATCGTAGCTCAGGCCCTGGGCGTGGATGTTGGAGATGCAGTTGCGCTCGGCATCGGTGCGGCCGGGCCGCGGGTCGTAGGTGAGATAGATCCCCAGGCTGTCGGCGACGCTGAGGCCAGGGCGTTCGCCGATCAGGATCGCGGTCTGTTCCGCGCCCAGCAGTTGCCCGATCTCATCGGCGACGGCCACCCGACCCTGCTCGACGATCACAAGCGGCGCCAGGCGCCAGCCCATGCCCTGCAGGGCGCCGGCCACCCGCGCGACCAGTGGGACGGCGTGGCGGTGCGCGGCCAGCGCCGAGAGCCCGTCGGCGATGACCAGGGCGGCGTTGTAGCCGCTGCCGTCGCTGGGGGCGTGGCCGGCCAGCGTCGCGCGTGAGCTTTCGCTCAGGCGGCGGCCCAGATCGGGGCGCTTCAGGTAGGTCGCCCGATCGGGGGCGGCGCTGTGGACGATCAGCGCGGCGAGCCCGCTGGCGCCCGCCGTCGCCGCAACACCCGCGGCATCAAACGGCAGATGCACAGCATCGCGGGCGCGCGCGTGGTCGAGTTGGAAGGCCAGTTGCGGAAGGGTGGGTAGCGCGTCGCCGGCCCGCCCCAGGGCGATGCGGGCGTTGGTATAGCGGCGCAGCATCTGCCAGGGGTCGGGGCGTTCAAGCGGTTCGTCGGCCATGGGGGCTCCTCTGTGCGTCTCTACCCGGTGGCGCCTGTCCCGGCCAGCTGTGCGACGGCCTGCAGCAGGAGGCGGGGCTGTTCACGGTGCGCCAGACGGCCATCGGGCTCGATGATGCCCAGATCGAGCAGCCAGGCTTCAAACTCCGGGGCGGGCCGCAGGCCCAGGGTGGTCTGGACGAAGCGCACGTCGTGGTAGGAGGTGCTCTGGTAGTTGAGCATCACGTCATCGGCGCCGGGCACGCCCATGATGTAGGCGCAGCCGGCCACGCCAAGCAGCACCAGCAGGGTGTCCATATCGTTCTGGTCGGCTTCAGCGTGGTTGGTGTAGCAGGCATCGCAGCCCATCGGTACGCCCATCAAGCGCCCGCAGAAGAGATCTTCGAGCGCGGCGCGGATGATCTGTTTGCCGTCGTAGAGGTACTCCGGGCCGATGAAGCCGACCACGGTATTGACCAGCAGCGGCGCGAAATGACGGGCCACAGCATAGGCCCGTGCCTCGCAGGTTTGCTGATCGAGGCCATGGTGGGCATTGGCCGAGAGCGCGCTGCCCTGGCCGGTCTCGAAGTACATCACGTTGTCGCCGATCGTGCCGCGTCCAAGGGCCAGCGCGGCCGCGCGCGCCTCGCGCAGCAGGGCCAGGTCGATCCCGAAACTGCGGTTGGCGGCTTCCGTGCCGGCGACGGACTGGAAGACCAGGTCAACCGGTGCGCCTCGCTCGATTGCGGTGAGCTGGGTGGTAACGTGGGCGAGGAGCGACGACTGGATGGGGATGGCGTAGCGCTGGCGCAACTCGTCGATCAACTCCAGCAGCGTGATCACCGCCTGCGGGCTGTCGGTGGCCGGATTAATGCCGATCACCGCATCGCCACAGCCGTGGAGCAAGCCGTCGAGGATCGCGGCGGCAATGCCGCGCGGATCGTCGGTGGGATGGTTGGGCTGGATGCGCGACGAGAAGCGGCCCGGCAGCCCGATGCTGGTGCGGAAGCGGGTGACGACCCGGCACTTGCGGCTCACGGCGATCAGGTCCTGGTTGCGCATCAGCTTGGACACCGCAGCAGCCATCTCGGGGGTGATGCCCGGGGCCAGAGCCGCCAGACGCTCGCCGGTGGTCGTGTAGGCGAGCAGCCATTCGCGGAACGCGCCCACGGTGAGGCTGCTGACGGGGGCGAAGGCCGCACGGTCGTGGGTGTCGAGGATCAGGCGCGTGACCTCATCGCTTTCGTAGGCGATCAGCGGTTCTTCGAGGAAGGTGCTCAGCGGCAGGTCGGCGAGACGCAACTGGGCGGCCACACGCTCCTCAGCGCTCGCCGCTGCGATCCCGGCGAGCTGGTCGCCTGAACGCTCGGGTGTGGCCCTCGCCATCAGGCTCTTGAGGTCAGCGAAGTGATAGGTCCGCCCACCCAGGGTCTGGGTATACATGGTTCAAACCTGCTTGACAAGCCGGTTGTATGGAGCTGTCGAGCGACGGTCACGGATGCTTGAGTTCGCGTTCGGCCTCGGCGATCAGCGCGGCCTCTTCCTCGGGCGCCTGCGCAACGAGGCGCTTGCGGCTGTAGAGAACGTAGTAGGCCACCATCACGGCCATAAAGATTGCCGTGCCGATCACGCCGGGCCGGTTGTCTTCGATCGCCATGGTGGCGAAGAGCGAGAGCAATGCCAGCACGGTCCCGATCACCGCCCCCGGTACCCCGAGCGGGCTCCGGTAGGGACGGTGCAGATTGGGCCGGCTGATCGCCAGCTTGATGTAAGAGAGCATGACCAGCGCATACGAGATCACGGCGCCAAAGACGCTCATCGTCAACAGTGCGGCGCCGACGCTGCTGCCGCTGCCGAGCAGGTCGATCAGCAGTGCCAGCACCAGGCCGACGACGCCGCCCAGGATGAGCGCCCGGGCAGGGGTGTGGCGCGCCCCGGTGACCGAGATCCAGCGCGGGATGTAGCCAGCACGCGAGAGCGAGAAGAGCACCCGCCCGTAGGCGTAGATGATCGTGTGAAAGCTGGCCACCAGGCCGGTCAAGGCCACCAGGGTCAGCACAACGGTGGTCGCACCCGAGCCGAAGATGGCGCGGAAGCCGATCTCCAGGGGTGCGGCCGACTCGCCGACCTCGGCCGCGCCGCCGCCCACTCCCGAGTTGAGCACCAGGGTCAGGACGGAGAGGACGAGCAGCGTGACCAGGCCCCAGATCAACGCCTTGGGCATGTCGCGTACCACGTCGTGGCTCTCCTCTGCGGCCAGCGGGAGTTGCTCGATCGCCAGGTAGAACCAGATCGCGAACGGTAGGGCGGCGAACACACCAAACCAGCCGAAGGGCAGGAATGTGCCGTTGCCCGGCGTGGGCGCGATGTTGAACACCAGGTCCCAGCTGAAGGCCCCCGAGACGACCGCGCCGATGTAGAACACCATCAGTGTGGCGATCGCCAGCAGGGTCACGATCAGACCGACACGCAGCGTCAGCCCGGTGCCGAGGACGTTGATCCCGACGAAGATGGCATAGAAGACGACCCACCAGACGTAGAGTGGCACGAAAGAGAAGATCGTCTGCATATAGGCCGCAATCGAGGTGACGATCACCGCCGGGGTGACGACATACTCGATGATGTCAGCTACGCCGTTGACAAACCCCAGCGTCGGGCCAAAGGCATTGCGCGTGAAGGAATAAAAACCGCCGGCGTGCGGCAGGGCTGCCGACAGTTCCGCGATCGAGTAGACCATACACAGGTACATCACCGCGACGACGAAGGTGGCGAGCAAGAGGCCGCCGAAGCCTCCGGCCGAGAGCCCGTAGTTCCAGCCAAAGAAATCGCCGGAGATGACTGCGCCGACCCCCAGCGCCCACAACAATCCCCAGCCGGCGCTTCTGCGCAAACGGCGCTGGGCCAGGTACTCCGTGCCGACGTGCTCGTAGGCCACCCCCCCGACCTCCACCGCTGCCTTTCCGCCGAGCGCTTGTGGGTTCTCAGCCATGGCCGGACTCCTTCTTCAACCGATACGGAAACGAATAGACCAGTGTTCAGCGATCGACAAGAAAGACGAGCGATGGGCTGTTCGTCGTCTCATCGTGCGTCAGCTGAACGTAGGAGCTAACGCTTCCGCGCCATTGCGGGTGTGACCGGCACCATGGTCAGCGTATTTGCGACCGCGGCAACACGTTGCCGTCCTGCTACGCCGAAGGAGCGTCGGTCGCTCATCACAGTCGTTGTGGGGGAGATTGCGTAACTGTACTGGATCGCCGACGGGTTGTCAAGCGTTGTGGGGCAGTTGCAAGGCCACGTCAGAGTCCCTGGGGCAAGCCGCAAACCCCGGGTTTACTCGTTGGTGTTAGCGGCGTCGCCGTCAACACCAACGAGCAAATACCTTGTCGGGCGGTGTCGTCGTCGCGATCGCTACGGTGTGCTCACCGCCCGGTGTCCCCAGCTATCGGTGACTTCGACCCGCACCGGGTAGTTGCCCGGCCGCGCATACTGGTAGGTCACCTCGGGCTGGTCCGTCTCGACGAAGGGTCGCCCGTCGCCGAAGTCCCAGCGGTAGCGTACAAACGTCGCGGGGGTGTTCGTCTCCGCCACGGCGTTCAGCCTGACCCGCAGGTTCTCGGCGGTGACCGGGGCAACGCCCTCGACCCGTACCGTGGGCCGGTCAACGTGCCAGTAGAGCAGGGCCTGCAGCAGTTCCTTACGCGTCGTCTTGCCGGTATCGCTGCGCACGCCCTCAAGGCCGAAGGAGAGCACCGTGGTGCGATATTTGAACGCGGGGACGGGCTGCTCAAGGCTGGGCTCGGCGGCGGTGTTGATCCCTACCACGCCGCGTAGCCCGGGGCTGACGCTGGCGGCCCGTAGGATCTCGCTGACGCCCTCAATCGGGAAGCGCGGGTCGCTGCTGATCACCGCGATCTCATCCACCGTGGTCTGGTTCGCCGCGCTGGTGGCGTCGCTGACTGCTCCGGCAGGCTGGCTCAGGTCCAGGCTGATGCCGCTGAGCCAGGGCTGCGCGGGCAGGCCCACGACGGTGCGCTCCGCCGCCTGTGCGCCACCGAAGACATCGTCCTGCACGAAGGTCGCGCTGAGGTAGCCGCCGAAGAGGTCGGGCGCGCCCCGAATCGGGTCGGGGTTGGGGTCGAAATCAACCGCGAAGCTGAGATCCTGGCCGGTGGCGATCAGGCTGCCGCCGCTCTGCAGGTAGGCGATCAGCAGGTTCTGGTCGGTGGGCGTCAGGGGTGTGGGCGCGGGTAGCGAGCCGAAGGGGTTGAAGTTGTCGCCAGTGAACCAGAGGATGATCTCGTGCTTCTGCAGCTCGCCGATGGCCGGCAAGGTCTGCAGTGCGTCGGCCCGTGCATCGAGGTCGATATAGGCAAAGGGAATGCCCAGTTCGCCCAGGGCGTTGCCGTAGTAGCCCGCGTAGTCACGCAGGCCGAGGCTGCTGCTGCCATCGTTGTCGAGCAACAGCACCTTGGGGCCGGGCTCGGCGGGCAGGGTGCGCGCCCACACCGGCAGATGCAGCGGCTGCGCACCCTCCAGGCGGACCACGCCCTCGTAGTCGGCTGCGGGCGCGCCGGCCGGGATGCTCACCGCGACGGTGAAGCTGGCCGTCTGCCCGGCCGGGATGCTCAGACTGTCCGGCGTGACGCTAACTGCGAAGCCGTTGCCGCTGCTCACGCTGCCGGCCAGGGTGACGCGCTGGGTCTGGCGGGTGACATTGCGCGCGCGCACGGTCAGCGCTGCGCTGGTGGGCTGCCCGGCAACGGTCGGGAGGTTGCCGAAGGAGAGCGAGGGCAGGTCGAAGAGCAGTGGCACGCTCGCCGCGCGGTCCACCGCGATCCGGCCGGCGCCGGCGTCAAGCACCGTCGCGCGCTCGGTCCGCTCCTGGTCGAGGTAGAGCTCGGTCACTGCGGTTGACATAAGTGCTGACTTGACATCAGCGGGCGACCAGCCGGGGTTGAGCTGTTTGAGCAGGGCGACGGCGCCGCTCACCTGCGGGGCGGCCATGCTCGTCCCGGAGGCAACGCCGAAGCCGGTGTGCACCTCAACTCCCTCGGCGTCGGCGAAGCCGGCGGAGAGGATGTTGAAGCCGGGGGCGACGAGATCGGGCTTGAGGGAGCCCTGGAAGCTTGGCCCACGGGAGCTGAAGGGCGCAATCACATCGGCGGGCTGCGCGATCACGCGGGCGCGGGAGTCAAGCTGCAGGCGCGCGGCCTCACCCTGCTGAACGCGCCAGTCGCGCAGGGCAAGCCCGCTGGAGCGGCCGACGAAGACCGAAGGGATGCCGACGGCCTCGCCCACATCACCGGACGCCATCTCGATCAACTCATCACCGCCCTGCTCGGAGTTGTAGACGATCGCCGCGTTGGCGCCGCCGATCTGCGCATTCAGCACCTTGAGACTAAACTGGCAGGTGCCGCGCTCGATCAGAGCGATCTGGCCGCTGAGCGAGCCGGTCGGCAGGGGTTCGCAGGCCAGCGACGAGCCGCTGACCGCCTCGACCGGCGTGTAGGGGAAGGGGCCCCAGATGCCGGTCTCGAGCCGCGGGCCGAACGCCGCGGCGCGGTAGCGTTGCTCGCGAACCGCTGCGGGTGCGCCCTCGGGCGCGACCACATCGACGAAGCCGGCGGCAAGCGTGGTCGGGGTCGTGCTGGCGCCAACCGCGATCACCTTCGGGCTATAGGCCGGCGAGCCCGCGGTGCTCTGGTCGGGGCCCGAGTTACCCGCCGAGAAGATGACGGTCACGCCGGCATCAACCGCGGCCTCGGCGGCCACAACGATCGGGTCGGCGAAGGGCTCGCTGGTGGGGGTGCCGCCCCAGCTATTGTTGATCACATCGGCCCCATCGGCCACGGCGTCCTCGAGTGCGGCGATCAGCTCGATCCCATAGGCCGAGAAATTGCTCTCCTCGTTGGCGTAGAAGACCTTGTAGTTGAGCAGGTAGGCGGCCGGGGCCACTCCGGCGATGGGCTGGCTCAGCCCGCTGATGCTGGCCACCGTATTGGCGACCCCCGCGGCGCTGCCAGCGACGTGGGTACCGTGGCTGCTATCCTCCGGCCCGGGCAGCGGTGTCTCGCTGCCCTCCAGGGGCGGGCGATCGGGCCGGAAGTAGGAGCGGGCCACGATCACCTTGGGGGTTGTATAGGCGGTTTCACCCTTCGGATAGCCAGATGGATAACGGTAGCCGGCTGGATTGAAGAAGGGATTATCGGTGCGGATGCCGGCATCAATGATCGCGATCTTGACGCCCCTGCCGGCATTGGCCGGGCCGCCGATCGTGGGGGCGCGCCACAGGGCCTCGGCGCCGATCAGCGGCACGCTCGCGAAGTTATCGAGCACATAGCGCTGGTCGGGGTAGACGGCGGCGACATTGGGCAGGTGGCGCAGGCGCTCGATGGTTTCTGCGCTGGCGCCGGGCAGGCTCAGGCCCATGCCATTGAAGAGCACGGCATACTGGCGCTGGATGCGGGCCTGCGGGACCACCTGGCGCACGGCGGCGAAGGCGCGTTCCTGCTGCTGGCGCAGGAAGCTGCGGTACTGCTGGGCCGTCGCGCTATCGAGGCGTGGTCGATTGCCGCCACCCTGGCCCAGCACGGCGATCGGGCCGGGCCGCACACCTGGCGCCTGGACAAGGGGGGCATCTTTCAGTTGCACGATCCAGCGCTGGGGCAGAGCCAGCGCCTGTTCCCCATCTGAGGCGACGGTGGGACCAGGGGGGCCCGGCCAGCGTGGACCCTGCGCATAGGCCGGGGTGAGCGTGACCAGGACGAGCAGGGTCAGCAGCCAGGCGAGCGTCCGCCCGGAGCGAAAGCGGGCATGCATAGGGCCTCCTGCGCAAATGCTTTGGAACGCTGATGATTTGACTTATGGTACATCAGCCAGCGTGTTTGTGCAACAGGCGGCCATCTGCGCCACCGGGTATACGCTACGCACGCCTCCGGCGGTGGGGTGTGGGGCGGCTACACCGCCCCAGAGACGTTCGGGCTGACCAGGGCTACGCGGCCAGCAGGTAGACGAGCATGGCGATCAGGCCGCCGACCAGCGAGCTCAGCAGGTTGACCATATCGTTATTCATCCAGCGCCAGCCGCGCACAAAGGTGTTGGGCGTCCCATCCTTGCCGACCACCTTCTCGGTCTCCTTGCCGCTCGGGTAGCGATAGATCGCCTGGACGGTGGCGCCCATGAGGCTATCGGCGAGTGAGCCGCCGAGCCCGCCGAGCAACCCGGCCGGCAGCAGCCACCAGGGCCAGGCCGCCGCCTGCCCGGCGATCAGCTGGCCGGCGCCCACACTGAGGAACATCACCAGACCGATCAGCAGGCCGCCCAGGGCGGAAGCGCTGGTGCCCAGCACACTCACGCCGCCCGAGGTGCCCGGCTCGACCGGCTTGCCGCTGGTGATCAGGCGTGGGCGGTGGGGGCTGAGCACGCCCAGTTCGGTGGCCCAGGTATCGGCGGTGACGGTGGCCATCACGCCGGCGAAGAGGGCCAGCAGCAGCGGCGGCCCGCCGAGCAGCGCATAGAGCAGGGCGAGCAGCGCGCCGACCCCGCCATTGGCCAGGGCCTGTGCCAGGTCGCGCCGGCCACCCTTGGCGAACTTCTCGGCTGCCCGCTGCTCTTTGATCCGCTCTTTGTAGTGCGACAGCGCGCTACTGCTCACGAAGAAGGTGATCAACGCCAGGCCCCAGGCCCAGCCACCGAAGCCCATGGTCGCCGTGCCGGTCAGGATCGCGCCAGCCCAGCCGCCCATGGTCAGCGACTGGCGCCAGTAGGCCAGCCCGCCAATCGCGGTGCTGAGCAGCAAGCCCATGCCAATCTGTGCAACATCAACACCCACGGAGCCCTCCGGGTCCTATTGGGCGATGTAGAGGTGTGGAGGTGGGGAAGTGGCGAGGTGGCGAGCGGCGAGTCTGTTTGCACACCTCCACACCTCCACAGCTCCCTACCCCTACCACCCCTCCGGTCGATCGGTCACCGCGCCGAGGCTGGCCGAGGAGACCAGGCGCGCATACTTGGCCAGCACGCCGCGGGGGTAGCGGGGCGCCGGTGGCGCCCAGGCTGCCCGGCGGCGGGCCAGTTCGTCATCGGGCACATTGAGCTGCAGCAGGCGCGCGTCGGCGTCAATGGTGATACTATCGCCGTCGGCGACCAGGGCGATCGTGCCGCCCACCGCCGCCTCCGGGGCAACGTGGCCGACCACCAGGCCATAGGTGCCGCCGGAGAAGCGCCCATCGGTAATCAGGCCCACGCTGTCGCCCAGGCCGGCGCCGATGATCGCCGAGGTGGGCGCGAGCATCTCGCGCATTCCCGGGCCGCCCTTCGGCCCCTCGTAGCGGATCACCACCACATCGCCGGCGACGATCTTGCCCGCCAGGATCGCCTCCAGGCAGGCCTCCTCATTATCGAAGACCCGCGCCGGCCCGGTGATGTGACGTTGCTTGATGCCGGTGATCTTGGCCACACAGCCCTCCTCGGCCAGGTTGCCACGCAGAATAGCCAGGTGGCCCTGGGCGTAGAGCGGCGCGTCGAAGGGGCGGATCACATCCTGGCCCTCGGGTGGTGTATCGGGCACGCTGGCCAGCGTCTCAGCGATCGTCTGCCCGGTGATCGTCAGCGCGTCGCCGTGGAGCAGGCCCGCATTGAGCAGCAGCTTCATCACCTGGGGCACCCCGCCCACGTGGTGCAGGTCGGTGGCCACATAGCGCCCGGAGGGCTTCAGGTCACAGAGCACCGGCACCCGCGCGCGGATGGCCTCGAAGTCATCGATGCTGAGCGGTACCTCGGCGGCGTAGGCGATCGCCAGCAGGTGCAGCACCGCGTTGGTCGAGCCGCCCAGCGCCATCACCACCGTGATCGCATTCTCGAAGGCCTTGCGGGTCAGGATCTGGCGCGCGGTGCGATTGGCATGGATGGCCTCGACCAGCACCGCGCCGGAGCGGGCGGCACTCTCGGCCTTCTCCGGGTCCTCGGCGGCCATGGTCGAGGAGCCGGGCAGGCTCAGGCCCAGGGCCTCGATCGCGGACGACATCGTATTGGCGGTATACATCCCGCCGCAGGAGCCGGCGCCGGGGCAGGCGTGGCGCTCGATCTCGAGCAGTTCGTGCTCATCGATCCGCCCGGCGCTGTACTGGCCCACCGCCTCGAAGGCGCTCACGATGGTCAGATCCTGGCCGTGGTAGTGGCCGGGCTTGATCGTGCCGCCATAGACGAAGATACCGGGGATATCCAGCCGGGCCATGGCGATCAGCGCCCCCGGCATATTCTTATCGCAGCCACCCACGGCCAGCACACCGTCCATACGCTGGGCATTGACTACCGTCTCAATCGAGTCGGCGATCACCTCGCGGCTGACCAGGGAGTACTTCATGCCCTCCGTGCCCATCGAGATGCCATCGCTGACGGTAATCGTGCCGAAGATCTGGGGCATGGCCCCGGCAGCGTGGATGGCCGTCTCGGCCCGGGCGGCCAGTGCGCCAAGGCCGGCGTTGCAGGGCGTGAGGGTGCTATGCGCATTCGCCACGCCGACGATCGGCTTGCGAAAGTCCTCATCGCCAAAGCCTACGGCGCGCAGCATCGCCCGGTTGGGTGAGCGCTGGGGGCCCTCGGTGATCAGCCGGCTGCGGCGATTGTCCGTCATTGGTCGCCTCCTCACAAGGAACGTCCGTCTTCCCATACCGGTCATTGGGCAGGGGCAGGGTGCAACGATTGGCGGCGCCTGCCCTGCCGAGGGCCGGGTGCGCCCCTTATTGTATCAGCATCTGCGGCGGGCCGTGCTGGCGTGAGCGGCGCAGAAGGTCGCAGATCAGCACGGGTCTGGGGGCCGCGGCCCCGGCTGTGCTTGCCAACCTGAGCCACCAGGCCAGCACGTCAGGCGGCGCCGGGGCGCTGCTCGGCTCGCTGACCGGGGGCAGGCGCGGCTCTCAGGTGGAGGGTTTTTGGGAGGTGCGTCCCCGGGCCCCGCATACCCCACCCCCCTACCCCCTCTCCTGCCAGGGGAGGGGGCCAGAATCTGGCGTTTGGGGGGGGGGG
>JACAEO010000436.1 GCA_013388805.1 Chloroflexota bacterium
CGCTGTGTGCGCCGCAGGCGGTCCGGGCGGCGGGCCGTCCCGGCGCTCAGGCAGGCGCGGCGCAGTCCACAACGCCCTATCGGGTCGGCGAGCGGGTGCAGCATCCGCACTTCGGACGGGGGAGGATCGTTGCGATCGAGGAGGATCGCGCCGGGTGCGAGGCCGACTGGCAGCTGACGGTCAGGTTCCCGCGCCGTGGCCTGATCAAGCTCCTGGCGAGCAGCGCGCCGCTCCGGCGCATCGGCGCGCGCCAGTAGTGCGCTGGCTGCATCACGGGCGCCGACCAGCGCGAAAAGGAGGTGACCATGGCCGGATCGTGTCGGGTGCTGGTGCTCTACGATCAAGGCGATTTGCTGGAGGCGCTCGCCCAGGAGGTCGCCGCTGGCGCGCGCGGCGTGCCCGGCGTCGAGGTGGTGCTGCGCAAGCCACCGCGGGCCCGGCGGGAAGACCTGCTGGCTGCCGAGGCGATCATCATCGGCACGCCGAACTGGACGGGGATCAAGGGGACGCTGAAGCGCTGGCTCGATACGACCGGCGATCTGTGGGAGGAGGGGCTGCTCGCCGGCAAGGTCGGCGCGGCCTTTACCACCAGCGCCGGGCGCCACTCCGGAACCGAGTTCACGCTGCTGAACGTCCTGCACTGGCAGCTTGGCAGCGGCATGCTCATCCTCGGGCTGCCGTGGACGCCGACGATGGAGCGCTCCGGCTCGTACTATGGCGCAACCGCGATCGGCACACTCACCGACGAGGACCGCGCGCAGGCCCAGGCCCTGGGGCGGCGCGTCGCCGAGACGGCGCTGCGCCTGCGCGCGGGGGATCATTAGCCCGAATACGTGCCAGCTATGCCCTACTGCTTCCTGGTGGCGTCCGTGACCGCCTCAGTGGCCTCGCTGGCGACGTCCTGCGCGGTCTTTGCTGCCTCGCTGGCGGCATCCGTGACCGCCTCAGTGGCCTCGCTGGCGACGTCCTGCGCGGTCTTTGCTGCCTCGCTGGCGGCGTCCGTGACCGCCTCAGTGGCCTCGCTGGCGACGTCCTGCGCAGTCTTTGCTGCCTCGCTGGCGGCGTCCGTAACCGCCGTGAACGCACCGGCGACGAGGTTCTGGCCGTCGGTGGCCAGCCCTTGCACGGTGACACCCTCCTGTCCGGCGCTGACCCGCCCGGCGACCGTGCCGCCGGCCATGGTTACGGCACTGTAGGCCACGTCCTTGCCGGCGGCCAGCTGGTTCTTGACATCCTCGCTGATCGCCGCGGCGAGCAGGTTGCCACCGGCGCGCTGCAGCTCGTCCTGGATCTCGCCGACCCAGGTGTGCTCGATCATCGCCACGATCGCTGAGGTGCCGGGCTGCAGCGCCGCGCCGATCTGGCGCAGGCGGTCATCGGGGATGCCCGTGTCGATCAGCCTGGCGGCGATGCCGCCGATCGCCGCGCCTGCCGCGCCACCGAGCAGCGCGCCGAGCGGGCCGCCGAAGAGGCCGACGGCCGCGCCCAGGGCTGCGCCGCTGGCCGCGCCCGCGCCGGGGCCAAGGTCGCCACGCTCGTGGATATGCAGCTTGCCGCCCGTATCACGGCGCACAACGGCCGCCTCGTGGATCTTCACCCGGCGCTCCTTCCTGGCCTGGATGATCGCGTTCAGTGCGGCATCGGCGGCATCCTCCTTCTGGAAGGCCGCGACGATCAGCTGGAGCGGAGATTCGCTGGACATACGTTCCTCCTCGTTGGTAATCGGCTCCTGTGAAACCAGAGAGTCGCTCCCGTCGTGCGAGCGTGTTGGGGTCGCTGCTGTCGCCGGCAGCCAGCAACGGGCTGGAACGTGGATCGTCAGGCGTCGCTCTGGCTGGCGCGCCGCGCAAGGATGGATGTGCTATCGGCCAGGACGTGTTCGGGCTGCAGCCAGCCAAAGAGCTGAATCAAGCGGGCGACCACGCCCGTCCAGCCGGTCTGATGACTGGCGCCGATCCCGGCGCCATTGTCGCCGTGGAAATACTCGTAGAACAGGATGTAGTCGCGCCAGTGGGGATCGTCCTGGAACCTGGCAGCGTTGCCGTAGACCGGGCGACGGCCCTGCGCGTCGCGCAGGAAGATGCGCGCCAGACGGTCGGCGAGCTCGCGGGCCACGGCGAAGAGCGTGACGTAGTTACCCGAGCCGGCGGGCAGCTCGACCGTGAAGTCGTCGCCGTAGTAGGCGTAGAGCTGCAGCAAGGCACGGATGAGTAGCACGTTGACCGGCACCCAGATCGGGCCGCGCCAGTTCGAGTTGCCGCCGAACATGCCGCTGTCCGATTCGGCGGGCAGGTACTGCACCCGGTACTCCTGACCATCGACATGGACCACGTAGGGGTGATCGAGATGCCAGCGCGAGAGGGCGCGAATGCCGTAGGGGCTGAGGAAGTGCGCCTCGTCGAGCATCCTGGCCAGGATGCGTCGCAGCTTCTGCTCGTTCACCACCGCCAGCAGCCGGCGGCCATTGAC
This sequence comes from Chloroflexota bacterium, assembly GCA_013388805.1. Classification (GTDB taxonomy): domain Bacteria; phylum Chloroflexota; class Chloroflexia; order Chloroflexales; family Chloroflexaceae; genus JACAEO01. Next base: position 2,470 of record JACAEO010000436.1, read on the forward strand.
CCCCGGTCGATCAGGCGGGTGCAGGTTGGTGGTCAGCTCAGGATGCCTGGCGATGAAGGCCCTGACCCGTTCCAACACGTCGGGAAAACGGGCCAGCGTCTCCGCCGAGATGACAACGCTGGCGGTCAGGGGAAGCAGTCCGACCATCGAGAGCACCTTGATGCGCTCGGCGTGGCCGTCGGGCAGAATGAGCACATCGTAGAAGAAGCCATCCTCCTCGTCCCAGAGCTCGTCACCGTGGATACCGACCCGGTCCATCGCGCCGGCGATAAAGAGAAAGTGCTGGGTAAACTTCAGGATGAAGTCTTCGTAGGCCGGGTCGACGTGGGCCAGTTCGATCGCCAGTTCGAGCATATTCTGGCTGAAGAAGGCCATCCAGGCTGTGCCATCGGCCTGCTCGAGGTGCCCGCCCGTCGGCAGCGGCGAGCTGCGGTCGAAGACGCCGATGTTATCAAGGCCGAGGAAACCGCCGCTGAACAGGTTCCGCCCGCCCGGGTCCTTGCGGTTGACCCACCAGTTGAAGTTGAGCAACAGGCGGTTGAAAGCAGCCTTGAGGAAGGTGAGGTCGGCCTGCCCCTGGAGCTTGTCGAGCGAGTGGTTGAAGAGCGTGGCCCAGGCATGCACCGGTGGGTTCACGTCGCCGAAGTTCCACTCGTAGGCCGGGATCTGACCGTTGGGGTGCAGGTAGTCGTCGCGCAGCATCAGGCGCAACTGGTCCTCCGAGAAGTCCGGGTCGACGACTGAGAGGGCAAGGGTGTGGAAGGCGAGGTCCCAGGCCGCGTACCAGGGATACTCCCACTTGTCGGGCATGGAGATGATCTGCCCATTGACCATATGCACCCACTCGCGGTTGCGCGAGGGGCGGGTGCCGCCGGTAAGCGGGTTGGCCCCCCGCTCCTCAAGCCAGCGGTCCAGGTCAAAGAAGTAGAACTGTTTGGTCCAGAGCATGCCGGCCATCGCCTGGCGCAGCACGGCCGCCCGGTCCGCATCGAGGCCCGCCGGGGTCAGGGCGGCGTAGAAGGCATCGGCTTCGGCCTGGCGGGCAGTGAAGGTCTGTGCGTAGTCTGCGCCAAAGGGCTGGTAGTCAGCCGCGGGCGTATCGGCGGTGAGCCGCAGGCGGATCGTCGTGGTGGCGCCCGGCGCAACCGTGAGCGTGTAGTGGGCGGCGGCTTTGGTGCCGGTCCGCGTTGGATTGACTGCGCCGGTCTCGCCGTTGATCACGTAACGGTGAAAGGCGTCTTTGACATAGGGCTGTTGGTTGGGCTGGCCCCACAGGTGTTCGTAGTTGGTTGCGTTCTCGGTAAAGAGCACGTGCAAGGGCTGAGAGCTGAGGGCTGAGGGCTGAGGATCGCGCTCGCAGTACAAACGGTAGGTGCCCAACGTGGGATGTTCGGCGAGCAAGGTGTGGTCATCGAGCGCACGTATCTGCGGACGTTCTCCGTTCTGCGCTCGACGCTCTACGTGTTCCCAGCTCCAGGTATCGCGGAACCAGAGCTGGGGCAGGACGTGGAGCGGTGCTGGCTCGGGGCCGCGATTGACGACGTGGATCTGGATCAGGATATCCTGGGGCGCGGCCTTGGCATACTCGACGAAGACATCGAAATAGCGGTCCTCATCGAAGACCCCGGTATCGAGCAGTTCATACTCGGGCTCGGCACGGCTGCGTGCCGCGCTGGTCTGTACCAGGTCAGTGTAGGGAAAGGCGGCCTGGGGATACTTGTAGAGGAAGCGCATCCAGGAATGGGTCGGCGTGCTATCGAGGTAGAAATAGTACTCCTTGACATCCTCCCCATGGTTGCCTTCCGCATTGGCGAGGCCGAAGAGCCGCTCCTTGAGGATGGGGTCGCGCCCGTTCCAGAGCGCCAGCGCCCAACAGAGTCGCTGCTGATCGTCACAGAGGCCGGCGAGGCCGTCCTCGCCCCACTTGTAGGTCCGTGAGCGGGCCTGGTCGTGGGTGAAATAGTTCCAGGCGTTGCCGTCGTCGCTATAATCCTCGCGTACCGTGCCCCACTGGCGTTCGCTCAGGTAGGGGCCCCACTGCTTCCATGCCGCCGTGCCCGCCTGCGCCGCGTTGAGGCGCTGCTGCTCGGCGTCCGGCCCGGCAGCCGGCGTCTTCTTCTTCGTCCTGGCCATCCCTGCTCCTCTCTGTTAGCCTGGACAGGCGCCACTGGCACGGCGCCCGAGCGTAAGGCCGAACCATCAAAGCTGCCTGGACGACGTATTGATTTGTGGTGGTGCGTGGCTACCCGCCGTTGACCATCGGCAGTATACCACTTCCCGCCGTCCCTGGAGGAGGGTGGGTGGCCGCAGCGGGGAACCAGGGCCCCAGCAGGCGTGTCACCAGCAGTTCGCTCGGCGTCAGCGGATCGTCGGCATCGGCCACCAGGTAGATGCGGGTCGGGTCGGTGGCATCGAGCAACGCGCCTTCCACCTTGATGGGCAGCACCTGGCCGTCAGGCCCGGTGAGCGGTGCGTAGCGTGGGTGCCCGGCAAACGGGAGCAGCCCGAGCGCCGAGCCGACCACCGGGCCGTCGCGTGTGACATCCGGTGAGTCCTCTGCTGTTGCGCAGTAGAGGATGCCGCCGGGCGCCAGGGTAGCGTCGGTGAAGGTCAGCCGCGCGCCTGCGAGGCGACCAAGATCATAGCGGGTGATCGCCGTCAGCTCGGGGGGCGGAACAACTGACGGGTTGGCGAGATAGGCAGCCAGCGCCGGCCAGTGCAGGTCACAGGTGGCATCGATCGGCTGCAGCGCGCCGCGCGGCGCGCCGTTGCCGCGCTGGAAGAGCCGCAGCGTGGTGCCCAGCAAGACTGCGCCCTCCAGATTCAGTTCGCTGCCGGCAAAGGCCGGGGCGCGCAACTGGGCGTAGAGCGCGCTGGCCGCCACCAGCCGGATCGCCGGCTCGCCCGAGGTGACCTGCTCGACCATCAGGATGCGCTCGCGCTCCGGTGTTGAGCCTGAGCCGAGGGCGAGCAGCAGGTCACCATCGGGGCCGGGGACGACCACACTGGCCTCCAGGTCCAGCTTCAGGGCCCTGGTGCCACGCAGATCGTCGAACTGCCGCTGGCCATCAGGGCCCGCGGGCAGGGTCAGCGCCGCGACGGCCCACGTCGCCGGGTCGATCAGGGCCAGGAAGTGGGCATCGTCCTGGATGGCGACCATGTGCCGGCCCAGCCGCACCAGGCTCGAAGCCGCGCGCACGTGGGCCGGGCGGTCGAGCGCCGGGTCAGCGCCGGCGGCATAGGTCAGCGGGCGCTGCGCTTCGACCTGGGCAACCAGCTGTGGGTCACGCTGCGCCTCGTGCATGATTGCGATGGCCTTTCTGTGCTATTGTTTGGACCGTCGGTCTTGCGAGCAACTACTGCGCCAGGCAGCGGCATACAGAACGGTCGTGTAGAGCTGTAGAGCTGTAGAGCTGTGGAGGTGTTATCGGATGGACTCACACCTCCACAGCTTCACACCTCCACAGCTCTACAGACCGTTCTGTAAAGCTGTAGACCGGATAGTCAAGCGGATTTGAACCATTGCGCAGGGTGGTAGTCCTACCGCGATGGCGCGCGCCGGTACGGGCGGTAGACCGGCTGCCACATCGCCGCGCTGATGCGGCGGGCCAGCTCCTCGGGGGCGAGCGGGGCGGCCACGCCGGCGCTCATCGCTGCCTGGGCGACCGCGGTTGCCACCTGGCGCGAGACGACGCGCACATCTTCCAGCGCCGGGTAGAGCGGCAGGCGCGGGTCGCGGCGCATAGGCGCAAACGAGCTCAGCGCGCGCGCCGCTGCCACGAACATCTCGTCAGTCACCCGCTGGGCGCCGCTGGCGATGATGCCCAGGCCGACCCCGGGGAAGATGAAGGCATTGTTGCACTGGCCGATGCGCACCGTCTGGCCATTGATCGTGACCGGGGCGAACGGGCTGCCGGTCGCCACCAGGGCGCGCCCCTCGGTCCAGGCCAGCAGATCGGCCGGGCGGGCCTCGCTCTTGCTGGTCGGATTAGAGAGCGGAAAGATAACCGGGCGCGGCGTATGGGCGGCCATAGCGCGCACCGTCGCCTGGTCGAAGGCGCCCGGCTGGGCGGCCGTGCCGATCAGCGCCGTCGGGTGCACCTGCTGCACCACCTCGCGCAGGGGGATACGGGCCGGTTCGGGATAGCCCCAGGCGGTCACGCGCTCCTGCGGCTGGGCATAGACCTGCTTGGCGGGCTCCAGATCGCTGCGCCCACTGTGGACGAGGCCGCGGCTATCGACCAGCCAGATCGTCGCGCGGGCCGCGGCGAGCGTGCTGCCCGCCTGCACCATAGCGGCGACGATCTGGTCGGCGATGCCCGTGGCTGCCGAGCCGGCCCCGAGGATGACGATGCGCTGCTCGCCCAGGGGCACCCCGGTCAGGTCGGCAGCGGCAAGCAAACCGGCCAGGGTGACAGCGCCGGTGCCCTGGATATCATCGTTGAAGCTGCAGAGCTGGTCGCGGTAGTGTTCGAGCAGCCGGGCCGCATTGTGCTTGGCGAAGTCTTCCCACTGCAGGATAGCCGTGGGAAGATGCGCCTGAACCGCGCGGACGAAGCGCTCGATGAAGGCGTCGTACTCGGCGCCGCGAACACGCTCGTGGCGCCAGCCCAGATAGAGCGGGTCTTCGAGCAACTCCTGATTGTTGGTGCCAACATCGAGGACGATCGGCAGGGTCGTGGCGGGGTGGATGCCGGCGCAGAGCGTATAGAGGGCCAGCTTGCCGATCGGGATGCCCATCCCGCCGATCCCGAGATCGCCCAGGCCGAGAATGCGCTCACCGTCGGTGACGACGATCACGCGCACGTCATGGGCGGGCGCGCTGGCCAGGATGCGATCCAGATACTGACGGTGCGGGTAGGCGAGGTAGAGCCCGCGCGGCCGCCGGTAGATATGGCTGTACTGCTGGCAGGCCAGACCCACCGTTGGCGTGTAGATGATCGGCAGCATCTCGCTGATATGGGCCTGCACCAGGGCGTAGAAGAGCGTCTCATTGCGATCGTGCAGCGCGGCCAGGTAGATGTGCTTCTCCAGGTCGGTCGGCTTCTGCAGATAGCTCTCGTAGGTACGGGTAAGCTGCTCCTCCAGGGTTGCGACGTGGGGCGGGAGCAGGCCGAGCAAGTCGAGCTCAAGGCGCTCGGTCTCGCTGAAGGCGCTGCCCTTATTGAGCAGCGGCGTGTCGAGCAGCAACTGTCCGCTGATACTCACCGCGAGCGGGGGTGGTTCGGGCGGCGTGGTGGATGACGACATAGCTACAGATCCTTTGGATAGGTACAGCGTAGCGCGGTTGTCCGCCTGGCGGCAGCAACGGCAGGTGGCTCGTGCGTACCATCTACAAGCGTGGTGTTGGCTCAACCGGCTCCTCGCCGAGCTGGGCGAGGATGGCCTGCGTGTCGATCAGATGATTGTTGAAGATCGCGCGAGCAACATCGAGCAGCTGAAAGATCATCGGGTCACGCACGCGGTAGTAGACCGTGGTGCCCTCTTTGCGCGAGTCGACGATATTCTTATTGCGCAGCACGGCCAGTTGCTGGGAGACGCTGGACTGGTCCATATCCAGCGCAACTTGCAGCTCCTGCACGCTGCGCTCGCCACCCCGCAACTGCCCGAGGATCACCAGGCGCGCCGGGTGGCCGAGCGCCTTGAAAAACTCAGCCTTGAAGCGGTGAATGGGCTGTTGCATAGCTCCTCCCATCTGGCCAGGGTCGCCTTCACTTCCAAAAAATAATGTCAATATTTATATATTGTGATGTTATCAGGCGCTCCGGGACCTGTCAAGCGGCGCCTGGCAAGCGGCAGGGCATGGGCAACGTCGCGGGGCTCCGCCCC
>JACAEO010000430.1 GCA_013388805.1 Chloroflexota bacterium
ATCACGCGTTTCACCAAGGATACCCGACGATTGGTGGCGGGGGCCAATCTCTCCATCAGGGTCGCGCCCTCAGGGGGATATCGGCCTCACCACCAACACCCACATGATACCAGGGGGATAGACTCTACTCAGCCGGCTGGCGAGCGGCGACCGGCTCAAGGCGGCGCGCCGGCAGGATCAGCAGCCAGTGCTCAAGCGCGCCGAGGGCGACCAGAGAGCCCAGCAGGGCCAGCCGTGGGCCAACCGGCTCGAAGCGGTGGGCGTGGGCTGCCAGCCAGAGCATGATTGCGAGCAGCGTCACCACCGAGACCGAGGGGATGAAGAACCAGCTTGCCGGGCGCCGCGCCCAGTAGCTGCCGAGATAGCGCAGGTGGGGCGGGAAGAGGGCAACGTTGAGCGAGCGCACGCCGAGCAGCACATTGAGCTTGGCGCTATGCTGCAGCGCCCAGCTCAGCACAACGACGAGCGGGCCGATCAGGTTCAGGGCATCGTGGAGCAGCCAGGCCATGATCAGCACCTCGGCGAGCACGGCCAGCTCGTGGTGGAGATGGGTGCCCAGCGCATAGCCGAAGCGCACGATGCCGCGGGCCTGCGGCGGGCAGGGACGACGCCACGGCCCGGTGATCACCCCGCAGTAGAAGGCCAGTTCGTGCCAGGCCCAGATCAGCGTGCCGGCGACGAAGCCCCGGTAGACGGCCGCGATGCTCGCGTCGTTCCGCACTGCCCACAGCTCGTGATGGGCCAGCGCCAGCAGCGGCAGTGCGGCTACGAGCGCGATCCGCCCGGCCAGCGGCCCACGCCGGTTCAGGCCCGCCACCAGCACCGTCAGCCCGACCCAGAGCGCGATGGCCGCCAGTGGGGGGTAGAGATAGAGTTGCGGCCAGGCCGGCAACGGATCGTACATCAGCGGCGCTTTCAGGCTGTTGCATTTGCGCAAACCAGTTGCATGGATGGTAACACGGGGCAGGTGCCGGTGTCAATCCGGGCAGCGGCGGATCTCACGGGCCAGCCACAGCCCGAGCAGGATCATCAGCAAGGTGGGCAAACGTATCCCCAGCGCCCCTGCGAGGCCGAACTCGCCCAGCAGGGTGATCAGCGGAACCAGCGTGAAACCCGCTGCCAGATGACGGCGTGCGGGATCCGTGTACAGGTACTGCGCAACGATGAGCACGGGCGCCACCAGCACCAGGCCGTCGTGACTGTGCAGGTGCGGACCGAGCACCAGGCCCAGCAGCACCGTCTGGGCAAAACGCAGGGCGAACTGATTGCTCCCCGGCGCCCAGGGCCGCCGCCAGAGCCAGAGCGTGGCGCACACGCCCAGAGCAAAGGCGATCGCGCTCACCATGCCGATCAGCACCCCCTGTTCGTTGCCCAGCCAGAGGGTCAGGGTACCCTTGAGGTTGTACATCGTCGCGGGCACGATGCCAAAGATCCCGTAGTAACGGTCGATCGTCCGCACTGCCTGGAGAAAGCCCAGCCAGCTCTGCGGGCCGAAAGCCAGCGTCGCGGCGAGCACGCAGGCTATGCCTGCCAGACCCGCTGTGCGCAGCACGCGCCAGCGGCGCCCGACGAGCATGGCGAGCGCTGGCAGCAGCACCAGTTGTGGCTTCATCGAAGCCATGGCCAGCCAGAGCCCGGCGCGCCCGGGTCGCCGTGCGATCTGGTAGCGGTAGAGGCCGAGCACGGCGACGAGCACCAGCAACGAGAAGCTACCGCGCAGCAGCGTGAACAGCAGCGGCGGAAAGGCCAGCATCGCGCACAGCGCCGCTAGCCGCTCCCGGCTCAACCAGTCAGCCGTCAGGGCAAGGGTCGTCCGGATCAAGACGACGAGCAGCACACCCTGGCCCGCTGTCCACAGGTAGAAGGCATGGGGCAACGTCAACCAGGCGAGCGGCGCAAAGAAGAGCGTGACGTGGGGCGGGTTGACGTAGGGGAGCAGGCCCTCACTGAAACTACGCCCGCCCAGCACCCGCTGCTGATACACCGCCTGCACGGCAAAGTCGTAGACCTGGGCAGCAGCGCCGGCGCGCACCATCGTCCAGGCGGTATAGTAGGCCGTAAAGTCGGCGCGCCAGAAGAGCCCCTGGGCCATACTGATGAGCCAGAGGCCCACATAGCTCACAGCGATCCCTGCATTGATCGCCGCGACGACGGCGAACCAGCGCTGCCAGGGACGAGCACGGGTGCGTGAGGCGATCGGGTACATTGCGCCGGCTGCTCCTCAGAGACAACAATCCTCAGCGGCAGTATACGCCGGCGCTGGAACCGCCGTGGCTCAATCCCTGCCCCGGCGCGCGAGCGCCGCGCTCAGCGGAGCAAGGACGATCAGCACGACCAGCGTGAAGACGGTCGTAAGCGCCGCCAGGAAGCCTGCGCCCACACCAACGGCCATACCGATCGCGGCGACGAGCCAGACCGTGGCGGCTGTGGTCAGGCCACGGACACGGTCCTCGTCGCGAAAGACGGCGCCCGCGCCGAGAAAGCCGATCCCGCTGACGATCTGCGCAGCGACGCGGCCAGGATCCCGCCCACCTTGTGCCCCATCATTGGGAAAGCCATAGATCGACAGGATCGTCAGCAAGCAGGCGCCGACCGCAACCAGGATGTTGGTGCGCAACCCGGCCGCGTGCCCGCTGTACTCGCGCTCGGCGCCAACCAGGGCGCCAAGCAGGGCGGCCACGACGAGCCGGAGGGCGAGGTCCCAGGGCAACTGGGCGACGCTCTGGAGTGACCACATGGCTGTTCTCCCTTCCTACAACCGGCGCCCGCTGCGCGCCGGGCCCAGCGCCAGGGCGATCAGCGCGGCGAGCGCCAGCGCGGCCACGCCGAAGAGCAGCGTCTCGCCGATCACCTGGGCCGCGACGTTCATCAGGAAGCGCGCCGGGTCGCTGGCGGCGAGCGGGTCGGCGGCGCCAGCGCGGCGCAGCGCATCCTGGCGCTGGACGCCCCAGAGGGTGAGCACCGCCACGCCTACGGTCATGCCGACCAGGCGCAGCGCGATGACGATTGCCGCCACGGCGCCCCGCCGGTCCATCGGCGCGCCACGGATCAGCGCGTCGGCCGCCGGGGCGAGCACCAGGCCGAGACCAGCCCCGGCCAGCATCAACTGGGCGACCATGGCCACATAGCCGGTGTCGGCCGTCCAGCCGCTGGCCAGCCAGTAGCCGAGGGCGGCCAGGGTCAGCCCGGCGGCAGCCACCGGCCGGTCACCCACCCGGCCGGCCAGGAAGCCGCCCGGGAACGCCGCCGCAGCCATGGTCAGGGTCAGCGCCGAGAGGATCCAGCCGGCGTCCCAGGCGGCACGGCGCAGCACGCCGGGGTCGCTGGCGTCGAAGAGCAGCAAGCGGGTATTGACGAACAGCGGCACGTTGGTGATCGCCAGCGCGATCGCAAAGCCGAGGATGATGTTGACCGCGCACGCGGCGGCGGCGCCCCGCTCGCGGAACAGTGCCAGGTCGACCAGCGGATCGGGCGCACGTCGCTCCCACCAGAGGAACGCGCCAGCCAGAACCAGGGCAAGCAAGACCAGCGGCAGCGCAGAGGGCGGCGGGCCGGCCCGCTCGCCGTAGAAGTCGGTCGCACCGAGCTCGGCGCCCGCTGCCAGCCCCAGGTTCAGGGCGGTGAGGCTCGCGCTGATCAGCAGCGTGCCCGGCCAGTCAAAGCTGCCGCTCGCCCGGCGCTGGGGCACATCACGCAGCGCCCACCAGGTGAGCACCAGAGCCACCAGGCCGATCGGCAGGTTGAGCCAGAAGAGCAGCCGCCAGTCATCGAAGGCGCGCATCAGCACGCCGCCATAGAGGTGGCCGACCATCCAGCCCGCCGTGTCCACCGCGCCAATGAAGCCCAGCGCCGCAGCCCGCGCCCCCGCCGGGAAGATGTCGCTCACCAGGGCCATGCTCACCGGCACCATCGCACCTGCGCCGCAGGCCTGCACCACCCGTCCAAACACCAGCACGTCCAGGCTCGGCGCAGCAGCCACCAGCGCCGACCCGAGCAGAAAGACCACCAGCGCAGCCAGGTAGACCCGCCGTCGCCCGAGCAGGTCCGACAGACGACCCATGAAGGTGATGCTGATCGTATAGGCCAGCAGGTAGCCACTCACCACCCAGCTCGCCCGGTTCAACTCGGTGTCGAGCGAAACCCGCAGGTCGAGCATGATCTTCGGCAGTACGGCGCTGACCACGGTAAGATCGACCGCGCCAACGAAGATCGCCAGGCTTACCAGGGCCAGCGTCAGCCGCGGGCTGACCCGGGGCGCGCGCGTTGTTCCAGGGAGACTCTGGCCCATGGGACGCTCGTCACCCGATCAGGGGCAGGCCAGCGGAGCGCGGACATCCACCGTCTTGCCGTAGTCGGAGAAGTCGATGGTCCAGGTGCTGGGCTGCTGCGGGTCGCTTGCGCTATCAACGAGCACGATTCGCGTGGCGCGCATGGTCGCCTGGTCGGCCCACAACGCAACGTCCACGGGACCGGTGCCAAGCAGGCCGAGGCTGATCGCCTGCAGCTGTTCGCCGGCCATCGTGCCACGGAGATGATAGTGTGGGCGCCCGTCGAGTTCCTCACTGCCCACCAGGCTGACCTCGGCGAAGCCCTCCTGCAACAGGTACTCGACACCCTGCCCGGGCGCGAAGAGCACCGCCGGGTCGACGGCGGCCCCGGGGGCCAGACACTGCCACTCGCGGGTGATCGGGTTGGTGACGTACTGCGTGCCGTCCAGCGAGACGGTACGGATCTCGGTCACCCCGCCGCCCACGGTGACGTTGAGCACGGCGAGCACGCTGGCGGGGCGCTTGAGATCCCCTTCGAGCGCATTGAGCACCGTGAATCCGGCCGCATCGAGCGCCACCGGCTTGCCACTCAGGCTGATCACGAAATGGACACTCTCCGCGGCCTGCGTTGCGCGCCCGATCGCGGCGCTGATCTCGCGCGGGGTCGGGGTGGGTGTCGGAAGCGGGGTCGGCTCAGCCGGGCGCCCACAGGCAGCGAGCAGCACGGCGAGAGCCAGGAGCAGGGGGGCAAGCATTCGACGCACGGCGACCTCACGAGCAACGTGGAACCAACCCGACCACGATACCACGGAACCGTGCCGGGGAGCAAGCTGAGCTCGGGAGCCCGGTGGGGCAGTGGGGCTTGCCCCATACCCCACTGCCCTGCAACGCCCTACCGCCGCAGCAGCGGCAGCGCCACCTGGACGGTGCCCGCGCCACTCAGGGCGACGGTGCGTTGTTCGCCGCCGTTGCCGGTGACCGTCAGCTGGCCCACCCGTGAACCGAGCCCGGTCGGGGTGAAGGCAATCGCGAGCGTGCAACTGGCCCCGGGGGCGAGGCTGGCCGGGTAGGCCACCGGGCACGTCCCCCCGACGCGCACAAACTCGCCCTCCAGGCTCACACCGGTCAGCGGCATGGTCGCGCCGCCTGCATTGGCCACAACCACCGTCCGGATGCTGCCTGTCACCCCCACAGGTTGGGTGCCAAAGCTCAACGCATCGGCATTGAGCGCCAGCTCCGCCGGCCCGGTGGCATCCTGGATGATCAGGGTGCGCGTGGTTGGCCCGACCAGTGTGGCGCCGGTCACCTCGCCTAGCGTGATGCTGATCGTCTCACCCGGATCGAGCTCGCTGTCGGCCACGACACTCACACTCAGGTCCGCCCGGCGCTCACCCGGTACGAAGGTGAGCGTCCCGCTGCGCAGCGTATGGTCAGCCGGGCTGGCCGTGCCTGTCACCGTGTAGCGCACGCTGACAACCTGGTTGCTCGCGATGCTCAGCTCAAGCGGGATCGTGGCCGTGCTATTCTCGCTGACCAGCCAGGGGCCATCGGCAAAGCTCAGGTTGCGCACCTGGCGCGCAACCGCCTCGACGGCCGCGCCCGCATTGACAATGCCGGGTCCACAGATGCCGCCGCAGCCGCTCCCGACGGGGAAGGGCGTCACCGTATCGCGCAGGATCGCCAGGACCTCGTCGCGGCTCAGCCCGGGGTTCACCGAGAGCATCAGGCTGATCGCCCCGGCGACGTGGGGGGTCGCCATGCTGGTGCCCGAGTAGCCAGTGTAGCTGTCACCGGCTGGCGTGGGGACGGTGGTGCCGCTGTTGACGGTCGAGACGACAGCGGCGCTACTGTCGCCGCCGGGGGCCGCGAGGCTGATCAGCGGGCCGTAGTTGCTGTAGGCGGCCCGATTGCCGGCCCGTCCGGTCGCTGCGACGACCACCACGCCCTCGCAGTTGGCCGGTGTGGCATTGGATGCCGGCACGCCGGCGTTGCCGGCGGCAACGACGACGATCGCGCCGCTGGCATTCACGGCCGTGATCGCATCACGCAGCGTCGTCGGACAGGAGGTGGCGCCGGCGCCGAGGCTCAGGTTGAGGATGCGCGCCGGGGTCGGGTTCTCCGGTATGCCTGGGACCGGCAAGCCGGCCGCCCAGCGCATGGCCTCGGCAATGTCGGTAAGACTACCGCCGCAGCGCCCAAGCACGCGCACGAAAAGCAGGGGTGAGTCCCAGTTCACCCCGACGATGCCCCGCGCATTGTTGGCCCGCGCGCCGAAGATCCCGGCCACGTGCGAGCCATGCCACGAACTGGGCGCTGCCGGACAACCTGGCGTGCCGGACGTGACCCAGTCGCCGGGGTCGCCCGGGTCCGGGTCGCGCCCATCGCCATCGTTGGCGTTGCTGGCCGCGGAGATGAAGTCATAGCCGGGGTTGCCGGGCGGCGCGCGGCCAGCCAGGTCTTCGTGGCCGAGCAGGCCACCGGTATCGAGGATAGCCGTGACGATCGCCGGGTCGCCGGTGGTGATCATCCAGGCGTCGGGGAGGTTGGCGCCGTAGGTGGTCGCGCCGACGGCCTGCAGGTTCCAGAGCGAGGGCGCGAAGAGCGGATCGTTGGGCACCCGGGCGGGAAAGAAGGTGAGATCGGGCTCGGCGTAGGCCACCCCGGCATCGGCGGCCAGGCGGGCCGCCAGGGCGGCTGCCTCCTCGGGCGGAAGTGGCGCGGGCAGGCGCAAGACATGGGCGCCGCCGGCCAGTGGGCGAACGTAGTCGAGCGCGCGGTCGGCAACCGCGCTTAGCTGGGCGGCTACCTGCGCGGGGCCGCGGGCGGCCTGGACGGCCGCCGCGCTGCCCGGTTCAAAGCCAACGATGATCTGGTCAACCAGCAGCGCTGATGGCGGCTCAAGTGGCGCGGCCCGAGCGGGCAGCGCGGCGGCAACCAGCAGCATGAGGAGGCTGAGCGCCAGCAGGGGTGGAACGATGCGATGGGGCATGGGTCCTTCCAGTGATGTCGTGGCCGGATTTCCAGCAGGCCATGGGATAGAACGCAACACGGGCGGTTTGTCGGCATGCGGCGCGCAAGCTATGCTATAACATGTTAGGATGTTATCAGTTGCTATGCCAGTGGCGGCTAACAACCAGCAGGTCTGCTGCAATGATCCTGCTGGCAAACCCGGGTACGCGGGCGCTCTCAGGTGGAGGGTTTTTGGGCGTTGCGCCCCCAGGCCCCGCATACCCCACCCCCCTACCCCCTCCCCCCTCCCCTGGCAGGGGAGGGGGCCAGA
>JACAEO010000415.1 GCA_013388805.1 Chloroflexota bacterium
CCGCAACGCCAGATTCTGGCCTCCTCCCCTGGCAGGGGAGGGGGTAGGGGAGTGGGGTATGCGGGGCCTGGGGGCGCAACTCCCAAACACCATCCACCTGAGAGCCCCTCCTCTCTCCACTATACCCGCATCAAGGATCGAGCAACGTCCTGGTGTTCGTACCCTGCGCTACCACTCTCCGCATGCGACCCGGCTGCTGCAGCACGGTGGTATGGTACACTGGCACTGATGGCTGCTACCCGCACTGCTCACCGCGCTGCCGCGCCGCTCGTCGTCGCCGGGCTGTTCGTCGTGGCCCTGCTGCTGCGCTGCTGGGCGCTGGGCTGGAGTCTGCCTTATGTCGAGCACCCTGACGAGCCGGCGGTGCTCGAGCCGGCCGTGCGCATGGTACAGCGCGGCGACCCCAACCCCGGTATCTTCCTCTATCCCTCGCTGCACTACTACATGCTGGCCCCGATCGTCCGCCTCTACGGCGCCTGGGGCATCGCCCAGGGGCGTTACAGCTCCCTCGCCGATCTGCCAGCCAAGACCTATCTCTTCACCACGGCGCCCGAGCTCTACCGCTGGAGCCGCGCGCTCACGGCGCTGCTCGGCGCGCTCAGCGTGGCCGCGCTCTACCTGCTCGGCCGGCGTATGTTCGACGGGCGGGTGGCCCTGCTCGCTGCGCTGGCCCTGGCCCTGAACGCCTACCACGTGGAGCATAGTCACTACATCACCACCGACGTGCCGACGGGCCTCTGGGTGAGCCTGGCGCTGCTCGGGGCCTGGGGCGTCGCGCGGCATGGGCGCTGGCGCGACTACCTGCTGGCCGCGGTGGCCACTGGCCTCGCAGCCGGGACGAAGTACAACGCAGGGGTGGTGGGCCTGGCCCTGGCCGTGGCCGCAGCGATCTTCGTTGTCGACAGCTGGCGCGCGGCCGGACCGGCCGCTGCCGGGCGGGGCAGTGACAAAACGTCTTGCACACTCTCCCCCGCCCGGCGGCTGACGCCGCGAGCGAGGGTTGCAAAGACTGCAGCGGCAGCCTGTGCAACCGTCGCCGGAGCCTTCAGGCTCCCGGCGGCCCGGCGGGCGCCAGCGCTTACAGCAACCGCCGCCACACCCGCCGGGCGGCTGGCCATGACGCACGGGGGACGGTTGCTGGTCGCCGCGCTGCTGGCCGTGGCCGTCTTTTTGCTGACCACGCCCTTCGCGCTGCTCGACTTCCCGGCCTTCCGCCGGGGTATGCTGATCAACGCCGATCACTACGCCAGCGGGAGCCACGGTGATTTCATCGGCCGCTGGCGGCTCGATGGCTACCTGGCCTTCTTCTGGCGCGATGGGCTGACGCCGCCGGGCGCCCTGCTGCTGCTGGCCGGGCTGCCGCTACTGGTCCGCCGTGCGCCGCGTCAACTCGCCATCCTGGGCACGGCTGTACTGGTCAGCACGGGCCTGCTGCTGACCCAGGCAGTCAACTTTACGCGCAATACACTGCCGATCATTCCAGCGCTGTTCCTGCTGACGGCAGCGGCCACGCTCTACCTGGGCGAGTGGCTCGGCGCGCAACTGGCCCGCTTCAGCGGCGGGCGCGGGCCGCAGATCATCGACCTGCGGCCCGGCGGCGCCCCCTCGACCGCCGAACTGCACCGCGCCGCGGTGGCGCGGCGGGCCGGCGCGCTAGCCAGCGTTCTCCTGGCAGCCCTGCTGCTGGCGCCACCGCTCTTCGGCACCACCTGGCTACTTCGCTACTGGAGCCGGCCCCACACCCTGGTCGCCGCCGCCGAGACGCTGCGTGCCCAGCCCCGGGGTATGCTCGCCGCCGTCGAGACCCACCCGGTACAGTGGGCCGGTGACCCGGCGGTCACGCCGCTGCGCTGGCTCGGCACCCACCCGCCCGACTGGTACCGCGCCCGTGGCTATCGCTACCTGCTGGTCAACCACGAACGCTACGACCCTGCCGACCAGGCGGCCTACGAGCGCCTGTTCGCCGGGACCACGGTGCTCCTGGCCCTGCCCGATCGTTCGCTGGGCCTGCAGCCGGGGCCTGGCGGCGCCTTGCTCGACCTGGGCGAGCATCCCGAGCTGATCCCCTTTGTGAGTCGCCCGGCCCGCTTCGGCGACCGCGTAGCGCTGCTCGGCTACGAACTGGCCCCCGGCGAACCCCGCAGCCGCATCACGCCCCTCGGGGGCGCCGACGCCCACGAGCTCGCGCCTGGCGCCCCGCTGCAGATCAATCTCTACTGGCGCGCCCTGGCCCCCATGGCCCGCGACTACAGCCTCTTCGTCCACGTCTACGACGCGGCCGGCCAGCGCGTGGCCCAGCGCGACCTGCCGCTACGCTACGGCGACTACCCGACCAGCCGCTGGCAGCCGGGCGAACTGGTGATCGACCGGGCGGACATGCCCCTGCCTGCGCTCTCACCCGGCGCCTACCGACTCCTGATCGGCCTCTACGATGCCGAAACGGGCGCAACCCTCCCCACGGAGGACGGCGCGCCCGTTGAACTTACTACGCTCACGGTGCGTTCGTGATGACGACGGCGTTCGGGTCGGGCCGAAGCCCACGTCGGGCGCCCCTATTTTAATTCGCGCTTGAGGATCTTGCCGGTCGCTGTCTTGGGCAGGCTCTCGCGGATCTCGACGCTGCGCGGGTACTTGTAGGCGGCGAGGCGCTCCTTGCAGTAGTCGATCAACTCCTGCTCGCTCGCGCTCTGGCCGGGCTTGAAGGCAACCACCGCCTTGACCTCCTCGCCCAGCGCCGGGTCGGGGATGCCGATCACTGCGGCCTCGGCGACCGCCGGGTGGCCGTAGAGCACCTCCTCGATCTCGCGCGGATAGACGTTGAAGCCGCCGCGGTTGACCATGTCCTTGACCCGGTCGACGATGTAGAAGTAGCCGTCCTCATCCTGCCTGGCCAGGTCGCCGCTGTAGAACCAGCCGCGGCGGATGGCCTCCGCGGTGGCCTCGGGGCGCTTGTAGTAGCCCTTCATCACATTGTGGCCGCGGATCACGATCTCACCGAGCTCGCCGGTAGGCACGGGCTTGCCCTCGGGATCCACCACCGCCATCTCCACGCCCCAGATCGGCGTGCCGATGCTCCCCGGCTTTGTGGGCCGGTCGAGGTGATTGAACGAGGCCACCGGCGAGGTCTCAGAGAGGCCGTAGCCCTCCAGGATGGTCACGTTGTGCTTCTTGTTAAAGGCGTGCATCACCTCGACGGGCATGGCCGAGCCGCCGGAGACACAGAGCCGCAGGCTGGAGAGGTCGTACTTGCCCGCCTCGGGGTGGTTGAGCAGGTAGAAGTACATCGTCGGCACGCCGGCGAAGTAGGTCACCTTAACGTGCTGGATGATCTCCATGGCCTTGACCGGCTCAAAGCGCGGCAGCATCGTCATCGTGCCGCCGGCGAAGAACAGCGCGTTCATCACACAGGTCTGGCCGAACGAGTGGAAGAGCGGCAGCGTCGCCAGACCAATCTCGTCGTGCTTGATCATCAGCAGCTTCTCGACGCCGATCATGGCGTTGAAGAACATGTTGAAGTGCGACAGCTCGGCGCCCTTGGGCCGCCCGGTGGTGCCGGAGGTGTAGAGGATCACCGCCGTATCGCCGGGGCCGGTCTGCACGGTGTCGAACACCGGGCTATTGTCGGCCACGAGCTGGTTGAAGTTGAGCGCCCCGTCGGGCAGGGCGGCCGTGCTGGCGACGGCCGGCACGACGATCAGATTGTGGCAGGTGCCGGTCCGCTGGAAGCCGGGGCCGGCCTCGGGGAGAAAGCCCTCCCAGACGATCAGCGCCACCGCGTCGCTATCCTCCAGGTGGTACTGGACCTCATTGTGCTTGAAGAGCACATTGAGCGGCACCACGACGGCGCCGGCTTTGAGAATGCCGTAGTAGCAGATCGGAAAGTGGGGCGTATTCGGCATCATCAGGGCGACCTTGTCGCCCGGTTGCACGCCGAGCGCGACCAGGGCATTGGCCAGCTTGTTGGCCGCTCCGTTCAACTCCGCGTAGCGCAGCTGGTAATCATCGAGGATCACCGCGGTCTTGCCGGGGTCGCGGCGCGCGCTTTGCTCCAGCAGAAGAGCGAGGTTCAGCATCGAACGCTCCTTTCACACCGTTGGCTGCGGAAAAGCTGGGGAGACAAGAGGATTATAGCCTGCCTCCCCCCCCATGTCTAGCGACCTGACGGCCGCTCAGAGCTTTGCGCAAGCGCTCATCGCCCCCCCGAACGGATCTGCACGTCGCTCAGCACCACGCTGATCGGGCCGCGCCCCGCGGGATCCGGCGTCGCTGGCGCCGCCAGGAGCAGCCGGCTTGCCCCGGGGGGCAGCAGCAACTGCAGGCGGATGCTGGCTGCCTCGGGCTGTGGGCTGACCTGCCAGCTACCGGCTGGCACACCGTTGAGGCTGAGCGCCACCTGTCGCGCCGCGCCGAAGCTCTCGGCCTGCAAGCGCAGGCTGATCGCAGTGGGCTGATCGCCGGGGTTCATCAGCCAGAGCTCGCCCTGGGGGCCCATCCAGCGCCAGCGCCGATCCCCCTCCTGCTCCTCCGGGTACCAGCCCGGCCCAAAGTGCGCGAAGGCGCTGCCGCGCCCCGGCGGGACGCTGTAGACTGCCAGGTCCTCATCGGCATAGCGCGGGGCCACGCCCGGCAGCACCTGCTCCAGGGCAGCGCGGGCCGCCGCGCGCTTGCCCGGCGGGATGCGCTCCCAGTACACGACCACCTCGCCGATCCCGTAGCCGGCCAGCGCCTCGGCGCTGCTGGCGCCGGCCGGGTCGGCGAGGCGCGCCTCGTCAGGGCGCAGCTGCCAGAGCTGGCGCACGCCCGGCGCGTAGGCGGCAAAGGGGTAGGGCGGCGTCCGCGCCAGGTAGCCGCCCACCAGCGGGCGCCCATGTACGATCTGGTCGCGGAGCACGTCGCTCCGGTCGAGCTCCACCGGGAGCACCAGCAGTGCCTCGGACCGTTCAGCCAGTTGCTCGTAGACCGGGTGGACGACGAAGGGCTGGATGGGCCAGCGCGGGGGGGCCAGCTCGATCGCGCCGAGCACCAGCGCGGCGGCGATTGCGAGCGGCCCGAAGCGCCCGGTCAGCCAGCTCAGCCCCAGCGCCGCCAGCGGGGTCAGGGCCAGCGTGGTGAGCACCACCAGGTGCCCGGGTCGCTGGGCGATGTCCATGCCCGGCAGCAGCAGCAGCAATTGGTAGGGGAGCGCGATCCCGGTGTTGAGCGGGCCGATTACCAGCACCGGGCCGAGGGCCAGCAGCAGGCTGGCCACAGCGATCACCAGCCAGCGCCAGGCCCGCGCCCAGGCGCTGGCGCAGCCGATCGCCGCCAGCGCCAGCGCGCTGTAGCCGAGCGCGTGGTTCCACGCCGATACAAAGGGATGCAGCACCGGCCCCAGGCGCGCCACGGCTGGCCCCCAGAGCGGGTGAAGGTAGCTCGGCAGCCAGAAGTCCACCAGATTGGCCGAGCGGCTGATCAGCAGATCGCCCGGTGTAACGGCGCCGCTCAACTCCCCGCCGGTCACCTCGGCGAGGGCCTGCCCCAGGTTGAGCAGCAGCGGAGCCAGGGCCAGCAGCGCCACCAGGGGCACGACGGCCAGCCGCGCCAGGTAGGCGGCGACGCCGCGACCATCGCGGGCCGGCAGCCAGAGGGCCGCCGCCAGCAGGCTGTAGATCGCGGCATAGACGAGATAGTAGAGGCTCGTGTAGCCGACCACTGCCAGCAGCAAGCCAGCCAGCGTCGGGGCAAGCCAGCCCCGCCGCTCGGCGCTGATCAGCAGCAGCCAGGCGTAAAGCACCAGCCACTGCAGCGCCACCAGTTCGAGTTGCCCGTCGTAGGCCTTGGTCACGTGGAACGGCGAGAAGCTGAAGAGCAGCCCGGCAACGAAAGCGGCTGCCGGTTGCGCCCCTGCCCGCAGCGCCAGCAGGTAGCCGCCCAGGCCACTGAGGGTAAAGCCGGCCAGCAGCGCCAGGTTGAAACCCGCCACCGGCCCGGCCAGCGCCGTCAGCGGCGCCACCAGCAGGCCATTGCTCAGGTTGAGCGGATGGAGCGCGAGATTCACCCCGCCAGGGAAGAAGAGCAGCGGCATCACGAAGGGGTTCGCGCCGCTCGCCACCGCTCGCTCGGCCCACCACAGGTGCCAGACGTGCTGCCAGCCGTCGATCGCGGCCACCGGGCCGCCAGGAAAGCCGCCGCCCAGCTGTGGCAGCGCGCCAGCGAAGAAGATCAGCGTGGCGCTGAGGTAACCAATGAAGACCAGCGCCAGACGCGCCGGCCCGCCTGACCCGTTATGCTCGGCCATGCTCAATACGTCAAGCCTGGGCATGGTTCAGGAGCGGACGTTCTCGCGTGACCGTTGCTCCACACCTCCACAGCTCCACACCTCCACACAGCCGGTCTGGAGCACTGGAGCGCTGTGGAACTGACGGCTGGATTGTCACGTGCCTTTGAACCATGTCTTAACTTCCCAACCGGCAGCCCTGCACCACCACAACAGCATACCACCACCTGAACTGCCGGATGGCGCAATCTGTGCAATAATCGGGCTGTGCACCGTTTGCTCAGATGGGTTCGATGTATCACGTTTGCGGATCGCGCCACCAGGAATGCGCTATGAGCGATGCCTTCTACGCCCAGCTCCCCCTCCTCCCCACTTTTGCTGACATCACCGATCTGCGCAACTATGCACCCCTTCCTCCCGATTGGAGTCTGGTGCTCACCGATGTGCGCGACTCGACACAGGCCATCGCGCAGGGCCGCTACAAAGAGGTGAACATGATCGGCGCAGCCTCGATCGTGGCCCTGCTGAACGTGGCTGGCCCCGTCGAACTACCCTTCGTCTTCGGTGGCGACGGTGCTACCCTGGCCATTCCGGCCACCTTTCTGGCGCCCGCGCGCGCAGCCCTCGGCGCACTGCAGACCCTCGCGCGCCAGGCCTTTGCCCTCGATCTGCGTGCCGCAGTGGTGCCTGCAGCGGCGCTCGTCGCGGCGGGCCACCAGTTGCGCGTCGCCCGGGTGATGATCACCGCACAGTATGCCCAGGCCATCTTCAGCGGCGGTATCACCTACGCCGAGCAACTGCTCAAAGACCCCGCCCGGAGCGCGGCGTTTGCTGTCCCTCCGGCTGATACGGTGGAACTGGCCGACCTGAGCGGGCTCGAATGTCGCTGGCAAGACGTTCCCAGCCGCCACGGCGAGACAGTCAGTCTGCTGATGACGGCAGCGCCAGGCCAGCCTGCCGCAGTCGCCGCCACCACGCTGCGCGAGGTCATCGATATGATCGAGGCCGTCTATGGCAACGATAGCGACTACCACCCACTTAGTGTCGCGCTGCTGCGCACCAGCCGCGATCCTCGCGCGCTGCGCATCGAGGCGCGCGCGCGCGTACCGGGCGGGGCTGCGGCGCGCTTACACTACCTGATCCGGATCTGGGCACTCAACCTGGCCGTGATGGCCTACCGGCACTACGAGC
Source organism: Chloroflexota bacterium (assembly GCA_013388805.1). Classification (GTDB taxonomy): domain Bacteria; phylum Chloroflexota; class Chloroflexia; order Chloroflexales; family Chloroflexaceae; genus JACAEO01. The sequence goes on from JACAEO010000415.1 coordinate 7,448, forward strand.
GGCTGGCTGGGAAGCCACCCTGGTGGGACCAGTATCGCCAACTGGTCTTCCACACTGCCGACTACAAAAAGTACGATGACACACTGCGGATGATCCTCGCCGGCACACCGACGCAACGTCAGCGCCTCGAGACGTACCTCGAAGCGCGCTTCCGGTGCGGCGAGCTCGCCTACGGCCTCCACGTCACCGACCGTGCCCTGCTGACCTGCCTGGTCTTCGAGCGCATGGGCCGCCAGGTCCATTTCGTCGACGGCGCCGACGGTGGCTACAGCCTCGCCGCGCAGGCGATGAAGCAACGGCTCGCCGCGCTACTCGCCACTGCTGCTCGCCCGTAAGGCGCCGTGCTTGAGGCTTTGCAACATCACCGTGCCCGGACCGCTCAGCCGGGTCATAAAAATGCCTTCGCCGCCAAAGACCATGCGCTGCAGGCTGCCGACCGACTGGATGTCGTAGTCCACACTATCGGCGAAGGCCGCCAGGTTGCCGGTGCTGACCATCAGGTGCTCGCCCTGGGCCAGCTCGCGGCGATCGAAGTCGCCGCTGCCGTGGAGCAGAACAGTGCCCTGGCCGGCGATGCGCTGCAGAAAGAGCCCGGCCCCGCCAAAGAGGGCCGCCCCCGCGCGGCGCGCGATGATCACGCTGATGTCCACTTCGTCGCCCCAGGCGGCGAGAAACGAGCCCCGTGTGGCAATGACCGGCCCATCGGCCAGGTTCCACACTGCCACGTGGCCCGGCGCATTGGCGGTGATGAGCGCGAACTGCCCCGCGCCCTGGGCCTCGGCGTAGGTCAGGGCGATCCCCTCGCCCGCCAGCGAGCGGCGCACCGCGCTACCAAGCCCGCCTGGCACCCGCGGGCGCCACTGCACCCCCTCCGAGTAGGCCATCAACGCCCCTTTACTGAGCCAGGCCGCCTCGCCCGGCGCGAATGCGAGCCGGACCCACTGGGCGATCTCTCCCTCGATGACATAGTCCATCTGAATGGTATCCCTCGTTGAAAGGTTCCCGCCGAATGCCGGTATATCCACCGGCGTCACCAGCGCGTGCGATCTCACCGCCAGGTCGTTTCGCCGGGGTGCCGGATCGGCGGGCGGCGCCGTGGCATGACCAGGATCAGCGCCAGCCCGGCCACGAAGCCGCCAACGTGCGCCCAGAAGGCGACCCCGCCCTCGGCCATCCGCCCCAGGTCCTGCACCCCCAGAAAGAGCTGCATCAGAAACCAGACCCCGAGCCAGATCAGCGCCGGGACGCCAACCGTTCCGAAGAACAGCGACAGCGGCCAGATGAACACCTGCACCCGCGCCCCTGGGTAGAGCAGCATATAGGCGCCCAGCACCCCTGAGATCGCTCCACTGGCCCCGAGGTTCGGGATTGCCGAGAGCGGCCCCGTGACATACTGGGTGATGGTTGCCGCGATGCCGCAGAGCAGGTAGAAGATCAGGTACCCCACGTGGCCTAGCTGATCCTCAATGTTGTCGCCGAAGATCCAGAGGAACAGCAGATTGCCTACCAGGTGCGCCAGACTGCCATGCAGGAACATGGCCGTGAACACAGTCACCACCACGCCCGGGTGGCCACGCCCCTCAAGCAGCGCGGTCAACTCGAGCGGTACGAAGCTCCAGCGCAGAGTGAATGCCGGGTCGGCCAGGATCTGGAACACAAAGATAATCAGGTTGACCACGACCAGCGTCCGCGTCACCAGCGGAGTATACCAGGTAGGATTCTCATCACCGACAGGAAACACGCCTCGCCCTTTCTCGCTGCTGCGCGCACCGCTGGGTCCCACGGACCGTGCAGACCCCTGCATTGTACGCGGCCCCCGCGCCAGCGCGCAACCGCATGCGCCAGGTGTCGGGCATAGCGGATGTGTTTGCACGCGCCGCGGCCACACCGGGCGCCCGAACGGGGCCGGGCGGGTGGCCTCTCAGGTGTAGCGTTTCTGGCGGATGGCGTCCTGATACGCTGCTTGCCCTCACCCCCCTACCCCTCTCCCAGGTTGGGAGAGATTCTCTCATTCGTGTCAAGTGGCCAGTGCCGCTTTCGGTGATGCTTTGACCGGATCAAAGGGTTCCTGACGTTGAAACACTGCCCACGCCCAACAC
>JACAEO010000416.1 GCA_013388805.1 Chloroflexota bacterium
CCGCAACGCCAGATTCTGGCCCCCACCCCTGGCAGGGGAGGGGGTAGGGGGGTGGGGTATGCGGGGCCTGGGGGCGCAACGCCCAATAACCCTCCACCTGAGAGGAGGTTGGGCGGGGGGCCGTGCCGCGCGCAGCGCCTTCGTTGCAAAAGGTATTGGTACTAGACATACACCGGCGTGCACCACCCGCGGTACTCGCTGATACGGCCACGTACCGTGTCGGCGTAGAGCTGGACCAGCGCGCTGCTGATCGGGCCGATCTGGCCAGAGCCGATCATGCGCCGGTCGATCTCGATGATCGGCTTGAGCTCCGCGCCCGTGCCACAGAAGAAGGCCTCGTCGGCCACGTAGAGCTCGGTGCGGTCGATCGGCCGTTCGACCACGCTCAGGCCGAGTTGGTCGCGGGCCAGCTGGGCGACGACCTGGCGCGTGATGCCCTCGAGCACATCGCTGGTGAGCGGCGGGGTGATCAGCGCGCCGCCACGCACGATGAACAGGTTGGCCGCGCTCGCCTCGGAGACCTGCCCGTCGCCGCCGAGGACGATTGCCTCGTCGTAACCGTTGAGCAGCGCCTCGGTCTTGGCCAGGGCCGAGTTGATATACGCCCCGCAGGCCTTGGCCCGTGAAGGGATGATGTTGTCGTCGATACGTCGCCAGGACGAGACACAGGCCTTCACCGCCGAGCCGGCGAGGTACTGGCCAAAGCCCAGCGCGAACATGGTAAACGCATCGTTCAGGCCGTTCATCTGCACGGCAATCGCCGGGTCGCGCTTGTAGACCAGCGGGCGAATGTAGACATCCTCGCGGAAGCCCTCGCGGCGGAGCAGTTCGAGCGCAATCGTGCACAGCTCGTCCACCGTGTATGGCAGCTGCATAAAGAGGATGCGCGCCGAGCGGTGCAACCGCTCCATATGGGCCTGTAGCTGAAACACCAGGAGTTGCTCCTCCTCAGGGACCCAGTAGCCACGGATACCCTCAAAGCAGCCGGTGCCGTAGTTGAGCGTATTGGTCATCACGCTCACGGTGGCCTGCTCGATCGGCACAAACGCTCCGTTGAAGAAGGCGAATCGGTTGTTGGGCGCGGGCATAACATGCTCCTCCCGGGGTGAGGCCGCTGGCCCTACCCCGGCTGCTGTGACTGCGTGACACGCACGAGATGAGCGGTCGACCGCTGATGCTGGAGGCGCTCGGCGAGCATCGCCAGGCCGATGGCGCTGCCAAGGCCCACCAGGGCGAAGGTGAGCCAGGGTAGCGCCGGCTGGCCGACCCGCCGGGCCGCATCGCTGAGCAGGCCCCCGGCCAGGTTGCCCAGCGCCCCGCCGAAGGCCAGGGCCAGCGCGTTCACCCCGAAGTACGAGCCGAGCGCCCGTGGGTCGGCCAGCGAGGCGGTGATGCTCTGCTGGACTGGCGTGGCCAGGATCGAGCCGAGGGTGAAGATCACGACACAGCCCAGCAGCACACCCAGGCTGGGGGCGACGGCGACGGCGCCCAGGCCGAGCGCCATCAACGCCTTGCCAAGGATCAGGATGGGCAGCGGGCGTAGCCAGCGCTCGACACTGCGGAGGATAGGGTACTGGAGCAGCACCGTCATCCCCGCGTTCAGCGCATAGACGGCGCCGACCGCATCGGTGCTGCCGCTGAGCCGCCCGGCGGCGAGCGGCAGGCTCAGGGTGAGCTGGACCCACATAAACCAGTAGCCCATGGTCAGCGCCGTGAAGACCAGAAAGGTCGGATCGTGCCGCACCAGGCTGAGCCCGTAGGCCATCGGTTGCCGCTCGGCCGCGACGCGGATGGGTGGCAGCAGCAACGTCACCACAAAGATCAGCCCGAAACAGGCCGCCGCCCCCAGCGCCACGGCCTGGAAGTTGAGCCGTAGCAGCAGCGCCCCCAGCAGCGGGCCAATGGTCATGCCCAGGCCACTGATCACGCCGCTGAGCGAGTAGAAGCGCGCGCGCTCCTCCTCGCGGGTGAGCGCGGCAATCGCTGCCCGGCTGGGGGCCTCGAACAGCGCGCCCCCCGCAGCCGAGAGGACCATCGCCAGAAAGAGGAGCGCCGGCGACATGGCCCAGGCCAGGCTGACAAAGCCAAGCGCCCGCACCAGCACCCCCACGCCAATCAGCCCGCGCACCCCGAAGCGATCGGCGAGGACGCCGCCAACCAGGGTGAAGCCCTGCTGCAGCAACTGCCGCGTGGCCAGCGCCATGCCGACCAGTGCCGCCGCGAAGCCCAGCTGCTCCACGTAGTAGACCGACACCAGCGGGATGACCATGAAGAATCCGGCGTACATCAGGAACAGTGTCGCCATCAAGGCGACGAGCCCACGCCGGCGGGCCTGGAGGGGGAGCTGCATACCTACGCTCGGGGTGCGAGGCGCCCCGATCCTTGACTGGTCCAGGAAATACCTGCTCTACTGTACCACAAGACCAGGCATAGGGGCATGCCTCTTCCGCGCGCGGGCAGGGCTGGTGCAACGATACTGCTGGCAAACCTGGGTACGCGGGCCTCCGGCCCGCATGCGGGCGGGACGCCCGCGCACCCGGCGTGGGCAAAACGGCGTTTGCCAGCAGTATCGTGCAACGTCTGTTCGTGGCGCCGTGCCGGGGCCGTAAATGGCCCGGCTCCTGGTGCGCAGGCCACCTGCGTGGACGGTCACGCCCGCGCCGGCGGGCTTTGGACTGAGGCGCCCGCCGGTTTACTGGCCGGGCGTGAGGGCAGAGCGACGTTGCAGTTGCCCTGGGGTATGACGGTGTGACATCAGGGCTGTTGCAACAGCCCTGCGCGTGCGGGAGGGTTGGGGTGCTCTCAGGTGTAGGGTTTTTGGGAGTTGCGTCCCCAGGCCCCGCATACCCCACCCCCCTCCCCCCTCCCCTGGCTGGGGTGGGGGGAGG
>JACAEO010000427.1 GCA_013388805.1 Chloroflexota bacterium
CCGCAACGCCAGAGTCTGGTTTCCTCCCCTGGCAGAGGAGGGGGGAGGGGGGTGGGGTATGCGGGGCCTGGGGGCGCAACTCCCAAAAACCCTCCACCTGAGAGGGTTTGGGGTGGGGGGCGGAGAGCTCGTGTGCACGGTGTTGGTACTAGATGTAGTACATCACCGAGCCCGAGCGCTGGCGCTTGCGCTGGCAGAGATCATCGAGCGTGGTCTCGGCGAGCAGGCGCTCGATGCGTTCCCGCAACTCGGCCCAGAGCTCGTCGATCAGGGCGTGATCCTCGGGGATGGCAGGCGGGCTTGTCTCGCGGCCCGGCTCGTCGGGGAGCAGCGGCCCTTCGAGCACGGTGAGCACCTCGCGCAGCGTGATCGTCTCCGGGGCGCGAGCAAGCATGTGGCCGCCCTGGGGGCCGCGCAGGCTGTCGATCAGGCCGGCGCGGCGCATGGTGATCAGCAACTGGTTGAGGTAATTGACGGGAATGCCCTGGCGCGTGGCGATGTCGTCGCTCTGGATCGGTCCTTCGCCGTAGCGCTGGGCAAGGTCGAACAGAGCTCGCAGACCGTAGTCGCCCTTGCTGGAGATACGCATCGTTCCGCCGTAATGTAGAGTAAACTACTCAAGAAATCAGGCGTATCGTACCATCAGGGCGCGGCGCTGTCAACGGCTGCCAGTGGCGGTGGGATGTGGGGTGGCGCCGCCCCCACCCCACGCGATGATGCTGCGGGCTACGGGCGCACGAAGAGCCGGTCGATCGCCTCGGCGAGCTGGCGCAGGTTGGTGACCTCGTGCATAGCGTCGCACATGGGCGCATACTTATAGATGTCGCTGCTGAGCGAGCCGGGGTCGTAGACGCCCCACTTATAGCGCTCCTCGGTGGCAAACCAGACCACCCGGCGGGCGCGGCGGCAGATCTGGCTGAAGGCCGCCAGGCCGGGATCGTTCTCGTTGTTGCGCGCATCGCCGAGGATGATCACCGTGGTGCGGTGATCGACGACGCTCAGATGGTCACGCACGAACTCGTCCAGCGCGCTGCCGAGGTCGGTGCTGTAGCTGCGGGTCGGGCGGATCTGCTCGAGCACGCGCTCGATCGCCACCTCCGGGCGGGACTCGGCAAAGTACATGGTCATATCGTAGAGCCGGTCGATGAAGGCAAAGGAGCGCGTGCGGCTGAGCTGGTCGTGGAGCGAGTAGATCATCAGCAGCATGAAGGTCATCACGTGCTGGGTCGAGACGCTGCGGTCGCACAAGACCACCAGCTTGGGTTTGAGGTGACGCTTGCGATGGCGCACGATCATGGGCACGCCGCCGAAACGTTGATTGGTGCGGATGGTGTTCTTGGCATCGAGCGTGCCGGTCTTGCCGCGGCGCTGGCGTAGCGCCAGGCGAGTGCGCAGCCGGGCAGCGAGGCGGTTGACAACCTTGCGCATATCGTCGGCATCGCGCTCGTCGAGGCGCTCGAAGGGGCGATCGAGCAACTCGGCCTCCGCGTGCTGGCGCGGGCGCGCGCGGCCTTCGCCGCGGGCCATGGCGGCCATCTGCCGGGCGACCTCCTGGCCGATCTGCTCGGCCAGGGCCTGCTGGTTCGCGCGCGCCGCCTGCTCGATGGCGCGCAGGGCCTCGGCGGACATGCCCTGCTGGCGCAGTTGCTCGAGCAGCTCGCGCAGCGCCTGGTCCAGCTTGTTGAACTGGAGCTCGCGCAGCGCCTGGCGGGTCATCCACTCGCGGTAGCGCTGGTTGGTCATGCTCGGCGGAGCGATCTGGCCGAGCATGCCGCGCATCTCCTGGCCGGACATGGGCTGGCCGGTCATCATCGCGCGGAAGAGCTGGGCAAGCTGCTGCGGGCTGAGCTGGGCGAGCATCTGCTGGAGCTGCTGCATCAACTGCTCACGCTGCTCGTCGGAGAGTTGACCACCGCCGGGCTGTTGCAGTGGTGGCGGGGCATCCTTGCCGAAGTAGAGCGGAAAGAGCTCGCGGTAGGTCGCGAAGTCCTTCGCGTCTTTGATCAGGCTGGCCTGCAGCGCCAGGCGGAAGAGCTCGCGGTCGGTGATGCCGGCCTGCTCGATGGCGCGCATGGCGTCAGCCGTCTCGGCGAGGCTGATCCGCACGCCGGCGGCGCGCAGGGCGGCGATGAATTCGGTGATGCGGCGGTCCACACATTTCCTCATCGCGGCGGCAACGACAGCCTGGCGGGCCGTCGCTACCCGCCGGGCTAATTATTCCACTCGCCGCCACGATAGCCACCGCGGGGCCGGTCGGGCCGGTCGGGCCGGTCGGGCCGGTCGGGCCGCTCGGCGCCGCCCTGGAGCGCGCGGCGGGCGCGCTGGATGTCGCTCTCGTACTTGAGCAGCACGCTGAGCGTATTGTCGAGCGTGGCCTGGTCGAGCTGCTTGCTGTTGAGCTCGAGCAGCGCGCGCGCCCAGTCGAGGGTCTCGCTTACACTGGGGTGCTTCTTCAGGTCCATGCCACGCAGGCGCTGCACCAGTTCGACCGCCTGGCGCGCCAGGCGCGGAGCCAGGCCGGGGACCTTGAGTTGCACCACGCGCAGCTCATTCTCGAGGTCGGGGTAATCGATGTGAATGTAGAGGCAGCGGCGCTTGAGCGCCTCGCTCAGCTCACGGGTATTATTGGAGGTGAGCAGCACGGTGGGCATATGGCGCGCCTTGATCGTGCCCAGCTCGGGGACCGAGACCTGGAAGTCGCTGAGCACCTCGAGCAGGAAGGCCTCAAACTCGGCATCGGCGCGGTCGATCTCATCGATCAGCAGCACCACGGGCTGCTCGCTGGTGAGCGCCCGCAGCAGGGGGCGCGGCAGCAGGAAGCGCTCGGAGAAGAAAACGTCCTCCTCACTGGCGAGCCGGTCGGCGGCCTCACGCAGCGTCCGCGCGTCGCCCAGCAGGTCGCTGAGTTTTTCGCGGAGCAGCTGGGTATAGAGCAGTTGCTTGGCGTACTCCCACTCGTAGAGGGCCTTGGTCTCATCGAGGCCCTCGTAGCACTGCAGACGGATCAGCTCGCGGCCGGTGGCGCCGGCCCAGCTTTTGGCCAGTTCGGTCTTGCCGACACCGGCGGGGCCCTCGGCAAGCAGCGGCTTACCGAGCCGGTCGGCGAGGAACATCGCGGTGGCGATCTCGTCGGAGGCAATGTACTGCTGGGTCGCCAGGCGGTCGCGCACGTCGCTGATAGAGGTGAGCATGCTCAACGATGCCTTTCTGTCGGACCAATTCAGACGCCGGGTGCCGGCGCCGGGCTGGGGTCAGCGTGAGGAGCGCAAGGGGATCTGAGTATCATTATAGCATGGCGCCCGCGGCGGCGCCGGAGTTGTGACCTGGAAAAACGGGTGGTATAGTGAGCAGCTATGAGCAGCCCTCGCTACCGCGCCATTCTGTTCGATCTCGACGGGACGCTGACAGACCCGTACCTCGGGATCACCCGCACCTTCATCCACGCCCTCAGGCAGCTGGGCGTGCATCCGCCTGACGAGGCCACCCTGCGCACCTGGATTGGCCCGCCGCTCCAGGACAGCTTCCGCGCCTACCTGGGCGATGAGGCCCTGGCCCGGCAGGGCGTGGCCGCCTATCGCGCGCGCTATGGTACGATCGGCATGTACGAAAACCGGGTCTACAGCGGTATCCCCGAGCTGCTGAGCGAACTGCGGACGGCCGGGAAACGCCTGGTGCTCGCCACCTCCAAGCTGCACAGCGTAGCGCAGGCCATCCTCGATCACTTCCAGCTGGCGCCCTACTTCGACGCGACCTACGGCGCCTCGCTCGATGCCAGCCTGAGCGCCAAGGCCGACATCATCGCCGCGGCGCTCGACCAGCTTGCGCCCGGTGAGCGGCAGGCCTGCGTGATGGTCGGCGATACCGCCTATGATGTCGCCGGGGCCCGGGCCCACGGCCTGCCCTGCATCGCGGTGAGCTATGGCTACGGAACCGCCGAGTCGCTGGCGGCCGCCGGGCCCGACGCCATCGCCCGGAGCGTCGCGGATCTGCGCGAACTGCTGCTCGGAGGGACAAACGGTACCGGGTTCTGAAACGTGCGTTCACTCCCAATGTCACGCTTGCCAACCATCGACGAATATCCCGAGCGCTACCGCTTCCGCTTCTGCCCGCGCTGCGCGACGCCGCTGGCGATCGTGGAGCTGCACGCGTTGCCCCGCCAGCGCTGCCCGGCCTGTGGCTGGATCCACTACCCGCAGCCGAACATCGCAGCCACGGTGGTGATCCTGCACCAGGGCGGGGTGGTGCTGGTGCAGCGCGATATCGAGCCCGACCGGGGGATCTGGCACCTGCCGATCGGCCACGTGGAGTATGGCGAGGACCCGGCGGAGGCGGCCGCGCGCGAGGGTGAGGAGGAGACCGGGCTGCGCCTCGCCGCGCCGCGCTTTCTTACCTACACCCACAGCCCCTCCTATGGCGACCCGCTGCTCTACTACCTGGTGTTCAGCTTCGTGAGCGAGAGCATCGGCGGCACGCTGACCGGCAGCCACGAGGGGCGCAACACCCGGGTCGTTCCGCTCGCCGAACTGCCCCCGCTGAAATGGACGAGCCAGCAGGCCGCCGTGGCGGCGCTGCGCGCCGCTGCCGACGATGGCGTTCCTTGAGCTTGAGCAGATCACCAAGACCTATGGCGAACTCCAGGTGCTGCGCGGGGTGAGCCTGAGCGTGGAGGCCGGGACGGTGGCGGCACTGCTCGGCCCCTCGGGCTGCGGCAAGACGACCCTGCTGCGCATCGTGGCCGGGCTGGAGCCGGCCGACTCCGGCAGTGTTCGGGTGGCGGGCGAACCGGTGGATCAGCTGGCGCCGCACCTGCGCGGCTTCGGCCTGATGTTCCAGGACTACGCGCTCTTCCCGCACCTGGATGTGGCCGGCAATGTGGCCTTCGGGCTACGGATGCAGAAACTGGGCCGTGAGGAGCGCGCCGCCCGCGTACACGACCTGCTCGACCTGGTGGGTTTGCGAGGCTACGGCCCACGCCGCGTCTACGAGCTATCGGGCGGCGAGCGGCAGCGGGTGGCCCTGGCCCGCGCCCTGGCCCCGCGCCCGCGCCTGCTGATGCTCGACGAGCCACTGGCGGCCCTCGACCGGACGCTGCGCGAGCGGCTCCAGGAGGAGTTGCGGGCCATCCTCCGCGCTGTGGGCGTCACCGCGCTCTATGTCACCCACGACCAGGAGGAGGCCTTCGCCCTGGCCGACGTGGTGGCGCTGCTCAACGCGGGGCGCCTCGAGCAGATCGGGTCGCCGGAAACGATCTACCACCAGCCGGCCAGCGTCTGGGCGGCCCGCTTCCTGGGGCTGAGCAACATCGTCGCCGGGGTGGTCCAGGCCAACGGGCGCGTGGCAACCGCGCTCGGCGCGCTGGCGTGCCGCCTGGCCGACGACATGCGCCCGGGCGCGGCGGCCGCCGTGGTGATCTACCCCGACGCCGCACAGCCGGTAGACAGCGCGACGGGCACGGTCGTGACCGGCACGCTCAGCGAGAGCCAGTTTCGTGGGCGGGTCTACCGGGTGGGACTCCAGCACCCCGGCGGGGTCGCGCTGAGCTTCGAGCTGGACACGCCGCCGGGAGCGCCGGGAAGCGCCGTCGCGCTCCGCCTCGACCCGGCCGGGGTCTACGCGCTGCCGGCGGAGATAGCCGATAACCGATAGTCCTCCCGTCAAACCCGGGTACGCGGGCCTCCGGCCCGCATGCGCGCGGGACGCCCGCGCACCCAGCCACGCCCACGAGGGAGTTCGCCAGCAGTATCGATGTTGCATCAGCCCTGGGGTCGCGTCCCCGCCCCTACCACGCCCGGCGGAGATGTGGTATCATGGCCGCATCCATGACGCGCCGCGTCTTACCGTCTCCCTATTGCCACGGTCAAGGAGGACCCGATGCAGGACCAGTTGAAGCGTGTCGCCGTGATCGGCGCCGGCACGATGGGCGCTGCCATCGCCGGCCTGGTCGCCGGCGCGGGCCTGCCCGTACTGCTGCTGGATGTACCGCCCGACAAGCTCACCCCGGAGGAGGAGGCGAAGGGGCTGACGTTGCAGCACCCCGCCGTTCGCAATCGGATTGTGCAGGGCGGCTACGACCGCATGCGCAAGGCCCGGCCGTCTAATCTGTACAATGAGCGGAGCGCCGAGCTGATCAGCCTGGGCAATACCGAGGACGACTTCGCGAAACTTGCTGAGTGCGACTGGATCGTCGAGGCGATCATTGAACAACTCGGCCCCAAACAGGCGCTCATGGAACGCCTGGAGGCCGTGCGCAAGCCGGGCGCGATCGTCACCACCAACACCTCGGGCATCCCGATCGCCCTGATCGCCGAGGGCCGTAGCGCGGAGTTTAAACGGCACTTCTTCGGCACCCACTTCTTCAACCCGCCACGCTATCTCAAGCTGCTCGAACTCATCCCCGGCGACGATGCCGACCCGACGGTCGTGGCTGCCTTCCGCCGCTTCGCCGAGGACCGCCTGGGCAAGGGCGTGGTGATCTGCAAGGATCGGCCCAACTTCATCGGCAACCGTATCCTCGTCTTCGCCGCGATGAGCGACCTGCACTTCATCGAGTCGCAGGGCTACACCGTCGAGGAGGTCGATGCGCTCACCGGCCCGCTGCTCGGCCGCCCCAACACCGCCACCTTCCGCCTGCTCGATGTGGTCGGCCTCGACATTATGGCCCACGTGGCCAACAATCTCTACCCGGCCGTCCCCGACGACGAGAGCCGCGAGACGCTCAAGGCCACCGACCTGCTCGACCGCATGGTCGCCGCCGGCAAGCTGGGCCGCAAGGCCGGCCAGGGCTTCTACAAGGAGGTCAAGGCCGACGGTAAGCGCGAGTTCTGGCCGCTGGACCTGAAGCGCTTCGACTATGTGGCGCCCACGGGCACGGCAACGGTTGATGCCTTCATCACGGAGGCAAAGGCGATCAAGGCGCTTCCCGAGCGGCTGCGCTTTATGATCGCGCGCAGCGCCGAACAGCCCGACGACCGCGCGGCTGCCCTGGTGGCCCAGACCATTCTGCCCATGCTCGGCTACGCGGCGCGCCGGCTCCCCGAGATCGCCGACAGTGTCGCCGACGTGGACAACGCGATGCGCTGGGGCTTCGCCCACGAGCTCGGCCCGTTCCAGATCTGGGATGCCCTGGGCGTCGCCGCCACCGCCGACCTGATGCAGAGCCGCGGTATCGCGCTGCCCACCTGGGTTGAGCAGCTGGTTGCAAAGGGCGACGCCCGCTTCTACAAGGACGGCGCCGCCTACAACGTGGCCACTGGCCGCCACGAGCCGATCGTGCGCGACCCGCGCGAGATCGACCTGGCCGCGCTCAAGGAGGCCGGCAAGGAGGTCGCCGGTAACAATGATGCCAGCCTGATCGACCTCGGCGACGGCGTGCTCTGCTTCGAGATCCACTCCAAGGCCAATGTCATTAGCGGCTCGGTGCTCGAGATGCTGCTCACCGCGCTCGCCGAACTGAAAGATCCGCGCTGGGTCGGCATGGTGATCGGCAACCAGGGCCCGCGCTTCTCTGCCGGTGCCGATGTCTCGAGCCTGGGCGCGGCCGCCCAGGTCGGCGATTGGGACTCGGTCGATGAGTTGCTGCACCTCGGCCAGAACCTGATGCTCGACCTGCGCTACTCGCCCAAGCCAGTGGTCACCGCGCCCTTCGGCCAGACGCTGGGCGGCGGCGCTGAGCTGTCGATGCACAGTGCCGTCACTGTGGCCGCCGCCGAGACGTACATCGGCCTGGTCGAGTTCGGCGTCGGGATCATCCCGGCCTGGGGCGGCTGCAAGGAGCTGAACGCGCGCCTGATCGGCGAGGCCGCGCGCAACGGCGCCGACCCGCTCAAGGCCCTCCAGCAGGCCTTTGAGACCATTGCACTGGCCAAAGTTGCGACCAGTGCCCACGAGGCCCGCGATATGAGCTTCCTGCGCCCGGGCGACCGGATCATCTTCAACCAGGACTACCTGATCGGCGAGGCCAAGCGCGAGGTGCTGCGCCTGGCGTCCAGCGGCTACGAGCCGCCCGCCCGCGAGAAGCGCTGCTATGCCCTCGGACGTGAGGGGCTCGCCGCGGCGCGGATCGCCATCTACCAGATGGTGCAGGGCGGCTATGCCACCGAGTACGAGGGCTTTATGGCCGACAAGCTGGCCTACGTGCTCTGTGGCGGCGACCTGAGCAGCCCCCAGTTCGTCGACGAGTGGTACATCCTGGACATGGAACGGGCCACGCTGATCGAACTGGCCAGGCAGCCGAAGACCCAGGAGCGGGCGCTGCACCTGCTCAAGACCGGCAAGCCGCTGCGGAACTGAAGCGCCCGTCTTCCGGCGGTGGGGGCTGCGGGTCTGGAGACCGCCAAGAACGACTCTTTGCTGGTTGGTTGTGGACAGCAAAGCCGTCCACAACCAACCAGACGTGACCTTCAATGATGTTCCTGAGGAGTAAGACACCCATGCAAGAAGCAGTCATCGTCAGCGCGGCGCGCACCGCCGTCGGCAAGGCCCCACGGGGGACGCTGCGCACCGTGCGCCCCGACGACATGGGAGCCATCGTTGTCAAGGCCGCGATCGAGCGGGCGCCGGGGCTCGACCCGCGCGAGGTCGAGGATGTGATCATGGGCTGTGCCATGCCTGAGGAGCCGCAGGGCATGAACCTGGGCCGCATCGTCGCCCAGCGCGCCGGCCTGCCCGATAGCGTCTGCGGCATCACCGTCAATCGCTTCTGCGCCTCGGGCCTGCAGACAATCGCTATGGCCGCCCAGCAGATCATCACCGGCCAGTTCGATGTGGTGGTCGCAGGCGGCGCCGAGAGCATGAGCATGGTGCCGATGGGCGGCAACGATTTCTCGCCTAATCCCTACCTGGCTGAGCACGACCCTGCCGTCTACATCGGTATGGGCCTCACGGCCGAGAACGTTGCCCGCGAGTTCAAGATCAGCCGCGAGGACCAGGACGCCTTCGCCCTGAGCTCGCACCAGAAGGCGCTGCGCGCCCAGCAGGAGGGCCGCTTTGCGCCGGGCATCGTGCCGGTCGAGGTGGAGCTTGTGGAACTCGATGCTGAGGGCAAGCGGGTGACCAGGCGCTTCAGCTTCGACCAGGATGAGGGCCCGCGCGCCGACACGTCGGCGGCGGCCCTGGCAAAGCTCAGGCCCGTCTTCCACATCAATGGCAGCGTCACCGCCGGCAACAGCTCGCAAACCAGCGACGGGGCGGCGGCGGTGGTGGTGATGAGCCGCGAGAAGGCCGAGGCCCTCGGCCTCAAGCCGCGCGCACGCTTCCTGAGCTTCGCCGTGGGCGGCGTCGCCCCCGAGGTGATGGGGATCGGCCCGGTAGTGGCCGTGCCAAAGGCGCTCAAGCTGGCCGGGCTCAACCTCAGCGACATCGACCTGATCGAGCTGAACGAGGCCTTCGCGGCCCAGGCCCTGGCGGTGATCCGCGAACTGGGCATGGATATGGACAAGGTCAACGTCAACGGTGGGGCGATCGCGCTCGGCCACCCGCTGGGCTGCACGGGCGCCAAGCTGACCGTGCAGATCCTCGACGAGCTGGAGCAGCGCGGCGGACGCTACGGCCTGGTCACAATGTGCATCGGCGGGGGCATGGGTGCGGCGGGCATCTTCGAGCGCCTCTCGTAGCGGCGGGCCCTCACCCGCCGACCGCCTCCCCTGCCAGGGGAGGGGGCCAGAATCTGGCGTTGCGGTGCGCC
>JACAEO010000410.1 GCA_013388805.1 Chloroflexota bacterium
CAACATACCCCCCTCTCCCAGGCTGGGAGAGGGGGGGAGGGGGGTGAGGGCACGCAGCGCATCAGGACGCCATCCGCCAGAAACGCTACCCCTGAAAGGAGGGCTGGGGAGGGGGCGAAGCGCTTATTTGAAAAAGGTATTGTGGTTAGGGCGAAGAGGTGTCTTCGCCCCAACCACACCGCTACCCTCGCTTCAGATTCAAGCTCTTCGGCAGATACACCAGGATGAACTCGTTATCGTCGGGGGCCAGGCCCGGGCGCCGGCCCGCGCTGAAGGGGTAGTTGTTGTCGTTGAGCACCAGCAGCGTGCGGCTATCCACCGGATAGACAGCTTCAATGGTAACGAAGGGGAACTTGAAGATCGAGCCAAAGCCGAAGGCGCCTTCTTCGGCCCGGGTGAGCTTGTTCGGGTCGGCGATCTGCATCAGGTCTACCACAAGTTCCTTCTGCAGCAGGCTGCCCTCGCTCACGCGGTCGAGGCTCACCAGGTAGATGCGCTTAAAGAGCGCGGTGGGACCTTCGCCGCCATCACGCTCGATGACCAGAAACTCGCGGTCGTTGATCGCGGTCAGGTCGCCGATGGCATGGTTGGGCGCCTCCATCGGGTAGAACCAGATCCGGTCGGTGTACTGTCTGGTTGCCAGGTCGAACTCGCGCAGGAGCAGCCGGTTGCGCACCGGGTCGTCGAAGAGCGGCCCTTCGAGCAGCGGGTAGAGACGGGTGCCGCTGGCATTCAGGGCCATGCCCTCGAAACCGCGGCTGGTGGGCAGATTGGCGGCGGCGCGACGCGCCTCGGGCGTGGGTAGGGCCACGAAGTCGGGATGTTCGGGGGATTTCACCACCGCAAGCCCGCGGGCGAAGGGCCGTAGCGCGGGGGGGACGGGCGTGGGATAGGGCGGCTCGAGCAGGCGGCCCTGGGCATCCAGATGCAACAGGAAGGGACCAAACTCATCGCCGACCCAGAACGTGCCGTCGGGGGCCTGGCGGAAGGACTCGGGATCAAAATCAGCGCCGGTGAGCACCCGGTCGCCATTGCCGTTGACGATGGGGAAGGGCACGAGGCGCTTCGGATCGCTCATCTCAGTGTACCCAACGACACCCACACTACCGCGGTTGAAATCAGCCTTGATTTCATACCAGCGTAGTCGGTAGTCGGGGCTGTTGCCTTTGGCGCCGAAGCCGTTGTCGGAAAGGCCGAGCCAGTTGCCGTTCCAGAGGGGCAGCACGGAACTGAAGCCCTGCACCGGTTGCCTGGCGAAGGGCGGTTGGCGACCATTCGCCGGGCCAATGGCAAAGCCCGCGGGCGGGCCGGCGGCGAAGGTGTCGGCGGGCAGCACGGCCCAGCCGCGCAACTCCACATAGGGGGCCGTCTGCGCCTGAGCGATGGGCGCGGCAGCGGGCAGGGCCGCCAGCGCCAGGAGAAGCACGACCACGAGCAACAGCCACCGATGATGGAACGCGACACGCTGAAGCATCCTTGGCCTCCTTTTCGTGCGACAGGGCAAGCCACCAGCGCCTGGTCGGCACTGGCGTCCTCGAACCTGGAGGCACACCGCGTTGCCCCCTGGCAACCACACGGCTCACCCCCGTCGCGCCTTCCTCTACGTGCCTGGTACGCAGGCTATCGTACTACTAGAAGATGATGTTTTGGTAAATTTAGGTTTAAATGCTGGTTAAACTACGCTTCATCATTGTTATTGACGTGCTGTCGGGCAGTGCTATACTGGGCATGCTGATCGAAGACATGGTTCACCCCCTCTGTTACCGTTGGCGGGGAGGCTGCGCCTCCCTACGCCCCCGCCACGGGCGGCAGACTCCTGCTGGTTGCGCCAGGGCGCGCCCCCGTCACGGGCGGACCAACGGGATCGCTGAGCGCTGCGCCCCCTGCACCGCCGCCCAACGGTGACCAGGAACGGTCGCACTGCGAAACCATGTCTTCAATGGGGAACCCGGGTTGTCCATGCCCTTACCGGCGGTGCGTACCCCGCCAACAGGACCTGACGTGACTATGGGACAACCGGGTTCCCCGCGCCCCCATGCCCGCCGCAAGCATTGCGCCTCCCCGACGGCGCTGCGCGACGGCATGACGCGACGTTGCGTGGTGAACGGTCCGTGCGGCTGATACGGAAGGAGGTAGCGTATGCGTTCGCGATGGGTGGTGCTGGTTACGCTCCTGGTTGCCCTGATCGCCGGCGCTGGCGGAATCCGCCCCACCCGGGCGGCGCCCGTCGCGCCTGTCCCCCCGGTTCCCGGAGCATGCGTTGAGGGCGCGCTATCGAGCGGGGCACAGTCCAGGATCTGCGTCCCCACGAGCGGCTGGAACGGCGACCTGGTGCTCTGGGCCCACGGCTACGTGCTCCACGGCGACCCGCTGACCTTCCAGGATGAACTGCCGGGCGATCCGCCGATCGCCTTGCCAGAGCTGGTGCAGCGCCTGGGCTACGCCTTCGCCGCCACCACCTACGCCGAAAATGGCCTGGTGGTGCCCCAGGCGCAGCAGGATCTGCTCGCACTGCTGGCGGTCTTCAAGGATGGCTATCAGGCATCCACCGGTCAGCCCTACCGGGGTCGGGTCTACATTACCGGGGCGTCTATGGGCGGCCTGATCGCCACCCTGCTGGCCGAGCGGCACCCCGACACATTCGCGGGCGCCCTGGCCGCCTGCGGCATCGTCGGCGACTTCCGGCGTCACGTGAACTACTGGGGCGATTTCCGCGTGGTCTTCGATTATTTCTTCCCCGGCACGCTGGCGCCTGCGCAGGAACTGACACCGACGTCGGATGCGTGGAACACCAGCTACGGCCCGGCTGTTGCGCGCGCCGTGCTGGCCAATCCCTCCGCCGCGCGGCAACTCATCTCGGTCACCAGGGCGCCGCTGGATCTCCAGGCTGCGAATCCGCCACTCACCACCATCCAGTCGGTGATGCGCTACAGCGCCCTCTCCGCCGCGGACGCTGAGCAGCGGCTTGGCGGGAACCCCTTCGACAACATGACCCGCTGGTACTGGGGCTCCAGCAACGACCTGCGGCTGAACCTGGGTGTCGCCCGTTTCCGCGCCAGCCCGGCGGCGCTGAGCGTTATCCGCGCGAACTACGAGACCAGCGGCAGAGCGCGCATCCCGATCGTCATGCCCCACACGACCCAGGACGAAGTCGTGCTCTTCGAGCAGAGCCTGCGCTACTGGCTGAAGGCCCGTCCCGAGGGGGCCGGGCGGGTGACGGTGGTCCCGATACCCCGCTTCGGGCACTGCAACTTCACCGCCAGCGAGATCGTGCTGAGCTTCGCGCTGCTGGTGGCACAGGCCACCGGCACCCTGCCGGCCGGTCTGGCGGCCGAGGTGGACGACCTCGCCGCCGCCCCGCTCGATACCGATCTGACGCCATACCTGGAAGCCCTGCGCGCCGCCGAGGCCGAAGACGCCGCACAGCAGGCCCAGGCGAGTTGGAACCGGGTCTACCTGCCGGTGATTATCCGATGATATGCGCGCCGCGAGGGACGTTTCGACGAAGCGCCCCTCGCGGTCGGTCGCCCCGATCGAATGGGAGGGGCGCGCATGACGTCTGGCCGGGCTCAACGCCCGCCAGCACCGTATCGAGGAACCACTGCTGCCCATCAGCGGAGCCATTCACGTCCGCGAGGAAGAACTGGCGCGCGCGGAGCAGGCCGCACCCGATCCGGCGCGCCACACTACGCTCGTCGAGTAGACCACGCCTGTATGGCGTTGCACGATCCTGCTGGCACACCTGGGTACGCGGGTCTCCGGCCCGCCACAGATGAATAAGGAGCCAGGCCATGCCAGACATAGCTCACACGGGCCCACGGATTGCCATCGCCTGCCAGGGCGGCGGCAGCCAGACCGCCTTTACCGCCGGGGTGCTGCAGGTGCTGCTACGCGAGGCGGCGGGCAGGTTCGTCATCAGCCAGATCAGCGGCACCTCGGGGGGCGCCCTCTGCGCCCTGCTGGCCTGGGACGGGCTGGTACGCCAGCACGCGGGCACGTGGACGGTCGCGCAAACCATCGAGCGTCTCGAAGCGTTCTGGCAGGACAACACGGCGCAACTGCCGGGCGAGATCGCCTGGAACGGGCTGGTGGTCAACAGCGCGCGTTTGCAGGGCAACGGCCTGCTGCCCGAATTCAGGACCACACCCTACTCGCCCCAGGCCGTCTTCACCACCCGGCTGCTCGAGACCCTGGCCCCGCGCCGCGAGTTCGTCGATCTGGAGTACCTGCTCAGCAAACACGTCGCCTTCGACCAGCTCATACAGGGCTCCGGCGTGAGACCGCGCCTGCTGATCGGCGCGGTCGCGGTGCGCAAGGGTGACTTCAAAGCCTTCGACTCGTGGCGGGGCGAGATCAGCGTCGAGGCGGCGCTGGCCTCGGCGGCGCTGCCCCAGACCTTTCAGGCCGTTCGTATCGGCGACGAGGTCTACTGGGACGGGCTCTTCTCGCAGAATCCGCCGGTGCGCGAGTTTGTCTCGGGGGTCGAGCCGGACCAGAAGCCCGAACAGATCTGGGTGATCCGCATCAATCCACAGGAACGCGCCCGCGAGCCGACCACGGTAGCCGACATCGAGGACCGCCGCAACGAACTCGCCGGCAACCTCTCGCTTAACCAGGAACTCCGCTCGATCCGCACCTTCAACGAGCTGATCGCGAAAAAGCTCCTGAACGACCCGACCAAACGCCAGATCAGCATCCACGAGTTCGCCATGGCCGACACGGTCAGCGCGGGGCTCGACCCGGCCTCGAAGCTCGACCGCAGCCGCGAGCACATCATGGGCCTGATGGCCCACGGGCGCGAGCGGGCCGGGGCAATGCTGGAAGAGATCCTGGGGGCAAAGGGGGCGGATGACCGCTTTCAGGGGTAGAGTTTCTGGCGGATGGCGTCCTGATGCGCTGCGGGGGGGGGGGTATGGGGGGCCGGGGGGCGCAACTCCTAAAAACCCTATACCTGAGAGGGCACCTGCTCCCCGCGTGTTGACGGGCGTACTACCCCTCGACGGCCTTGAGATCCTCCAGGATCGGCGCCGCGGCGGTGCTCAACTCCTGGTTCACGTCGGCGAAGACGGTGGCGGGCGCCTCGCCGTTGACGATGATCCGCTCGAGGCCCTTGCCGATGATCTGGTCGCCATTGCGCACGAAGACGCGGGCGGCGTCCTGGGCGCGGGTCAGCGGCAGTTGCTCCACTGCGGTCTTGAAGTTGGGGTTCTCAGTGAAGAAGGCCTGCATCTCTGGCGACTGTTTGGTGCTGATGCGCACCGGCATGTAGCCGGTCGAGCGCGACCAGATGCCGGCCTGCTCGGGGTTGGTGGCAAAGGCGATGTACTTCATCGCCGCGAGCTTCTTCTCGTCGGGCGTGCCGCTGGGGATGGCCAGGCCCGCGCCGCCGGTGCAGCAGCCGAAGCTGGTCTCCCTGGGCAGGAAGCCCACCCCGACCTTGAATGGCGCGTCGCGGGTGATGCCGGCCAGGCCGCCGGTGGAGGCCAGCATGGCCGCCCCGACGCCGCCAATGAAGTCCTTGTTGAGTTCCTGCACCAGGGTCGCCCAGCCGAGCTTCCTGGCGGTGTCCTGGTAGAACTGGGCTGCGCGCACCGTATTCGCGTCGGTCATGGTCATTGTGAAGTCGGGCAGCGAGTACTGCCCGCCGTGCTGCCAGGTGACACCCTGGAACAGCCAGGCGATGTAGCTGGCGCCGTTGGGGTGCAGGAAGGCAGCCCGCGTCAGCTTGTCGCCTTCCTTGACTACCAGCTTCGGCGCCCACTCGCTGAACTCGGCCCAGGTCTCGGGGGCGCGGTCGGGCAGTCCGGCCTCGGCCCAGAGTTGCTTGTTGTAGTAGAAGAGCGGCGTCGAGCGGGCGAAGGGGATCCAGAAGTGCTTGCCCTGGCGCACGCCCTCGTTCAACAGCACTGGCTCGTAGTCGGCAAAGTCCACCGCGGCCTGCTGGGCCAGCCCGTCGAGCTCGGCGATGGCGCCGGCCACGTAGAAGCCGAACCACCAGACGTCGGAGAGCAGGATCACGTCGGGGATAACGTTGGCCTGCAGCGCCGCGGTGAACTTCTGAGCGGTCTCCTCGTAGCTGCCCTGGAACTGGTACTCGACCTTGACCTCGTTCTGCGCCTCGTTGAAGCGCTGGACCATGGCTTGCTCGGCCTCGCCAAGCCCGCCGCTGAATGAGCCCCAGTAGGTGATGTTCACGGTCGAGCCGGTCTGGCTGACGACGGTTGGAGCCGCGGTGGCGGGGGCCGTTGTCGGGGCCTGGGCCTCACCGCCGCCGGGGGCGGTCGTCGGCGCCGGGCCGGTGGCGGGCGCCTGCGCGCCACAGGCGGCCAGGGCGGCGGCGCCGCTGCCGGCCACGAGCACCCGCAACATCTGGCGGCGAGTCAGCTTGCGCTGCTCCATCGGGGGATCTCCTTTCACCTTCTCCTCACGCACGAGCATCTGTATGCACACGGGGGCCCTGTCGCCCCCGGAGGTGCCACTCATCCCTTCACCGCGCCGGCAGCGATGCCCTCGACGATGTAGCGCTGGACGAAGAGGAAGGCGATCATTACCGGGATGATCAGAAACAATGAGCCGGCCATGACCACGCCCCAGTTGATCACCCCTTCACTGTTGCGCAGCCAGTAGATGCCGATCGGCAGGGTGCGCATATTGGCGGTGTTGGTGACGATCAGCGGCCAGAGGAAGTCGTTCCACTTGGCCACCAGCGAGAGCAGGGCCATGGTCACAATCGCTGGCTGGGCCATCGGGATGACCACGCTGACCAGGGTGCGCAGGTGGCCGGCGCCATCCACGCGGGCGGCCTCGATCACCTCGTAGGGCAGGGCTTTGAAGGCCTGGCGCAGCAGAAAGGTGCCATAGGCGATCGCCGCGCCGGGGATGATGATCCCCTGATAGGTGTTGATCCAGCCCAGCCGGGCAATCGTCAGGTAGTTCGGCACAATCGTGATCTCGACCGGCACCATCAATGCGGCGAGCAGCAGCAGGAAGACCAGGTCCTTGCGCGGGAAGCGCAGGAAGGCCAGCGCGTACGCCGAGGTCACGGCGAAGAACACCTCGGCGGCCATGCCGCCCAGGGTGGTGATGAAGCTATTCAGGTAGAAGCGAGCAAAGGGGGCCGCATTCCAGGCCGCCGGGAAGTTGGCCAGGGTCGGCGCCTGCGGGAACCAGGTCGGCGGGCCGTAGATCTCGGCCGAGGTCTTGAAGGCGGCGATCAGCGTCCAGTAGACCGGCAGGCCGATCACCAGCATCGCCAGGGCCATCGCGAGATAGCCGGCAAGCCGCCAGCGGCGTCCCTGGCGGCGCGCCTGGACGCTCTCAACCGGCCGCGCAAGCACCAGTTCGTCAGGGAGGGCCATAAGGTGTCACCCGTAGGAAACGCGGCGCTCCAGGTAGCGCAGCTGGATGAGCGTCAGCACGAGCATGATCACGAAGAGCACCACGGCGATCACGCCGGCCTTGCCTGCATCGTAGGTCACGAAGCCCAGTTCGTAGAGATAGAAGATCAGGGTGGTGGTGGCATTGACTGGCCCGCCATCGGTGAGCACCTTGATGATGTCGAAGGCCTGAAAGGTGGCGAGGATGCTGGTCACCGAGAGGAAGAAGGCCACTGGCGAGAGGCCCGGCAGCGTCACGTGGCGGAAGCGAGCCCACGGCCCGGCGCCGTCGACCAGCGCGGCGTCGTAGAGCTCGCGGGGGATGCCCTGCAGCCCGGCCAGGTAGATCACCACCGCGTAGCCGAGGTTTTTCCAGACGTAGACGATGATTACCGCGGGCATGGCCCAGGCGGTACTGCCCAGCCAGTTCGGCGAGTTCAGCCCGAGCAGGCCGAGCAACTGGTCGATCAGCCCGTAACGCGGGTCGAAGATATAGCTCCAGACCACCGCCACCACTGCGCCCGACATCACGACCGGGGAGAAGAGCACTGCCCGGGCAGCGTTGCGCTGGCGCAGGGGCTGGTTGAGCAGCAGCGCGAGCGCCAGGCCGAGCACCAGCGTCAGCCCGACCGACCAGACGGTGAAGGTCAGCGTATTGAGTACGATCTCCCAGAACAGCGCACTGCTGAAGACGCTGCGGTAGTTGTCAAACCAGACAAAGGGCTTCTGTGGCCGCAGGAAGTTCCAGCGGACGAAGCTGAGATAGACGTTGTAGAGCAGCGGCCAGTAGGTGAAGATGGTGAAGAGCAGCAGGTTGGGGCCGAGCAGCAGGATAAACAGCAGCCACTCGCGCCGCTCGCGCGGCGAAATGGGGCGGGCAGGCTTCTGGAGGCTGGCCATAGGCAGGGTTCCGACACGCGCACGGGGGCTTAGCCGGTGCTCAGCCGCCCGCTCTGCGCACGCCGTGGCGCTAAGCTCTTGCAAGAAAGGTTTGCCCTGGCATCTTAGCGGCGCAGTTTTAATGGGGTGTCAATGGAAGATTAAGCATATGTAGTAATTTGGTTAATCATCGTACAGCCGGGTGGGCAGTCATTTGCTATCGTATCGGGGCACGCGCGACCAGGCCCGCTGCGCCCTCGTGGATGGCGTGTTGTGTGCCATTCGCGACGAGCGCAGGCAGCACGGCGCAGGAAACGTGGTATGATGCGTCGGTCCTGGCGCGCATCTGTTGGAGAGTAAACGATGCAACGCAGCAAGACTTTCGTAGCGCTGTTCTTGAGCCTCACGCTGCTGGCTGCCGGGCTGATGCCTGGTGCTGGCATCGCCCAGGCGCAGACGGGCGAGCGCTGTTTCGCCGAGACGGGCTACTGTATCAGCGGCCCGATCCGCGCCTTCTGGGAGCAGAACGGCGGCCTGCCGGTTTTCGGTCTGCCCCTGGGCCCGCAACAGGAACGGCTAGGTGAGGACGGAGTGGCCCGCCAGACTCAGTGGTTCGAGCGTGCCCGCCTCGAGCTGCACCCTGAGAACCCTGCCCCCTACAACGTGCTGCTCGGGCGCCTTGCGGTCGAGCGGCTGGCCCAGCAGGGGCGCGACTGGCGCGCCTTCCCAACGCTCGATCCGAATGAGGCTGATGCCGAGCGCTGCGCCTTCTTCCGCGCGACGAACCACCAGGTCTGCGATGCGTTTCTGCGGGCCTACCGCAGCTTTGGCCTCAACTTCCCCGATACGCCGGGGATCAGCTTTGAGGAGAGCCTGGCGCTCTTCGGCCTGCCGATCTCGGAGCCGCTGACCGAGATCATTGAGGGGAAGGAGTATACCGTGCAGTGGTTTGAGCGAGCACGCTTTGAGCTCCACCCGGAGAACCAGCCACCCACCAACGTGCTCTTCGGTCGCCTCGGCGCTGAGCTCGCCGCCACGCAGGACGGCGCCGAGTTGCTGCGGCGTGAGTCGTGGCAGCTGGAGACCTTCGGTCCGCTCGATGCGCCCGAGGTTGCCAGGACCGAGCGCCCGGCGACGCTTAGCTTCGAGGCCGAGCGGGTGAGTGGCTTCAGTGGCTGCAACAACTTCGGTGGCGCCTATCAGGCGACCGCTGATACGATCAGCTTCGGCCCGCTGATCTCGACGCTGGCCGCCTGCACCGACGAGGCCCTTACCCGGCAGGAGCGCGAGATCTACAGTGCGCTCACCGGGACCGTGGCCTACACGATCGCCAATGGCCGGCTGCGCATCAGCTACGACGAGGGCCGCAAGCAGCTCACCTACCGTGCGCAGAGCGTTCCGGCCAGTGTGGTCGATGGTACGGTTACCTACCTTCAGCGTATTGCGCTGCCGCCCGAGGCGGTCATCCAGGTGCAGCTGGTGGACGTCTCGCGGGCCGACGCCCCGGCGATCGTGCTGGCAACCAGCAGTTTCCAGGCCGGCGGCCGGCAGGTGCCGTTCCCCTTCGCCCTGCCGTACGACCCGGCCCGGATCGATGAGCGCTACACCTACGCGGTGCAGGCGCGGATCACGCTGAACGGGCAGTTGCGCTTCATCGCTACCGAGCGCTACGCGGTGATCACCCGCGGCAATCCCACCACGGTCGAGGTGATCGTCAGGCCGGTCTGAGGCCAGGTTCAAGCCCGCTCGACCGTGACGGTATTCAACTCCACAGCGCTACAGACCGGTTATGTGGGGCTGTGGAGCGACGGCACAGGCTTGAGCACCCGTTCCGAACGTTGCCTGAGGAATACGTACGTATGCACACACAATCCGGATCGTCGCCCTCGCTGCTGGGTGTTCTGGCCCAGATCGGTGGCGCCATCCTCGGCGGCCTCGTCCTGGCCCCGCTGCTGGCCCTCGGGGTCAGCCAGGTGCTTGTGCTGATGGGTCTGGCCCAGCAACTGGGCATGGGGTTGCTGTCGGTGCAGGTCTTTATGGCGATCATCGGCTTTGGGGCCGGCGCTGGCTTTGGCGCGGCGCTGGCCGGACGCCTGATGAGCCAGCCTGGCAACATGTGGCTGGCCGTGGCCAGCGGGGCCGTCACCGCGGTCCTGGTGATCCTGGTCATAGGGTTACTCAGAATCGGCGGCCTCGGGGGCATGTTGTGGGCCGGCCTGCTGCTCGCCCTGGCGGCCGCAGTTGGTGGCTACAACCTGCGGCTCGGTCGCTAGGCGAAGGAGCGACCCGATGCTGCGTTTTGCGCTCAATGTCTCGCTCACCCTGAGTGATAAGCCACCGCTCGAGCGGTTCGATGTGGCCGCCCGCCACGGCTTCAGCACGGTGGAGCTGTGGTGGCCCGGCGGTGAGGACCTGGATGCCCTGGTGCGCCGCGTGCGCGATGCGGGCCTCACCGTGGCTCTGCTCAACTTCGATGCCGGCGTGATGGCCCGCGGTGAGCGGGGCATGCTCAACCACCCCGAACGCCAGGCCGAGTTCCGCGCCAACGTCCCGCTGGCCCTGGAGTTAGCCGGGCGGCTCGGCTGTACCCGCCTGAACGCGCTTGCCGGGCGCTGGCTCGCCGACGTGGAGCGTGAGCGCCAGCTGGACCTGGTGCGCGAGAACCTGCACTGGGCGGCCGCCCAGGCTGCCGCGGCGGGAATGACCGTCGTCGTTGAGGCGTTGAACGCCTGGGAGAACCCCGGCTACCTCTTCACCGACAGCGCAACGACCCTCGCCTTCCTCGAGCAGGTGGGCGCGCCCAATCTGCGCTACCAGTACGACGTGTACCATATGCAGCGCATGGAGGGCAATATCATCCCCACGCTGCGCTCGGCGCTCGAGCGGATCGGCCACATCCAGATCGCCGACCCGCCCGGGCGCCACGAGCCCGGCACCGGCGAGCTCAACTTCCGCACTATCTTCGAGACGATCGTTGCCGGTCGCTACGACGGCTACATCGGCCTCGAGTACGTCCCCAACGGGACGCTGGCCGCCAGCCTGGCCTGGCTGCCCGCCGACCGGCGCCGACCGCTCGCCATTACTGAGCTACGGCTGTAGGGTGATGGCCAGCCAGTCGTATGGCCCACCCTGCGCGATGATACAATGGCGTCACACGACTCTGGAACCGAAAGGAGTTGGTGATGACCTTTTTCAGAAGCTCTGGTACACTCCGTCGTGTTGCCATCGCCTGCCAGGGTGGCGGTAGCCACACTGCCTTCACTGCCGGGGCGCTGAAGCCGCTGCTGCGCGGCGAGGCGCAGGGTGGGTATAAGATCACCGGGTTGAGCGGCACCTCCGGAGGGGCGAATTGAGCCAGTGGCTGAAAGAGGGCAAGCTGAAGAGCGACCAGGCCAAGCCGATCGAGATCCACTGGATCCAGATGTCGCCCGAGCTGGCGGGCAAGCTGAGCTACGTCACGAAGCTGAGCCGCGACCCGGGGCTGCTCAACGAGCTGATGAGCGACGGCGAACGTCAGGCTGAGGCCCTGCTGGCCCAGCTCCGCTAACCGGTGTGGAGGTGTGGAGGTGTGGAGCTGTGGAGCTGTGGAGCTGTGGAGCTGTGGAGCTGTGGAGCTGTGGAGCTGTGGAGGTGTGGAGCTGTGGAGCTGTGGAGCTGTGGAGGTGATGACCCACCCAGGGGTCGTGCTCTAGCGGCCAGTACGACCGTTGTCGTTGGCCTGACTGGTATGCTGAGGCTGGCACGGGAACTCCAGCGGTAGAGCTATCGGCTAGCGGCCGTGCTCGCGCTGCGGCGCGTAGATCGCGCTGAGGCCATGGGCGGTCTGCGCGAAGAGTGCGACCAGTTCCGCTGGTTCCAGCACGGTGCAGCCATCGCCATAGCGGAGCAGCACCTGGCGTGTCTGCCAGAGGTTGCTGACCGTGGCGGTGACGGTGGCGCTGCCGTCGGCATGGTAGGTGATCTGTGTCTCGGGGAAGTAGCTGGCCACGTCACGTCGCCGCGCCACCTGGGGCGCAAGCCGGTAGCGCAGGGTGTAACGCGGCGGTGGAATGCGCTCGGGTGGCAGAACGGTGGGCAGGATCTCCAGGCTTCCCGGCACGA
This sequence comes from Chloroflexota bacterium, assembly GCA_013388805.1. Taxonomy (GTDB): domain Bacteria; phylum Chloroflexota; class Chloroflexia; order Chloroflexales; family Chloroflexaceae; genus JACAEO01. The sequence continues at coordinate 12,357 of JACAEO010000410.1, forward strand.
TCCGGTCAAGGCGGTAGTCGATCGCGGCGTGGATCGGCTCGCCAGCCCGTGGGGTCACCTCGAGCAGTGTCGCGTCCAGGTAGCCGTGACCTTCGGGGCGGAAGGTGACCCCGTAGGGCGCGACCCGGTGGCGCCGGGGCGTATCGATGTCGAAGCTACTCAGGTAGTCGAAGGCCAGTTCACGGCGCTGCTCACATGCGCGCTTGACCAGGTCGAGCACCTGGGGGTCGATCGGCCGGGCGCCAGCGCCAACGCCGAGGCGCATCGCCGGGCGCTGGCGGCGCAACTGGGCCTGGCGTGCCGGCGGCAGCAGCAAGCGCACACGCTCGAGCAGCGCGCGGATGTGGGCGTGCTCAGGCAGGCCGCTCCCGGCGGGGAAGCTCGCATCGAGGAAGGCCAGGGCCTCCATACACGGGTCGGGCAGATCGAGCAGCGCCAGTTCGCCCAGGTCATCGAGCACATAACAGCGTGTGCGGCGGTCGTAGCGGATCAGGCAGCCATACTCACCCTTGAGCGCGTCGAAGTCGTGTTTGAGTGCTGCGCTTGCCGCCGCTGGATAGCCCTGATCACCAAGCTCGGCATTGATCGCAGCCACCAGGTCGGCACTGGTGGCCGCACTGCGCAGCAGGGTGCGCACCAGCAGCAGGCGCCGCCGGAAGGTGAGCCAGGAACTGCGCTTGGTGCCGCCAGTAGGGTGGGTCATGGGCTGGTCCGCGTGCGCTGGGCATGGCTGTAGCTGCTCCAGAGTATAGCATAGGCCTCGAACGTACTCCGTACGCGCTGGAGCGCCGGCGCGGCGCCGAGGATCAGCGCCTCCAGGCCCGCGGCGTCGAGCCCCCAGCCGTAGCGCAGGTTGGCCTCCTGGGCCAGGGGCAGCCAGCCCTCCAGCAGGCGCTGCTGCGCCGTATGATCCTGGCGCTGCTCAGCCACGCTCGTCATCTCCGCCGTACGCCCGCGCCCACTGTGTTGCCAGGCGCTCCAGGTTGGCGTGGGCGTCCGCCGCCCCCTGGGCATGGCCAAGGGCCGTGTAGCGCGTCGCCGCCGCGGTGATCAGCTGGTGGGCGAGCGCCGGCTCGCCCTGCGCGGCGGCCACCAGCCCGAGGTTGTGGAGTGCCGAGGCTTCGCCAAGCGCCAGCCCGAGCGCCCGGCTGCGATCGAGCACCTCCAGGTGGTACACACAGGCCCCTTCGAGATCGCCGGCCGCATAGGCGACATGGCCGAGCAGTTGGCCCGCGCTGAGCATGCCGGCCGGGTCGTTGCGCCAGCGGGCGCGGCTCAGGGCCAGCTCGAGGAGCAGGTGCGCGTCTCGCAGGTCGCCGCGCCGCCAGGCCTGCTCACCGGCGGCTAGCGCCCGCTGCAGGAGCGGGTCGCCGGAATGGGGGAGATCACGGTCCATAGTGCCCCGCTGCGCTCGTCGTCGGTCGCGTCGTCAGTGATGGCTCACTACGACCAGTGTACGCAGCGGAGCGGGCGCAAATGCGCATGGTGTCAGACCACGAGCTGGGCGCGGAGCTCGTGCTTCTGGACCTTGCCTAGCGCGTTGCGTGGCAGGCTTGCCACGTGGTATACCACGCGCGGGCGCTTGTAGGCGGCCAGCCGCTCACGGCAGAAGGCCTCCAGTTCCTCGGCGGTGGGCGGGGTCGCCGGGTCGTGTGGCACGATCGCCGCGGCCACCCGCTCGCCGAACTCGGGGTCGGGCAGGCCGAAGACCGCGCACTCGGCGACCCCGGGGTGGGCCAGCAGGGTCTCCTCCACTTCGCGTGGATAGATGTTGTAGCCGCCGCTGATGATCAGCTCGCGGGCGCGGCCGGTGATCGTATAGTAGCCGTCGGCGCTGCGCCAGCCCAGGTCGCCGGTGCTGAACCAGCCGTCGGGGTGGAAGACCTCGGCGGTGGCCGTGGGGTTACGCCAGTAGCCCGCGCAGACGTGGGGGCCACGCACCTGGATCTCGCCGATCGTGCCATCGGGCAGTGGTGCGCGGGTCTGCAGATCGACCACGCGGGCCTCCTGGCCCGGGAAGGGCATGCCTACGGTGCCGGGGCGGCGCTCGCCGTCGTAGGGATTGGTCAGGTTCATGCCTGTCTCGGTCATGCCATAGCGTTCCAGGATGCGCTGTCCGAACAACTGCTCGAACGCGGCGAAGGTCTGTGGGGCGAGAGGTGCCGAGCCTGAGACGAAGAGGCGCACTGCCTGGCCGGCCTGGCGCGCCAGCTGCGGGGCGGCCTGGGCCGCTGCGATCAGCCGGGTGTACATCGTTGGCACACCGAAGAACAGCGTGGAGGCGCCACTGGCCAGGGCCTGCAGCACCTCGTCGGGTTCGAAGCGCGGCCACAGCGCGAGGCTGGCGCCGCTGAGCAGGGTCCCGTGCACGCCGACGCCCAGCCCGTGGATGTGAAACAGCGGCAGGGTGAGCAAGAGCCGGTCGCTTGCCGTCCAGCGCCAGGCGGTGGTCACGGCGGCGCTGTTGGCGGCCAGGCAGCCGTGGGTGAGCATCGCGCCCTTGGCGCGCCCGGTGGTGCCGGAGGTGTAGGCGAGGATGGCCAGATCGCCTGCCTGGGGCAGTCCGTCCGGCAGGCGGGCGAGCAGGGATTGGCCGGCGCCAGCGTGCACCGTCGTGGGTAGCGGCGCGCCCGTCGGCAGCCGCAGGGTTGCCGGCGCGCCCTGGCTGCTCTCCGCTGCCTGGGCGACAAGCGCGGCGCCGGGCTCGTCAGTCACCACCACCCGCGGCGCACTATCGGCCAGGATGTGGCTCAGCTCCGCCTGGCGATACTGGGTGTTGATCAGCACCACCGCAGCGCCGCAGAGCTGGGCGCCCAGGTAGGCTCCCAGGAAGGCCGGGCTGCTCGGCAGGAAGAGCCCGACCCGGTCGCCGCGCTGCACCCCCATGCCGGTGAACGCAGCGGCCCAGTCGCCCGCCAGGCTCAGCAGCTCGCCATAGCTGGTCGTTCGCCCTTCCCAGATCAGGCAGGCGCGTGCCGGCGTGGTCGTAGCATAGGCAACGAAAGCGGCCAGGATCGAGGGGGTGGCCTGGTGCATCGGGCGCTCCTTTAGCAATTCACAATCCGGGCTTAATCATGTCATCATTAATGGTTTACAGCGAATCGGTACAATCGGCGCGAGTCGTGTATACTACCGACATCGTACTGCTGCATGTACACGTTCGCAGCCCTCGTGCGTTGCGCGGGGCGGGTGTCTGCCGATCGCATGCTACCGGGTGTCGTTATAGCACGCCTGGCGTAGCGCCTGCAAGTAGGGGGAATGCATGACCACGCTGTCACGCCGTCGGTTTCTCAAAGGCGCCGTTGCCCTCGGGGCCGGTGCGGTGCTCTACCGCTACGCTGGGGGCTGGCGGATCGTCACCGCAGCCGCCGGCCCCGAGGTGCGCCAGTTGCGCCTGATCCACACCAACGACCACCATTCTCGCATCGAGCCCGCCACCGGCATCACCATCCGCGCCGGGTCGGCCAGTGGCACGCGTAACCTCGGCGGCGTCTCCCGTCGCCAGACCCTCTTCGCCCAGATCCGCGCCGATACCTCCTGGACGGCGAATGCCACCTATCAGCAGGATAAACTGTTTCTCGATGCCGGCGATGTGTTCCAGGGGACGCTGTACTTCAACGCCTGGCGTGGCCAGGCCGACCACTACTTCTACAACCGGCTGGGCTACGATGCCGTCACCTTCGGCAACCACGAGTTCGATCTTGGCGATCAGGCGCTGGCCGACTTTATCACGGGGACGAGCTACACGCCCGCTGACCCGACCACCTTCCCGATCGTCAATGCCAACATCACGGCCGGTGGCGCATCGCCGCTGGCGCCGCTCTTCGCGGGCGCCCTCTGGACGACGGGCGGCACCTGGGCACGAGCGGTGATCCGCACGCTGCCCAGCGGTGTGCGGGTCGGGATCTTTGGCCTGACCACGGCCGATACGCCCAACATCGCCAGCCCCTCGCGGGATGTCAGCTTCGACGCCGAGTATGCCACCCTGGTCCAGGCCCAGGTTGACTTCCTGCGAGGCGCCCCGAACAACTGCGATACCGTGATCTGTCTCTCACACATCGGCTACGAGGGTGACCGGGCGCTTGCCGCGGCGGTGCGCGGCTTGAATATCATTGTTGGCGGCCACTCACATACGCCGCTGCTGCCGGCAGGACTGCCGCTCACTCCGGGCGCCTCGCCGGTCGCCGTCTACCCGCAGATCATCAAGGACCGCAACGACGATGACGTGGTTGTTGTTCAGGACTGGGAGTGGGGCAAGTGGATCGGCGACCTGGTGGTCGGCTTCGATGCCGACGGGCGCGTGAGCAGTGTTGGTGCGGCCAGCGCCGTGCTGCCAGTCTGGGCCAACAATGTGCCCGCGAGCCGCGAGCCGCTGCCCGGCGAGCCAGCCACGCAAGTGACGGCCGATGCCGGCTTTGAGAACGCCATCACCACGATCTTCAAACCGCGCATCGACCAGCTCAACAACCAGATCTTTGGCGCCTCGCTGGTGGAGTTGCCCAACACAGACGTGCGCGCCCGCGAGACGGCCATCGGCAATCTGATCGCCGATGCGTTCCGCGACCGCATCATCAAAGCGGGTGGCAACCCCGCAGGCGTCCCGATCGTCGCAATTGTGAATGGCGGCGGCATCCGCACCAGCCTGCCGCAGGGTATCCTCACCGTGGGCCGGCTGCGCGAGGTCATGCCATTTGGCAATACGCTCAGCTATGTAGATCTCACGGGTGCGCAGCTCAAAGCCGCGCTCGAAGTTGGCTACAGCGTCCTGCCGCCCCGGCCCACCGTGGGCGCCGACCGCAATCCGCCCAGCACCGGCCGCTTCGCCCAGCTCTCCGGCATCCGGGTCGTGGTGAACCCCAACGACCCGTCGGCGCAGCCGCCCTTCCCCGCCACCTCAACCCAGCCGGCCATCCCGGCGCGGCCCGGCAGGCGGGTGCTCAAGGTTGAGATCCTCGAAGGTGAGGACTACGTGCCACTCGACCTGAGCAAGACCTATCGGGTGGTGACCAACAGCTTCTTGCTCAATGGCGGTGATGGCTACACCGTCTTCACGCGAGCCGGCGACCAGGCCGACCCCTCGGTCGGCGGCGGCACCAACCAGCTCAACACCTTCCTGATCGATGCCGACGTAGTCCAGGAGTACATCGAGGCCCAGCCGAACAAGACGATCAACCCACGGCTCGAAGGCCGGATCACAATCAGCTACCGCACGCACATGCCGACGGTCCGCCAGACCGGGGTGGCTGCACAGCCGCGGGCCAGCGCCGCCGACTGACAGGTCACCGGGGGGTAGGCGCCGCCACGGACACGGCGGCGGTGACGGGGTATCGGACCACGATCAGAAGTCAGGGCGAAGCATTGGCTGCGCCAATG
>JACAEO010000439.1 GCA_013388805.1 Chloroflexota bacterium
CGCGCTGGATGAGTTGGCGCTGGCTCTCGGTGCCGCTGTCGATCTCGACGACCAGACGCTGGAGCGCCTCGCCAGGCGGTGGTGCATAGCCCTCGGCGGTGATCGCGGATAGCCAGGATGCGCGACCGCGTCCTTGAGCGCGAGGTTGCACTGCGACGCGGTACTGGATGGCGGCCACGCCGTCGGGGCGAGCGGTGCTCCCGCTGAAGGGCTGCGCGAGCCAGGCCACGCCGGTGACCTGCGGGTCGTTCTGGGCGCCGACAACCAGGCTGGTTCCGAGGCGGTTGGCCAACAGGACGCCGGGCCGCGCCCGTGGCATGAGCGGCCGGGTCGGCGCGATCTGCGTAAAGCCGGCGTTGCGCAGCACCTTCGCCCCGACGATGTCGAGCTGGTAGCAGCGCTCTGCACCCTCTACCAGTTGCTGGATGTAGCGGCGCTGCTGCCAGCGGGTGAGCGCCTCCTCCTGGGCCTGGCGACTTACCGGCTCGGGCCAGGCCAGCGCGATGAGGTCGGCCTCGCGGAGGAGGATGCTCTCGTTGACCCGCTGGAGCATGGTACGGGTGCGCTCACCCAGGCGGCGCCAGAGCGGTGTCTGGATGCGAGCTGATCGCTGTTGTGTATCGTCAAGCAACACGCTTCTCCCTGGCAGCAGGCGCACCCTGATCTTGCGGAAGCGCCACGTTGCATCCCGATTCGGCTACCTCGACGCAAGATCGTGCAGGGGCGTCGCCGCGCGTCCCGATGCCCTGCTTTGTTACGATGGGGATCTTGCAGCCCTGCAAGATCCCCATGCTGGTTATCGGCTACTCAGGCGCATCTCCGGCGGCCACCGACCGCGATGGATCGGCTGGTGACCTTACGAGCGTTGGGTGCGTTGGTACGGGAACTACAATGGCACTCCGCTGGATGCTCGGCGGTGCGATCTGTGGCGGCGGGCCGGCGGCCTGGTTCGGGCGCTGCTTCTGGCGGCGCTCCTGGTGGGCCATCGTCAGTTCATCAGTTTCGTACTGGCGCACCAGCGCAGCGGCAAAGCAGGCGTTGACGATCGGGTTGACGCCGTAGCGATACTGGCTCAGCTGGGTAAGATAGTCGTCAGCGGCGAGGTGAGCGGCGGATGCGGCGGCCAGTGCATCGGCCCAGGCGTGGGCGCGGCGCGTGCTGACCTCGCGCAGATCGTGGATGAGCGTCTGGATTTCGCCCCAGGCCAGTTCGCGCACCTGTGTCTCCGCCGACCGTGGTTCGCCATTACGTAGCGCATCGACCAGCGCCGGATGCAGCCGATCCAGCCAGCGATTGGCCACCGCCCGGTAGACCGTCTCGGCGAACATCGAATCGCTCTGGTCTGCTGCTGGTGCGTTCGTTGGGGCTTCGTCACGCGCAATCTGCGCCTGAAGCTCGGTGACGCCACGCTCGAGGTCGTCGAGCAGGGCCAGGGCGCTCGCTTCATCGCTGGTGCGCGGCGTGTAGGGCGGGAGCTTGTATGCCTGGTGCTGCGCCGGCGCCGGCTGCCCGGCCGGCCGCTCACGCGGGATGGCCGAGATCGCGCCCATGTCGCGCCCGGCCACCGGGAAGCGGATCATCAACTCCTCGCGGGCCTTGATGCCGGTGAAGTCCTCGACCTGCAGCCCCTGGTTGGCGTAGGCATCAACGAACGTGCGCGCGTCGTCACGCACGCCGCTGGTCAGGCACATGCCGCCGATCACATTCAGCACGATGCCGCCCAGCTTCTCGCCCAGCTGGTTGAGCCCCTGGTGCGCACCAATCAGTCCCACACCCATCGAGCGGGTGCGCGTCCACATTCGCTCGGCATCCTCGGCGCGCTCAGCTTTGACGAACATCTGCACCTCATCGACGAACAGCGGCCAATCCCAGCGCTGCTCCGGGTCGCGCTCGGCCTGCTGCTGGAACGTGGCGCTGATGATGCTCTGGAAGATGACGGCTGACCAGTAGGCGGCGTTGGTGTGGCCGATCCGCTCCGGCACAAACTTGATGATCAGGATGCCCTGATTGCGGATGAGCGCGCCCAGGTCGATGGTGGGCTGCGGCTGGCAGAGCAACTGCTGGCCGGTCTCCGAGCCGATCAGCATGTCGATGCGCCGCTTCAGGCTCTCGATCGAGGCCTTGATCTTCTCGGGCATCTGCGGCACTTGCTTGAGCCAGTAGTCGCGCACGCTGCGGTCATAGACCCGCGCCAGCACGACGCTGCGGTAGCTCGGTGAGAGCAGGAAGCGCTGCAGGTGCAGCAGCGACGGCTCGCGCTCGCCTTCGAGGATGGCGCTGATGCTCATCAGCAGCGCCTGCTGCATGCCGATCGCACCGGCCCAGATCTCCGGCTCGATGCGGGCGAAGATCTCGCCGATCTCGCCGGCGACCACATCGCGCGGCTTGGCGCCGATGATCCGCCGGTCGAAGGGGTTGATGCAGGGCACCATCGTCGCGGTGGTATCGATGACGACCACCCGGTCGTAGGCTTCGCGCGGCAGGATGCGCAACAGCCGATCGGCCAGGTCGCCCTTGGCGTCGATTACCCCACAACCGCCGCCGATGCGGGCGATCTCGAAGACCATGGTCTCGATCAGGCTACTCTTGCCGCTGCCGGTGCCGCCCATCGTGTCCCAGCCCTGGCGCAGGTCGCGCAGGGTCGGGCCGATCAGCGCCAGTTCGCCGTTGCGCTGGCGGGCGTAGGCAATCCCCAGGCGGCTGGCGCCCAGCGCTTCAGGCGTGGGCGGGCGCGGCACAATCTGCCGCTGCTCCGCGCGCTGCGCCTCGTGGGGGGCGAGGAACGCCGCTGGCGGGGCGGGAAGGTGTTTGCCGCTGCGCCAGGCGAACTGGGCCTCCAGCTCCAGTGCGGGCGGGTGCCAGAGGGCGGCCAATTCGTAGGGAGTCAGGATCGAGCGGCGCTTGCCCGGCGCCGGAAAGATCGTCCAGGCGTAGCCCGGCCAGACGCTGTGGTGGGCGTGGCCGCGCAGGGCTGCCAGGCGGGATCGCGCTCGCGCAGCGCGCAGGCGGGGGTGCAGGGCGAGGCCGCCCAGGCCACCGGCCAGCAGGGTGAGTGCGAAGAGCAGCAGTGGCATACCTGGCGGGAGGGTGAGCGGCAGGTGCGGGATGTCAGCATGCGCCAGGGTCTGCTGGAGCGCGGGCAGGGCCTGGACGACGAGCCAGCCAAGCGCGCTGCCGAGTGCCGTTCCTCCTGCCGCATAGGTGATGAGCCGCCACCCCCAGCCGGGGAGCGGTGCACTGCCAGTGGCCACCGGCATCAGCGGCGTGACCGCGTACCCACTGCTACGGTTGGGCAGACGACCGCCACGCCGGAGCAG
>JACAEO010000440.1 GCA_013388805.1 Chloroflexota bacterium
CCCTCTCCCAGCCTGGGAGAGGGGGGAAGGGGGGTGGGGTATGCGGGGCCTGGGGGCGCACCTCCCAAAAACCCTACCCCTGAGAGGGGGCATACACCCGGGGGCGCTTGTTATGCTCGCGGGGCTCCGCGCGGCTGACTCTGGTACACTGAAGATCGTCATGGTGAAACGCTTGCTATTGAACCTTGTCTTCCTATGATCCGCCTGTTGACTGATATTGCCGGCCCGTTCTACGATCCACGCCGGCCCTTCCGCAACTGGTCCACGCTGCCATTCTACCAGCTGGATCTGCCGCAGCCGCCCTATGTCGACCGGCCGTTGCTCGAAGGGGGTGTAGCTCGCGCCGAGGCCTACCTGGCGCAGGTTGCCGCCCAGGGCTACACCGGCGTGGTGATCGACAACCTGGCCCACCTGGTCAGCTTTGACACGGCCCCAGAGCGGGTCTACGCTGCCGATGACCCGTGCCGGCTGCGCGCCCTTGCCTATGGCGCGGCCTTTACACGGCTCTTTCGCGCCGCTGCGGCGCAGGGCATGGCAGTCTTTGTTACCAGCGACATGCAGTGGGCCACTCCGGGGCTGCGCCGCTACGTCGGGCGGCTGCACCCGGGCAACCGGCGCCTCGCCGCGGCCAACTGCTGGGCGCTGGAGGAGCTGTTTGCCCGCTTCCCCGAGGTGGGCGGCGTCTTCGTACGGGTGGGCGAGGCCGGCGGCGCCCACAACCAGGGGCGCTGCTACACCGGGCATCTGCTCTACCGCACCGTTGCTGATCTGCGCTGCCTGATCGATACGCTGCTGCCTGTGTGCGAGCGCCACGATCGCCTGCTCGTCGTGCGCAGCTGGAGCCTTGGCATCGGCGACGTCGGCGATCTCCACTGGTCACGGGAGCGCTACCGCGCCGTCTTTAGCGGCTATCGCTCGCCGCACATGCTGGTCTCGCTCAAGTACGGCCCATCGGATTTCTTCCGCCACCTGGCGCCGAACCCGACCCTGGGGCTGCCCGGGCCGGCGCAGATCGTTGAGCTGCAGAACCGGCGCGAGTACGAGCTGTTCGGCATGGTGCCGAGCGGCATCGCTGCGCTGCACGGGCGTGTGCTCACCCGGGCGTGCCACGCGGGCCAGACGGTCGGGGTATGGGCCTGGAACAGCCTGGGGGGCTGGGGTGGCGGGCAGGCGGCGCTTGGCGACGCGGGCTGGAGCCTGTGGACCGAGCTGAGCAGCGCGCTGACGGCGTTCCTCGCTGGCGACCCGGCCGGCGACGCCGCGGCGTTCGTGCGCACCTGGTGCGCGGCGCGTTTCGTGGCCGACGGCGCGCCGGAGCGGGGCTTTGCCGAGGCTGTCGCCGCGTTCTACCTCGATTCGGAGCAACTGATCGAGGATGGCTGGTACGCCGGCCCGCTGCGCGCCGAGCCATCTTCCATCGCGGGCATCGCCCTGCCGACCCTGCTCTGGGTCTGGTGGCTGCGCCCGACCGGTGCCGCGCTCATGTGGGCCTGCCTGGCCGCGGCGCTTCCCAACCTGACAGTGTGCCTGGCCCGGAGCAGCGCCGCGCTCGCGCGTCTCGACCTGCACGTGGCCCGGTTGGCGGCACTGGCTCCCCGCGAGCAGGCAGCAGCGGAGTTTGTGCTGGAGAGCGCGCGCTACATGCGCGCCTGCATCGCCGTCGCTGTGGCGCTGCGCGAGGTGCTGCTGCCGGCCTTTGTGGCTGCTCAGCAGGGCGACCGGGCCGGCTGGCAGGCCGCGCTGGCGCACCTCCCGGCTACACTGGCCACCCTGACGGCGCACCGGCTGGCCTGGGGCGAACGGGGTGATTTCCCCGCGCTGGAGCTGGACGAGGTGCTGGCCTACCTGGGCTGGCTCCAACGCTCACCCGGCCGGGCCTGGACCCACGCACGGCTCATGGCGCTGCTGGCGCGTCGCCTGCTCGGCAGCAGTGCCACCGGACGCCAGCTGCGCGCCCTGGGCGCCAGCGCCACGCTGCTTGCGGCCCTGGGCGCCTGGCAGAGCGCCCGCAGCCACCCGGCCCTGGCCGCGCTGCTCGCGATCGGGCTACTGGCCCTGCCGCTGCGTCGGCCCGCGCTGCGCGTCGTGCTGCCGTGGCTCAGCCAGCGTTTCTTTCTGCTGCCCTCGATCTTTTTCGAGACCGGCCCGGCATTTACCGAATGGGCGCCTTGAGGCGGCGGGCCAGGACGCGCTCATAGTGGCCGAGCAGCTCGTCCATCACCCGACTCCACGAGCGCCGCTCGGCGGCAGCGCGTCCGGCGGCGCCCATCACCCGGCCGGCCTCCGCTGTGCGCAGCACCTCCCGCACGCGGCTGCACAGGTCGCTGCTGCTCCCCGGAACGAAGAGCGCCCCGGTCTCGCCGGGGCGCACCAGGTCGAGCGCGCCGCCGGCGCGGGCGGCAACGACCGGCAGGCCAGAGGCCATCGCCTCCTGGATCACCTGGCCGAAGGTCTCGGTATCTGAGGGAAAAACAAACAGGTCCGCGCTCGCATAGGCTGTGGCCAGGTCGTTGCCGCGCAGGTAGCCGGCAAAGTGGACCGGGGCTCCGGCCAGGCGGCGCTCAAGCGCGGGGCGCGCGGGGCCGTCGCCGACCAGCACCAGGCGCGTGCCGGGCAGGTAGGGCAGCGCGTCGACCAGCAGGTCCAGCCGCTTCTCGGGGGCCAGCCGGCCGACATAGAGCAGCAGCCGTTCACCGGGGCGGGCGCCAACCGAGGCGCGCCAGGCCTCGCTCCGGTGGCCGGGGTGGAAGCGCACGGTATCGACCCCGCGACCCCAGAGGCGCAGGCGGCGAAAACCGTGGGCGCGCAGATCGGCGATGGTTGCCGAGGAGGGGCACAGAGTGAAGGCGCAGCTGTTGTGTACCCAGCGCAGGTAGCTGTAGGCCAGTCCGCGGAGGAAGCCGAGCCCGTAGTGGGCGCTGTAGGCCGGGAAATCGGTGTGGTACGCGCCGATGAGCGGCGCGCCGATCTGGCGGGCCGCGTGTCTGCCGGCCACACCCAGGGCCACCGTCCCGGCCAGGTGGACCAGGTCGGGCCGGAAGCGCCGCAACTGGGCGGTCATGCCTGGTTGCGGCGGGGTGAGCCGCAGCTCTGGATAGGCGGGCAGGGGCACACCGCGCATCGGGACGATCGCGGCGCCAGCGTACTGCTCCGGCGCACCCTCGGGCGCCAGCAACAGGGCCTCGTGGCCGCGGTCGCGGAGATGCTCGAGCAGGCGGCACAACGTGGTCACGACGCCATTCACATTGGGCAGAAAGGTCTCGGTGATCAGCGCGATGCGCATCTGGCGCTCCCGCGGTGCCAGGTATGCTAGAGTCTCCCGTGACCAGTATGCGCTACAAACGTTGTATCCAGGCTATGGCACGATTAACCGCCGGCTAACGCTGTGTTTAGCGATGGGAGGAGCCAATGCGCCTTGCAGTTGGGAGTGATGAGCGGACGCACGTGACGGACGCGCTGGTCGAGGAGCTTCGGCGGCGTGGGCACGAGGTGATCCTGATCGGCCCCCTGGCGGGAACGGAGGACGCCTGGCCCGAGGTGGGGCGGGCGGTGGGTGCGGCGGTGGCCTCGGGCGCAGCCGAGCAGGGGATCGTCTGCTGCTACACGGGGACGGGCGTGAGCATTGCGGCCAACAAGGTGCCCGGGGTGCGGGCGGCGCTCTGCCACGATGCGCAGACGGCCGCCGGGGCGCGCAAGTGGAACGATGCCAACGTGCTGGCCCTCAGCCTGCGGACCACCACGAGCGAGCTGGCAAAGGAGATCCTCGACGCCTGGTTCAGCACCGCCAGCCCGCCCGAAGAACAGCCCGTCATCGACCAGGTCCGCGCCCTTGATGCCCGCGGCGGGTAGGGCTTCGTGGTGCATTCCGGCAAGTTCCATGTCACCCTGAACCCTTCGGCTCCGCGGCTCCCGAGCTTGTCGAGGGGCAGGGTCCACTCCGCGAAGGGTCTACCGTATCAGGAGTCGGAGAATGCTTCGCTACGACGACAACGATCCTGCTGGCGAACCTGGGTACGCGGGCCTCCGGCCCGCATGCGGGCGGGACGCCCGCGCACCCAGCCACGCCTACGAGGGCGTTCGCCAGCAGTATCTTGCAACAGCCCTGGTGGCTTCACCAGGGCTACGTCAACGTCGTCCGCCCGGCGACTGAAGCCGCGGGCTCGCCGTTGCGACGCCCGCGTTCGCGGGCTCCATAGGCCACGCAGGTGGCCTGCGCAGCGGTAGCCGGGGCGTGTACGCCCACGGCGCGGCCGATCAACCGGAGGTTGACGCAGCCCTGGTGGCTTCACTCACAATCGTGACGCCCCAGGTATTCAGGGGTATAATACAGAACCGGATACATGCCCACGAAACGATCGTTCTCGATGGCGTTGATACAGCCCTTGCGCTTCCTTGTGCCGACCAAGCTGGTGCCGCCGCGCCCCCTGGAGGCATGGGTGTGGCGCGAGCGGCTGCTGGCCAGGCTTGGTTGTGCGCCTTCCACCCGCCTGACCCTGGTGGTTGCCCCGCCGGGCTTCGGCAAATCCACCCTGGTCGCCCAGTGGCTGGTCTATGGCGCCGCGCAGGCGCGCAGCGTCGGGCAGGCTGCGCGCCACGGGCGTGATCCGGACCGGGAAGGCGCATCCTCCGCCGCACCCGTCGCCTGGCTCACCCTGGACGAGCACGACCGGGATGGCCTGCGCGTGCTGGCCTACATGGCCGGCGCCATCGAGCGGGCGTGGCCCGGCGCCCTGCCGACCACGCTCGACCTGCTGGCTGCCCCCGAACCGCCACCGCTGTTCATCGCGGCACAGGCCCTGCTGGGCGATCTTCACGCCCTGCCCGCCGACCTGACCCTGGTGCTCGACGACTATGAGGCCGTCACCGGCGAGCCGGTGCACCAGTTACTGGCCTACCTGTTGCGCCACATGCCGGCCGCCTGCCGGCTCGTGCTGATCAGTCGCAGCGACCCGCCCCTGCCCCTGGCCCGTCTGCGCGCCGAGCAGCAACTCACCGAGTTGCGCGCGGCAGACCTGCGTTTCACCGAGGCCGAGAGCGTCAGCCTGCTGGCCGCACTCGAGGGCGCTCCTCCGCAGGCCGCCCGCGTGGCAGCGTTGTGTCGGCAGACCGAGGGCTGGGCGCTGGCGCTGCAACTGGCAGGCCTGGCCCAGCTTGGCCCACCTGGCGCTGAGCCGATGCCCGGCGCGGTGCGCCAGCAGATCGCCGAGTACCTGGCCGACGAGGTCCTGGCGCGCCTCCCAGCAGCCATCCAGGCCGCGCTGCCGGCCCTGGCCGTGCCAGAGCGCTTCTGCGCCGGGCTGGCGGCAGCTCTGCTCGATCCCCAGGCGGAGCCAGTGGAGAGGCTGCTGGACCGGCTGGCGCGCGCGAACCTTTTTGTCGTGCCGCTGGACAGCGAAGGACAGTGGTATCGCTTCCACCTGTTGTTCCGCGACATGCTGCTGCGGCGGCTGCGGCTCACCGCAGGTAGCGCGGCGATCCAGGCGCTGCAGCGACGGGCGGCAACCTGGCTGGCCGAAGCCGGCCACATCGAGGAGGCCGTCCATCTGTTGCTGGCTGCCGGGGACGAAGACCAGGCCGCCGATCTGGTTGAGAGGCATCTTCGCCCGGAGTCGGAGCGCGATGTGGTGAGTGAAACGCCTCGTGTCCGCCTTGAGGTGCTGCCGGCCGGGCTGATCGCCCGTCGCCCGGGTCTCCTCCTCATCGCAGCACGCCTGGCCACGTTCAGTATGGATCGCGCGCGGCTCGAGGCGGCCCTGGCTCAGCTCGAGCACCTGCTCGCCACCCCGGAGGGCGCCAGCGCGCTGCGCCCCTGGTGCAGCTTCAGCGCCGATCTGGCAGTGCTCCGCGGCATGCTGGCCTCCTGGCAGGGCCGGTCTGCCGAGGCAGTGGCCGAGTTGCACCAGGCGCTGGAGCAGGGGCCAGCCCCGGCGCTGGCGGTTCAGGCCATGCTCCTGCGGGGCCTGTCCTATGTCGGGAACGGCCGCTATGCTGATGGCGTGCAGCTGATCAACGACGAGCTAGCCGCAGGGCGTGCCCAGCTGGGTGTTCCATACGAGGTTGTTCGGGCCGCCTGTCTCTGCCTGATGCATCTGCTTGCCGGCGAGTTGAAAGCCCTGGCCAGTGATGCGCAACGGCTGGCCGACCTGGGTGCCGCCCAGGCGGCTGGCGATCTGTGGATGGGCTATGCCTACCAGAGCCTTGCTCTTGTAGCCTACGAGCAGAACCACCTGGCCAGCGCGATCACGCACTTCGAGCGCATTGTCAGTCGCACATACCGGGTCAGTTATCCCAGCTATGTGAACTGTGTGATCGGTCTGGCGCTGGTGGCCGCTGCGCAGGGCGCGTACAGCGAGGCCGAGGCCTATGCTGCGGAGGCCGTGGCTTTTGTGCAGCAGCAGGGCAGCGCCTTCCTGCACCACCAGGCCCTGGGCTGCCAGGTGCGGGTAGCCCTGGCCCGCGGTGATCTGGCGGCGGCGCTACGCGCGGCCGAAGCGATCCAGCCGGATATCTATCTCGGGCTGCGGCTCTCCCTCGAACTGCCCCAGTTGAGCCAGGCCCGGGCCCTGATCGCCGCCGGCGACCCGCTCAGTCTGGCGCGGGCAGAGCACATTGTGGGCCAGTGCCTCAGCGAATCGGCACGGGCCCACCATACGCGGCTGCTGATCGCTGCCCAGGCGACCCGGGCGTTGCTCCTCCAGGCCCAGGAACAACCGGAGGCGGCCCTGGACATGCTCGCGCAGGCGGTGGCCCTGGGCGAGCTACGCGGCTTTGTACGCAGCTTCGTCGATCTGGGGCCACCGCTCCAGGCGCTGCTGCGCGCCCTGGTCCGGCGGAATGGTAGCAGCGCCTACCTTGAGCGGCTGCTGGCCGCCTGCGGGCCACCGCTTGCCGTGGAGCGCGCCCCGGCGCTCCTGCCGCAACGACCACGCATTCCCGATGTGCTGACCCGTCGCGAGTATGAGATCCTGACCCTGCTCGCCGAACGCTGGTCCAACCAGGAGATCGCCGAGCGCCTGGTCGTTACCGTGAACACGGTGCGTAAGCATACCAGTACCATCTACGACAAACTCGGCGTCAACAGCCGCCGCGAAGCAGTGGCCGCTGCCCGTGCCCTGGGGCTGCTGCCCGCCGCGCACGGGGCGTAGTGCCTGTTCGACAAACGCAGATCCGACCTCGTTGAGGTCTACCGTCTGACCAGCGGCAGCCCGACCTGATAACGCCCTGTGGCCGGGGTGGCCGTCGGCCGTACGGGGCCGAAGCGCTGGCTGACGCCCGTCGTCTCGACCTCTTCCAGCCAGTAGGCGACAGTGCGGCCGAGATTGCCGGCGCTCGTATCCGTCCAGCTATAGCGTTCACCGCCGAGCGCGGAGCCGCGTGCCGGGATGGGCGTGCTCGTCAGATAGACGGCGTCATCCAGGGCGCCGCTTTCACTGCGCAGAATGTGGAAGCCCTGCGTATTCAGCTCGCTGCCGGTCGTCCAGCGGATGGTGACCCCCTCGGCGGTGCGTGTTGCACTCAGATTGAGCAGGGTCACGGCCGTCGGGTCGACGATGCGCACCGGTGTGTTGAGTGTATTGCTGGGGTAGAAGGTCCACAGATCAAGGCCCTTCTTGTCACCGTGCCCCCCATCGACCCGACAGACCGCCGGGGGGTTGGCGTCGAAGGGGAAGCCGAAGGCGCGCTGATTGGAGCGCGTATCGAAGCCCAGGACCGGGTCGCTGGCCAGGATGGCCGGCGGGTTGCCAAAACCATTCGGATTGGCCGTGTCGCCCGGGCAGAGGGGGCCATCGATCGCCTGGCCGACCAGCACACCGGAGGGGGTGCGGTAGCCCCGATCGTCGTAGAAGGCGCCGAAGCAGCCGCCGTTCCAGGGCGGGCAGTCGCCCACGCCATCGCCAGTTGTATCCGGTGGGTTGATCAGTTCCAGGATCGGCCCGCCATCAACATTGTTCTCGACGTCGACGAACGGAAAGTGCACCTCGCCGTCCTGCACCACTGCTTGTGCCTGAAATTCACCAGCGGGGAAGGGTACACCGCCATTGTCGCGCCCGTCCCAGGCGACACTGAGCAGACCGGGGGCCGCAGCGACGCCGCGCAGCGTGCGGTTCTGAGGATCGGTGGGGTCGAAGGTGGTGCCGTCGCGACTGATGACCAGGGTGTAGATCCCCGGTTGGGTCGTGGTGAAGGTAAAGGTACCACCCTCATTGATCCCGGTGGTGCCATCGCCGCGCGTGCTGGTAAAGCGCAGGTTTTCGATCCTGGGGGCAACCGCCGTTCGCGGGATGCCGAGGGCGTCCAGGACCAGCGGGTCGGGCTCATTGCCAAACAGCGGATAGGTCGGCTCCGAGAGGCTCACCTCACCATTGCCCTGCAGTTCGATCAGCCCGTTCTGGGCATCGAATGAGGCAGCCGGGTCGGCCACCAGGGCGCGGTAGAGCGGGAGCGGCGGCTCACCCGCCCGGTTGATCTGGAAGCCGATCTGGTTGGCGTAAAACAGGAACCCAAAGGGGTCGCCCGTGAATCCAACCCGGTAGCGGAAGCCGGTGTTGGTCACGACATAGCCGCTGCCGGTGACCGGCCTGGCGCCACCCCCGGTGATCGCGGTATAGTAGTAGGCGAAGAGCCGCCCCGGCTGCTCCACGCCAGCATTGCGCACGGTGGCGTCCCAGGCGGTGACGCTGGTGTACTGCAGCGGGCCGAAGTCACTGGGCGTGGGATCGAAGCCGCCGCTGACCACGGGCACGGTCGTACTGTTGGGGCCGGAGGGGCCAATGAAGGCCACGAAGTAGAGCCCGGTGACCGGCGCCACGTAGACGCAGGGGTTGTAGCCGCCGGGGTTGGGCAGCGGCCCGGCGAGCTCCTCGGCGCGACTGCCGATCCGGCCCACGCCCGGCACGGCATCGCGCTGGACGGCGCAGCTAAAGCCATTGGCGAAGGCGCCAGGCTGGGGTGGGCTGGCCGCACCGCTGAGGGTGGGCAGCACCTCCTGGCCGATCGGCCCGCTGACCGTCCCGGGGTTGAAGACCAGGATATCACCCTGGTTGGGCTCGCCACCATCGATCCCGCTTACATCGATGCCACTCGAGCCGAGCAGGATCTGCTCGCCGGCCTGGGCGTAGAGCCGCAGCAGCGTGCGCCGGGCCAGGATGACGGGTGAATCGCCGCCGCCGTAGGTGCGCGCCGTCCATTCGAGATGGCTACGAAAGCGGTCAGGCACCGTGGTGGGGAAGAGCGTGCGGCTGCCCTCGCCGATGGCCAGTGAGGTTGTGATCAGGGGGAGGACAACAAGCACGGCGACCACAAGCAGCCGTGTTCGCCATCTGGCGAATCGCGCAGCGGATCGGTCCATGGAACCCTCCTCATCTGAACCGTGTGCAACGCGCGGGCTGTGCGGCACGCTGTGGCATACCTGGTGCGCCGAACGGTACAGACTACTCAGTAGCGCAGGATCAGGGCGATACGGCTATGCTGGGGCAGCGTCCCGTCATCGACAAAGACCACCCGGCCGCCCTTCTCCAGCACGGTGACGATCACGGAGTCGACGGCGTCGTCGAGCGACTCGGGACCGATGTCCGCAGCGGGATTGAGCTGGAGGGTCGTGGGGTTCTGCGGGTCGATGATCGCCGGCTCGTGGTAGCCCTCTTCAACCACCAGGGTTGCGCCGCGGCCCTCGTGGGCAAAGCGCCAGACCTCGCCGATGGTCGAGGCGGTGCGCTGCCCGCCCACAGCCGCGTTCAGTTCATCGAAGATCGCCGTGCGCCGCCGATCGAGGCTCTCGCGAACCAGCGGCCAGACCAACTTGCCCAGATCGTGGGCCGAGGTCAGGTCGTGGTTGCCGGTGAGCGTGGCCACGATCTGCCCGCCGTGGCTGGTGACTTCGCGGAAGAAGGCGATATTGCGATCGACGCCGACCACCGCCAGGGGCAGCGGATCGACAGCCATATAGGTGCCGAGGGCCTGATCGACGTTGCGGAAGAAGATCCGGCTGTGCTCATCGCGCAGCTGCGAGAAATTGATCGCCAGGTCCTTGGGCACCGTTCGCCCACCGCCAACCCCGGGGTTGGCCATCGGGAAGGGTGTGCCGGGCCGCAGCTCTTCCAGGTCATCGCGTACCGCTTCGAAGAGCCGGGTCTGCTGATCGGAGAGGGCAAGCACCCAGTAGCGGGGCGAGCGGTTGAAAGCATAGATCAGATCGCGCACAAAGAAGGTGTCATCGACCACGACGCGCTCGGGCAGGGTAAAGGGCAACCGGTGCATGCGGGCCATGTCAGCATTGACGAAGAGCGCCATGCCATCGAGATTGTGCTCGTGATCAATATCGGCCGTCAACTCCTCCAGGGAACGCATGACCGCTGCGACCTCACGCTTGCCCAACTCGTCGGTGAGCCGGTTGCTGGCTGCCGTCACCAGATTCTTCAGCCGGATCGGATCCTGACGGTTGTCGGGCGAGGTGCGGTGGGTCGGAAGCGTGATACTCAGGCACGGGTACCCGCTGACGGTCGCCAGATCGACAATATCCTGACGGTTCATAGTGATACTCCCGGCGGTGCTCCCACCACATTGCCACGACGTCTCTCGCCGCCCCCCCATTATAGCGCCAGGCTGGCGGGAGGGATGCGGTTGTCGGCGCGCAGGGAGTTGCTGCTGCTGGCAGCCCCACGGCAAGCCAATCGCTCGTGTTCTAGCAGCATAGACCATCCCTGGCCGCCTGGCGTCACACAAAATGGAGTAGTTCACGAACTACTCCATTTTGTGTGATGCGCAGCACCGGCTACCTCGCTAGAATCCGTAGCACTGGCTCGTGCGCTCCTGGTTGACGTCCTTCTTCATCATAAGGCCGCGCCAGAGCGGCCTGAGCGGCGGAGTGGTCGCATAGCCGCCGGTTGCTGCGGCTTGAACGAGAAGGCATAATTGATGCCACAACAAGCGTCGGGGCGTCCTGCTGCGAATGGAGGTGGCGTCTACACGATCCTGGTGCAGGGTGAAGTCGAGCGTCACTGGGAGCCGGAGTTGCAGCTGCAGCTCAGCTATCGCCAGACGGAGCACGGCGTTCACACCGTGCTGATGGGGCAACTCCCGGACCAGGCGGCGCTGCTCGGGGTGCTTGGGCGGCTCGCCATGTGGGGCTATGTTATCCTACAGGTGCGCTACACCTCTGCAGCAGCGTTACTCCACGGGGAGCAACCGGCATGACGGTGAGAGGAACCGCCTGATGGCTCAGTCAACGGCTCGATCGGCGCCGGTGACCAGCGAGGCTGCCCCGCCAGATCGGTCGCGCTAGCTTTATCATCGTGAGCGTTGGCCTGGTTATGCTAGCATTTACCGTGTCGAACGACTGGGGCACGCCGCTGGTTATTCTCAGTCTGCTGATCGTCGGCATCGCGGAGGGCGCGCTGTTGACCCTGGTCTTCAACGTGCTGGTCTCGGCCTCGCCAAAGGCCCTGGCTGGCGATGTGGGTGCGTTGCGCGGCACCGCCAACAATCTGTCGACAGCCCTTGGCACTGCGATCGTCGGCGCGCTGGCGGTCGGTGTGCTCGGCGCACTGATCGCCGGCATGGCCACGGCCCACCCGGACATCCCGCCCGCCCTGCTCCGCCAGGTCAACCTCGATAACGTCGAGTTTGTCAGCAACGATCAGCTCGACGAGATCCTGGCCGCCACCACTGCCAGCCCTGAACAGGTCGCGGCAGCCATCGCGATCAACGAGGAGGCCCGGCTTCGCGCGCTCAAGACCTCGTTCCTGGTGCTGGCCGGTATCGCGGCGCTGGCGATCATTCCTGCTGGCGGCCTACCCGGCTATACGCCCGAGGAGATCCCCGTGGAGGCAAGCGATGATGCAGCGGCCGGCTCCAGGAAGCAGTCGACCGCATCCGTTGCATGAGGCTCACGTAAAGGAAGGAGCTACCTGATGACCCAGCTAAGTGACCGCGCGCGCCAGTACGCGCGTGCCAACACTGCGCGCTTCGTGGAGGAACTGAGTGCCTTCCTGCGCATCCCCAGCCTCAGCGGCGACCCGGCACACGCCGCTGATGTGCGCCGTGCTGCCGAGTGGCTGGCCGCGCATATGCGTGGTCTTGGCTTCGCCGGGGTTGCGGTGATGGAGACCGCCGGCCATCCCGTGGTCTATGGCGAGTGGCTCGGCGCCGGCCCCGACCGCCCGACCGTCCTGGTCTATGGCCACTACGATGTGGTGCCAGCGGCAATGGAGGACGGCTGGGATACGCCGCCCTTCGAGCCGGTGATCAAGGATGGGCGCATCTACGCCCGCGGCGCCACCGATGATAAGGGCCAGCTCTTCATCCACGTCAAGGCCCTCGAGAGCTTTCTCACGAGCGAGGGGGCGGCGCCGGTGAACATCAAGTTTCTGATCGAAGGCGAGGAGGAGGTCTCCTCACCCAACCTGAAGCCCTTCATCGAGGCCCATTTCGACCTGCTCAAGGCCGATGTGTGTGTGATCAGCGACTCGTCGATGCCCAGCATCGACGCGCCGGCGATCACCCACAGCCTGCGCGGCATGACCTATATTGAGGTCGAGGTGCACGGGCCAAAGGAGGACCTGCACAGCGGCTTCTTCGGTGGGGCGGTGCACAACCCGGCCCTGGCGCTGGTCGAGATCCTTGGCGGGCTCTACAACCCCGACCACACCATCGCCGTACCGGGCTTCTACGACGATGTCGTCCCTCTCACTGCCGAAGAGCGGGCGATGATTGCCAGGACCGAGCTGAGCGAGGCCCAACTCAAGCAGAGCACCGGTGTGCCAGCCGTGTGGGGCGATGCCAGCTACACCCTGCGCGAGCGCGTTGCGGCGCGCCCGACGCTGGACATCAACGGCCTGTGGAGCGGCTGGAGCGGCCCCGGGCCGAAGACGATCATCCCGGCGAAGGCGGGCGCCAAGCTCAGTTCGCGCCTGGTGGCCAACCAGAACCCGCACAAGATCTACGAACTGCTCAAGGCGCGGATCGAGGCGCTCGCACCGCCGACGGTGCGCGTGGAGGTGCGCCTGCTGACCACGGGCGAGCCGGCGCTGATCCCCTTCGACCTGCCCGCGATGCAGGCGGCGGCGCGGGCCTACGAGCGCGGCTGGGGCGCCACGCCGACCTTCGTCCGCGGCGGCGGCAGCATCCCGATCGTGGCCGACATTGCCAGGCTGATGCAGATCCCGGTGGTGATGATGGGCTACGGGCTCGATGACGACGGTTTGCACGCCCCCAACGAGAGCTACAGCCTCGAGATGTTCCAACGGGGCATCGAGACGGCGATCGTCTATCTGGAAGAACTGGCCCGCCTGGAACACGAAAGGAGCGAACCACGATGAGCGAAGCTCCGGTTCAGGTGATCATCGCGGCGTTCAACGACCCCGACGGCGCTGGTGCTATGATGGCTGACTTGAAGCAGGGCAAGAAGGAAGGACTGATCGGCATCATCGATGCGGCGGTGGTGGTCAAGGATGCCGAGGGCAAACTCAAGGTGACCGACGCGCGCCGGCGCAGCCGCCGCACCAGGGGGCTGATCACCGGCGGCATCGTCGGCGGCGTGGTCGGCTTGCTGGCCGGGCCGGTGGGCTGGGCCGCCCTCGGGGGTGGTGCAGTCGGCGCCCTGGTCGGCCGCCTGGCTGGCATTCCGACGAGGCGCACCATGGAGGCGATCGGCGAGTCGCTCACGCCGGGGTCCTCGGCGATCGTGGCGGTGATCGAGCACAACTGGGTGGCCCAGCTGGAGGATGCGCTGATCGCCGAGGGCGCCCAGGTGCTGCGCAGCGCAATCGCGGCCGATATCGCCGCCCAGCTGCAGGCCGGCGGCAACGTGCTCTACACCGTGGGCGCCGGCCCGTTCGGCGAGGGTGCCGCGCGCGTGGTCGAGAGCAGCGCGGGTGTCCAGGTGAGCGGGGTGATGGCCGACGCCGAGGGGGTGTACATCCTCGACGCCCAGTTCACCGATGAGCAGCCAGACGCCGACGCGGGCGAAGAAGCCGGCGAGCAGTAGTAACCGGCCCATCCGCAAACACCCCGGTGATGCGTGGTCGGTGAAACCAGGTATCCGGCATGATCCTGGGAGCGAGGGTGTCTCGTCCTCAGCGGTGTTCGAGGGCAGGATGCACTTGCTCCCAGCGCAGCAGCAGTCCTGCAGAACGTGGGGAAACCAGGTTTCCCCACACCCCCGCCCGCGGGAGGGTTTGGGAGGGCTGCAGGCTGTCGCATCGGACCAGTTTGCATCGGAAGAGGCCCCCCGACAATGAGTAGTTTGCTTGCCCACGAGCTCGAAGAGCGCTTTGTGCGCTATGCCCGGATCGATACCACCAGCGACCCCACCTCGTCCAGTTCGCCCAGCACCGAGCGCCAGTACGACCTGCTCAGGCTGCTCGTTGAGGAGCTCACGGCAATTGGCGCCCAGGAGGTGCGCCTGACCGACTACGGCGCGGTGCTGGCCACGATCCCCGCGACCGTCCAGGCCGAGGTGCCGACGATCGCCTTCCTGGCGCACGTCGATACCGCGCCGGCCTTCAGCGGCGCCGGGGTGAAGCCGATCGTCCATCGTAACTACGACGGTAGCGCGATCCGCTTCCCCGACGACCCGCAGCTAGTGCTCTCGCCGCAAGACTGCCCCTACCTGGCCAGCAAGGTCGGCGATGACATCATCACGGCCAGCGGCACAACCTTGCTGGGCGCCGACGACAAGGCCGGCGTGGCGATCATCATGGCCGCGGCGCGCCGGCTGCTCGAGCATCCCAGTATCCCCCACGGCCCGATCCGGATCTGCTTCACGCCCGACGAGGAGATCGGCCGCGGCGTGCACGCCAACCTGCCGCAGGATCTGCAGGCCGACGTCGCCTACACGCTCGATGGCGCGCACCTCGGCGAGATTGTCTACGAGACCTTCTCGGCCGATGCGGCGACGGTCAAGGTGGTTGGCGTGTCGATCCATCCGGGCTGGGCCACAGGCAAGCTGGTCAATGCGCTGCACCTGGCGGCCACGATCATCGCGACGCTGCCCAAAGCAACGCTGACCCCCGAGACAACCGCGGGCCGCCAGGGCTTCATCCTGGTCCACGACCTGCACGGCAACGCCGCCGGGGCCACGCTCCAGTTTGCGCTGCGCGACTTCGAGCTCGACGGCCTGCAGGCCCATGGCCAGTTGCTCCAGCAGATCTGCGCGGCCGTGCAGGCCACTGAGCCACGGGCCAGGATAAGCTGCACGATCACCCCGCAGTACCGCAACATGCGCTACTGGCTCGAGAACGACATGCGTCCGGTCGAACTGGCCCGCGAGGCCTGCCGGCAGATCGGCGTCGAGCCGTTCTCGGTGCCGGTGCGTGGCGGCACCGATGGCTCGCGCCTGACCGAGATGGGCGTGCCGACGCCCAATCTGTTCACCGGCATGCAAGAGATCCACGGGCCGCTGGAGTGGATCAGCCTGCAGGACATGGTGCGCGCCACCGAGCTGTGCGTCAAGCTGGCGGAGCTCTGGGCCGACGCGGGCACGGTGGCGCCCACGGATCAGGCCGCGCGTGGGTCGCAGCGCGAACTCACGTCGCCGATGGACTGGACAGGCTAGTGCGATTGCAGTTCCAGGCGACCTGTTCGGGCATCAGCGCGACCTCGACCGTGTCCAGATGCGCCGCGCCCAATCTACCATCGCAAATCTGCAATCTGCAATCGCACGAGAGGTGGGCGTTCGGATCGGATGCACGTGCTGCATCCGAGCAGCGCTCATCGAGGAGGTAGGCATGGCAACAACGGCTCCAGCGGCGCAACAGCAGCAGCCCGGCTTCTTTGGCTGGATCGAGCGGGTCGGCAACAAAGTGCCGCACCCGGTACTCATGTTCCTCTACCTGATCATCGGGTTGATGATCCTCTCCCATATCCTGTACCTGTTTGGCGTCAGCGTGACCGACGAGGTGATCACCCCGGTGCCGCTGCGCCAACTCGCCAATCTGCGCGACGCGCTCGGGGGCTCGGTCGTGCCCTACAACCCCTACACGAGCGACGTGGTCGAGATCCCCGAGTTCATCGTTCAGGAGCAGACCTTTGCGGTGCGCAGCCTGCTGACCGCCGAAGGGATCCGGCACTTCTTCGTCTCGTTCCTGCCCAACTTCTCGGGCTTTACCGTGATCGGGGTGACCTTCCTGGCGATGCTGGGGGCCGGTGTGGCCGATCAGGCCGGGCTGATGAACGCCCTCATCCGCAAGCTGGTAGCCGCTACCCCGGCTGGCCTGCTGACCTTCATGATGGTCTTCGTCGGCGTCATCTCCTCGATCGCCTCGGACGCCGGCTACCTGATTTTGATCCCGCTGGCCGCCGCTGCCTTTGCCAGTGTCGGCCGTCACCCCCTGGTTGGCCTCTCGGCGGCCTTTGCCGGCGTGGCCGCCATCTTCACCGTCAACCTGGTGCCGGTGGCGATTGATGCCATGCTGACCGAGATCACCAACGAGGCGATCGCGATCGTCGGTGGTACGCCGATCTCGCTGGTTGCCAACCTCTACTTCAACATTGTCTCTACCTTCGTGCTGGCGATCGTGGCCACGATCGTCGCCGAGCGGGTGATCGCGCCGCGCCTGGGCGCGTGGGACCCCGCCCAGGGCCAGGCCGACGAGACCGCGGCCGGGCAGGAGATCGATCCGGCGCTCGAGGCGAAAGGGCTGCGGGCGGCCCTCTGGGGCTTCCTGGGCGTACTCGGCCTGGTGGTCGTGCTGACAGTCATCCCCGGGGCGCCACTGCGCCGCCCTGATGGCCAGGTCGGCGGCAACCTGCCCCTGATCGACAGCCTGCTCTTCATCATCACCCTGTTCTTTCTGGTCTCGGGTATCGCCTTCGGGCGAGTAGTCGGCACGATCAAGAATGCCAATGATGTCATCGGCAAAGCCAGCAAGACCTTCGCCGGCCTGGGGGGTATGGTGCTGATGTTCCTGATGATCAGCCAGTTCATCGCCTTCTTCAACTACACCAACCTGCCCACGGTAATCGCGGTCAACCTCGCCGGGATCCTCAAGGAATTGGACATCGGCGCGCTGCCGCTGCTGATCCTGATGACAGTCGTGATCATCTTGCTCGACTTCATTATGCCGGGCTCGGTGCCCAAGTGGGCGATCTTCGCGCCGATCTTTGTGCCACTCTTCATCCGGCTTGGCGTAGCCCCCCAGTCGGTGCTCGCGGCCTACCGCATCGGCGACGCGCCGGTCAACCCGATCACCCCACTGATGGTCTACCTGCCCTTCATCCTGACGATCGCCCAGCGCTATCAGAAGGATGCCGGGATCGGCACCCTGATTGCCCTGATGCTGCCCTATACGGTCATCATTGCGGTGGCCTGGCTCATCCTGCTCGCGATCTGGTTCCTCATCAACGTCCCGCTTGGCCCTGGCTACCTGCCGCAGGCCGCCAGCCTGATCTTCGCCTGGGTCTAGCATCAATGCCCTTTCAGCCCTCCATGCGGCTCCGCCGCACAACGCCGCAGTGAACATACGGTTGCTCCTGGGAGGGCTGCGCCCTCCCAAACCCTCCCGCGGGTGGGGAATGGGGAAACCGGGTTTCCTCACATCCCTCCTCCGAGGGACTATGTTCACGTCAGGTGACTGCCCCCTCCCCAGCCCCCCGCTGGGGGGAGGGAGTCCGGCCTCTCAGGGGTAGGGTTTTTGGGAGTTGCGCCTCCAGGCCCCGCATACCCCACCCCCCTACCCCCTCCCCTGGCAGG
>JACAEO010000422.1 GCA_013388805.1 Chloroflexota bacterium
GATGATCATGCGCCGCGGGCGGTAGGCAGGGCCAACGATCGGCCCACCCCGGCACCCAATGAAAATCCTCCACCTGGCCGATCTGCACATCGGCGTCGAGAACTACGGGCGCATCGACCCGGCCAGCGGGCTGCATAGCCGGCTCAATGACTACCTCGCACGCCTCGATGAGGCCATCGCGCTCGGCCTCGAAGCCGGCGTCGACCTGGTGCTGATCGCCGGCGATGTCTACAAGAGCCGCACGCCCAACCCGACCCACCAGCGCGAGTTCGCCCGCCGTGTGCAGCACGTGCGCGCCGCGGGCGTGCCGCTCTTTATCCTGACTGGCAACCACGACATCTCGCCCGCCGCGGGCCGCGCCCACTCGGTCGAGATCTTTGACGCCCTGGGGGTGGAGGGCGTGACCATCGCCCACCGGCCACGGCTGCATACGATCGCCACTCGCTCCGGGCCGCTCCAGATCCTCGCCGTGCCATGGGTCACGCGCCAGATGCTGCTGAGCCGCGAGGAGTTGCGCGGTCTGGCGTTCAATGCGATCGAGTACGAGCTACGCCGGCGCCTGGAGCGCTTCATCGAGGAGCAGGCCGGCCTGCTCGACCCGGACTACCCCGCGATCGTCACCTTCCACGGCAGCCTGGACGGCGCCCAGGTCGGCACCGAACGGGCGATCACCCTGGGCCAGGACCTCGTGTTGCCCCGCTCGGTCTTTGCCCGGCCCGGGGTGGCCTACGTGGCCCTCGGCCACATCCATAAGCACCAGGCCCTGCACCACGACCCGCCGATGGTCTATCCCGGTAGCATCGAGCGGGTCGACTTCGGCGAGCGCGATGAGCCGAAGGGCTGCGTGCTGGTTGAGCTTGAGCGGGGCCAGGCGCGCTGGACGTTTCACCCGCTGCGGGCGCGGCCCTTTGTAAGCATCGAGCATGATGTGCGCGGCAGCAGCGACCCGCTGGGCCAGCTGGCGACCCTGATCGGGCGCCAGGATCTGCGCGAGGCGGTGGTGCGCCTGGAGGTGCAGGCCACCCGCGAGCAGGCCGCCCTGCTACGCACCGAAGAGCTCCGCCGCCTGCTCGAGCAGGCCGGCGCCTTTGTGGTGGCCGCCGTGGCAGTGCGGGTCGAGCGCAGTGGCCGGCGGCGCTTTGCCGGCGCCGAGCCCGAGTTGCTCGATGGCCTCAGCCCGCGCCGCGCGCTGGAGCTCTACCTGCGCAGCAAGCAGCCGCCGCTCAGCCCCGAGCGTATCGCTGCGCTGCTCGCCGCCGCCGACGAACTGCTCGGTGAGTAGCCGGGCTGAGGACCGCGTTGCCCTTAACCTCGCGATGACACTCCCATAACAAGCGCTTCATCTGCACGATCTATAGTCTTGCTGACAATCCTGTAACGCTGGCTGCCCGGTGGGCTCTGTTGCCCGACCAACCTGGTCTTCCTGAAGCCAGGGATTGGTTCAGCGTGTCTTCGCAAGCGGGTCTTCTCCTCACAGTGCAAGGAGCGTACATGAAAGCCACCCGTGTCGCTGGTCTCTTCGCCATGTTCCTGATTGCCGCCCTCGCGCTGGCTGCCTGCGGTGGTCAGGCCCCGGCCCAGCCTGCCGGGCCCGCGGCAACGACAGCGCCCGCCGCGTCCGCCGTCGATTGGAGCACCGTCAGGTCGGCGGCTGACGGCGGCGGGATGGAGGCGCTGATTGCCGCCGCCAAAGCCGAAGGCGAGCTGAACGTCATCGCCCTGCCTGATGACTGGTGCAACTACGGCACGATGATACGCACGTTCAGCGAGAAGTATGGCATCAAGGTCAATTCGATCAACCCCGAGGCCGGCTCTGCCGATGAGCTCCAGGCCATCCGTGACAACCGCGAGAATCGCGGTCCCCAGGCTCCCGACGTGATTGACGTTGGGCCGGCCTTTGGCCCGCTCGCCAGAGACGAGGGGCTGCTGGCGCCGTACAAAGTGATGACCTGGGACACGATCGCTGGTGTGAAGGACCCCGATGGCTACTACTACACCGACTACAATGGGGTCATGGTCTTCGAGATCAATCGCGATGTGGTCAGCGACATCCCGCAGGACTGGCCGGATCTGCTTGACCCGAAGTACAAAGGTCAGGTCGCCCTCGCCGGCGATCCGCGCTCCTCGAACCAGGCTGCGCAGTCGGTCTATGCGGCAGCACTGGCCAACGGCGGCTCGCTCGACAACGTTGAGCCGGGCCTGGAGTTCTTCAAGGAGTTGAATGCGCGCGGCAACCTGCTGCCGCTCATTGCCAATACCGGCTCGATTGCCAAGGGCGAAACCCCGATCACCTTCCAGTGGAACTACCTGGCCCTGGCGAACGACAAGGCGTTCAACGGCAACCCGCCGCTCGAGATCGTCTATCCCTCGTCGGTGAACTGGGGCGGCTTCTACCTGCAGGCCATCAGCGCCTTCGCCCCGCATCCCGCGGCGGCGCGACTCTGGCAGGAATTCCTCTACTCGGACGAGGGGCACCTGATCTGGATGGAGGGCTTCTGCACGCCTGCCCGCCTGGACGACATGCTCAAGCGTGGCGTCGTGCCTGAGGAGTTGAAGACCAAGCTGCCTGACCCGGCGATTATCAACAGCGCCGTGGTGCCGAACGCCGATCAGCTCAGTGCCGCGCGCGAGCTGATCAAGGAGCGGTGGGACTCGGTCGTCGGGCTCGACATCAAGTAGGGCGGGGCACGAGTCGGGGGACAGGACTGATGGCAAGCGGGTAGACTCTGCGAAGGGTCTACCGCATCAGGCGTCAGAAGATGCTTCGCGACGCTCAGCATGACAAATGACGTGCCGGATGCATCACTAAGGTGACACCATGCGGGCGCAGCAGCGCGCACACCACCGTGATGACCAGGGGCGAGACGGAACGGCTATCGCCCGTGGTCAGCGCAGCCCGTGTCCCGGCGGCGTGAACCCGGCAAAAGGCATAGTTCAGGATCGGGCGTTCTCGCTTGACGGTTGCTCCACAGCTCCACCGCTCCACACAGCCGGTCTGTAGAGCGGTAGAGCTGTGGAGCTAAAGGCTGGATTGTCACGTGCGTTTGAACTATGTCTAACGCGCCCGTCATCGTGTCTGGAGGAGGTTCGAGGCCGCACAATGACTACCCCGCGACTGCGTCCTGGCAGCAGCCACCCATGGCACGAACAGACATTCTGGAACTGGCTCGGGTTGGCGCCCTTCTTCCTGTTCGTGCTGGTCTTCCTGATCGTCCCTTCGCTCAACCTGTTCACGGGTGCATTTGTTACCAGTAGTGGTGATTTCACACTTGCAAACCTTGGTGTCTTTCGAAATCCAAATGTCATCAAGGCCTACCTCACGAGCTTGCAGGTCAGCCTGCTGACCGCAGTGATTGGCGGCCTGTTCGGGTTTTTTGTCGCCTACGCGGTCACTATCGGCAATGCGCCCCGCTGGATGCGCGGTATCATCATCACCTTCTCGGGGCTGGCGGCCAACTTTGGCGGCGTGCCGCTCGCCTTTGCCTTCATTGCGACCCTGGGGCGCACCGGCTTCATCACCGCCATCCTGCGCGGGATCTGTTTTCCGGGCGCCGATGGGGCTGCGTTCTGCCCATTCAACCCCTACGACCACGGGTTCAACCTCTACAGCCTGACCGGACTGGTGCTGGCCTACACCTACTTCCAGTTCCCGCTGATGGTCCTGACGATCACGCCGGCCCTCGAGGGCATACGCCGCGAGTGGCGCGAAGCGTCGGCCAGTCTGGGCGCAAGCACCTGGCAGTACTGGCGCGATGTGGCCATTCCGGTGCTGACCCCCTCCATCCTGGGCACGAGCATCCTGCTGTTCGGCAATGCCTTCGGCGCATACGCCACGGCCCAGGCGCTGACCGGCGGGAGCATCCCGCTTGTGACGATCTTTATCGGCCAGCAGATCCGCGGCGACGTGCTGGGCAATCCGCACGAAGGCTACGCCATGGCACTGGGCATGGTCGTTATCATGGCGGTCACGATTGTCGCCTATAGCGCCCTCCAGCGCCAGGCCTCGCGCTGGACCCGATCATGAACGCACGACGCACCAACTGGTGGGCGATCTTCTGGGTCGTTATCGCCTTCCTCTACTTCTTCCTGCCGATGTACGGCACGCTCGACTTCTCGCTGCGCATGCAGCGCGGCGAGATCAGCCTGCTGGCCTACGAGATCGTCTTTGCCGATCCACGCTTCTGGCAGGGCTTTCAGTACTCGACGCTGATGGCGTTGATCACGATTGTGATCAGTACGCTCATCTTTGTGCCGACCGTCTACTGGATGTACCTCAGGGTGCCGCAGGCGCGCCCGGTGATGGAGATTATCACCATTCTGCCCTTCATCATTCCCGCGATCGTGTACGTCTTCGGGTTGATCCGCACCTTTTCGCGCCCGCCCTTCCAGCTCACTCTGAGCACCGTGACGACCGATATGCTGATCGTGGCAGGCTACGTGGTGATTTCGATGCCCTTTATGTTCCGCGCCATCGATGTGGGCATGCGCGCCATCGATGTGCGCACGCTGACCGAAGCGGCGCAGAGCCTGGGCTCAAACTGGTTCCAGGTGCTGGCCTTTGTCATCGTGCCGAACCTGCGCATCGCGATCCTGAGCGGCGCGCTGATCTCCTTTGCCACCGTCATGGGCGAGCTCATCCTGGCCAGTTTCCTTGTGCGCCCGGCCCTGGCCCCCTACATGGCGCTGCTCGGCTTGACCAAAGCCTACGAGCCGGCGGCGCTGGCCATTATCAGCTACGCCCTGACATGGTTCAGTCTGGGGCTGCTCCAGCTGATCAGCCGGGGCGGTACGACCAGGCAGATAACCGGACGCTGAGCATCGGGAGTGCTCATGATGCACCTTGAGCTAACGAAGATCACCAAATCGTTCGGCAGCGCCATCGCGGTTGAGGACTTTAACCTGGCCGTCGCGCAGGGCGAGTTCATCTCGTTCCTCGGCCCTAGCGGCTGTGGCAAAACGACCACGCTGCGCATGGTGGCCGGGTTTGAACGGCCCACGTCAGGCACGATCACGATTGACGGCAACGATCTCACCAATACCCCGCCCAACCGGCGCAACATAGGCATGGTCTTTCAATCCTACGCGCTGTTCCCCAACATGACGGTTGCGCAGAACGTGGGGTATGGCCTGAAGATCGCCGGCAGGACCAGGGCGGAGATCGAGCGGCGCGTGAGCGAGTTGTTGGCACTGATCAAACTGGAAGGCTTCGCCAGGCGCTACCCTTACCAACTCTCCGGCGGCCAGCAGCAACGCGTCGCTCTAGCGCGCGCCCTCGCGCTCAGTCCACAACTCCTGCTGCTCGATGAGCCGCTCTCGGCGCTCGATGCCAAGATCCGCATCGAGCTGCGCCAGGAGATCCGTCGCATCCAGCGACAACTGGGCATTACCACGATCTACGTCACCCACGACCAGGAGGAAGCGCTCTCGCTCTCCGATCGCATCGTCGTCATGTGCAACGGGCGGGTGGAACAGGTCGGCACGCCCACCGAGATCTACAACTATCCGGCGACCGCCTTCGTGGCGAAATTCGTCGGCCACATCAACCTGCTGCCAGTCAGCGTGACCGATCCTCAGCACGGCCTGGTCCGCCTGGGCAGTCAATCGCTGCGCGCCGGGCGTTACGCTCAACTGAACGGGCGTCCGATCCGGCTGGCGGTGCGCCCTGAAGAGATTAACCCCGGCGCTGCAGAAACGGCCAACGTGCTCAGCGGCGAAGTTGAGTCGGTGACCTACCTGGGCTCCATCGTCCGCATTGGCCTGAAGGTGGAGGGGCATCCGCTGGCCCTGGACGTCTTTAACGAGCATTCCCTCCAGCTCCCGTCAATCGGCCAGCCTTACCAGGTTCATTTCCCTGTCGAGGCGTGCTGGCTGATGGAAGATAGCGAGCAGCCAGGCGCGTAACGGCGACCACCGTACCGCCGCCCGGCGCCGTTGCAACGAACAACGACATGCGCGTGGCCGCCAACTGCGGCTGCGGCGACCAGATCGAGCGCAGCGTTCCCGGCGCGGCCGTCCTGGCGCTCGATCGTGCCGCGCCCCCCGCCGGGTGACGATTGCCGCGCCCGTGCCGTCTTTGCTGGTGTATCACCCTCCTCTCAGGTGGAGAGTTTTTGGGAGTTGCGCCCCCAGGCCCCGCATACCCCACCCCCCTACCCCC
>JACAEO010000451.1 GCA_013388805.1 Chloroflexota bacterium
GCTACGCCGCCACCACCAACGAGCAGACCTTGCGGCACGTGCGGAGCGCCCCGGCGCGCGTCAGCGTTTGTCCCAGTAGTTGTTGAGGGGTGGCCCGAGGACCCAGACCTGGTCGGTCTCGATCAGCTGAACTACGAGACCGCCGCCGCCGAAGTACTGCACATTGGCCTGCTCACGCCGCTCGGGCGCCGTGCCGTAGCCCATCCACTGGCCCTGGCCGCGGCTGCCACGCCAGATCTTGCCAAAACCGCGAACCGGCACGTAGAGGCCGGGCGGCGGATCGCCGACGGGCGGCAGCACCTCGCCCTCCTGGTAGGTGTCGGGAGTGATGAAGTAGGTAGGCTCGGGGCCGGGCCGGCCAGGACCTTTGATAACGATGATGTAGCGGCCATCGGCGCCAAGGTCCATCCAGATCATATAGCCGGTCTGGAAGGGCTGGAACGCAGCGGGGATGTAGCTATAGGTCTGGGCCGGGCAGATCAACGAACTGCGGAAGAGCACGTCGCCAATCCGTGGCTCGAGGCCGAAGGACACGAACATGGTGCGCGGCGGCGCAGCACAGGCGGGCAGGCCCTGCGCGGTGAGCATGTCGCGCCCGAGCAGCCCGAGCAGCACCTCGTAGGGCGTTCCGGCAAACTCGGTGTGATGCTCCATCCGGCGCCGCTCGAAATACTGAATGGTGCCCGTCCAGTTCTCGATCGTCTCGATGCGAGGCTGGCTGATCGGGTAGCCGAAGCGCGCGAGGCCGCCGTTGCGCTCCCAGTAGCTCAGGAACACGCCGCAGAGGGTGTGGCCGGTCTGGGGGAAGTAGCGGCAGCCGGCGGGGGTTTCGTTGGCGATCGGCAGGGTATGCCAGGGGCGGCCCTGCAGTTCGAGGGCGCGAGCGCCGAGACGTCCGGCGAGCACGCCCAGGCCCTCGTTGCTGTGATCCTCGAGGCGGTCGCGTTCAAACCACTGGACGGGCCCGGCCCAGCTGCCCTCGACCGTTTCGATGCGCTGCTCGCTGATCGGGTAGCCGAAGACCGCGAGGCCGCCGTTACGCTCCCAGTAATCGAGCAAGCGCCCGGAGACGCACTGGCCCGTCTCGGGGAAACAACGGGTGCGCTCCTGGGCACGGGCGGGCACACCGGCCGTTAGCGTGGCCAGGGCCAGCAGGGCGGTCAGAACGATCGCCACGGTACGAACGATGCGTCGTTGCATGGGTACCTCCTTCCGGCGCTGCCGGACGTGCGGCATAGCTCCGTTGTGCGTCAGCTGTGGTGCGAACCATGCCTGGCTCGATGATACCACCAGCGCACGTGCCGGGCGATGGTAGGCCGCTCGCGGCGGACTCGCCGCAACCTGAGAGGGCGCACACAGATGCGTGAGATCAGACCCGGAACGGGTTGTGTGTCGCGGCGCGCTGTAGGGGCAGGATGCCCGCACTCCCGGGGTTGAAAGGGGGGGTATGAGAGGCGTTTCTTGGCGTTGTGATGCCGCAAACAACTGCGTCAGAAGAATGCCGCATCACCGTGCGCGCCAGCGCCCCTTTCCCCCTCCCTTTTAACACTCCCGGGGAGGAGAGGAACGCATCATATCAGGTGGCATTGGCAATCCCGCATGGTCCCGCTCATCTCCACAGCGCTCCAGCGCCACACCTCGACAGCTCCACAGCTCCACACCTCCACACAGGGACTGGTAGCGCTGGCGCACTGGGGAGGTGTGGAGCTGTGGAGCTGCGATGCCAGCAAGCAGAATCGGTATCACACGTTCACCGACTACTCAGCGCAGCTCCCAGCGTGAACCGGTGGAGGTTTTGGTGACCTCGATCTGGGTGGGGAAGCGGTCCTTGAGTTCGTCAATATGGGTGATCACAATGATGCGTCTGAAGTCGTCCTGGACGCTGGTGATCGCCTCGATCAGGCGTTCGCGACCGAGCGCATCGAGCGAGCCAAAACCCTCATCGATCACCAGGGTCTCGAGGCGGGCGCCCGCGCGGCGCGCAAGCAGCCGCGAGAGGGCGATGCGCACCGCGAAGTTGGCGCGCATGGCCTCGCCGCCGCTAAAGGTGTCGTAGACGCGGGTGCCGAGGGTGTCGGCGATCCGGATCTCCAGGGTCTCGACCGTGTCGCCCTTTCTGGTATCGCGTTGCATCTCGAAGCTGAGGTGCATCTGGTTGTCGGTCATGCGCCCGAGGAGGCGGTTGGCCTCGTCCTCGATCTGGGGGATGGCGCTCTCGATCAGCATGGCCTGCACCCCCTTTTTGCCGCAGGCTTCTGCGAGCTCGGCAAAGAGGCTCTGGCGTTCCACCAGGGTGCGCTCCTCAGCGCGCGCCCGCTCCAGGTCGCTGGCGGCGGCCTGGGCCTGGCGCAGGTAGGAGCTCTTCTCAGCATGGTCATTGCGCGCCACCTGCAGGTCGCGGTCGGCGACGGCGAGCGCGCGCTGCAATTCGGCGAGGCGGGCCAGTACCTGGGGGAGCTCGCGCACATCCTGCTCGAGCAGTGCGTCCTCACGGGTCAGCCGGTCGATCTCGGCGGCGTCGCGGGCGCGGAGCTCCTCGCCCTGCTGGAGGATGGTGCTGTCGCGGCTCAGGCCCTGCTCGGCCACGGCCAGGGCGCGTGCATCGTCCTCCCAGTGGCGCAGGCTGCGCGCCGCTTCGCGGGCGACGGTGTGGGCCTCCGGGTCGTAGCCAAGCGTTTTGATCAGCTCGCCCACCGCCTGGCCCTCATCGCGGATGGCGTGGGCAAAGTCATTCTGCTCGATCACCCGGCGCAAGTCGGCGACCTCAACGCTCTGGGCGGGCAAGGCGGCAAGTTCGAGCTCGATGCGTCGCAGTTCCTCGTAGTAGGCCGCCTGCCGGCCGGCAAGCTGGCCCCGCTCCTGGAGCCGGCGGTCGAGCTCGCCAAGCCGCTCCTCGAGCATATGCCGGCGCTGAGCGAGCACGCTGGCTTCGCCGAGACGTTCGAGTTCGCGTTCGACGGCCGCCAGTTCGCCCTGGGCAGAAGGGTCAAAGGCGGCAGCGGCGATCTGCGCCTCAAGCTCCGCCAGTGCGGCCTGCTGCTCGGCCAGTTCGCCGCGCCAGGCGACAGCCTGCGCGAGCTGGCGCGCCAGTGGTTCGATTCGGGCGGCCGAGCGGCGCGTCTGCTCCAGGCTCTGTTCGCGGGCAGCGATCGCCTCCCGGGCTGTGCTCAGCTGCGTTTCGGCCTGCTCGGCTGCCTGGCGGGCCGCGGCGTAGCTCGCGCGCAGGCGGGCCAGGTCGGCGTCGTAGTGGGCACGCACCTCGGCCAGCCCCGTGGCGCCGAGCGGGGTGCCACAGACGGGGCAGGCGCTCGTGTCATCATCGAGCAGGGCCAGGTTGCGCTTGAGTTTCTCGGCCTCGCGCTGGGTGGTCTGGCAGATGGCGCGCTGTTCGCTGAGCGACTCGACGGCTGCCCGTTCGCCGTCGCGCAGCCGGGCGAGTTCGGCCTCGTGCTCGGCGCAGACCTGCTGGTCGGCGTGGGCGGTGGCGAGCTCGGCCTGCCAGCGGGCAGCCTCGGCCAGCTGGGCCTCAAGGCGGGTGACCGCCGCCTGGCGGGCCGCCTGGGCGGCCAGCAGCGCCTCCTGGCGCTGCTGGATCGTCGCGTTCAGCGTGTCGCGGCGGCGCAGCAATTCGTCCTGCTGGGCGATGCGCTGGGCGAGCTCGTGGGCCTCGGCGGCGCGCTGGTCGCGCTCGGCCGCCACGGGGGCGAGGGCGGCCAGCGCCGTGTCGAGGCTGTCCAGCTCAGTGCGCAGGGCCTCGCGGCGGGCAGCCTGGCGGGCGAGCCCTTCGAGCTGCGTTTCGGCGGCGCGCAGGCGTTCCCGCAGCCGGGCCTTCTCCTCGGCAAACTGCTGGCGCAGGTCGGCCTGGCGGCGGGCCAGTTCCTCGTAGCGATCGCGCAGCAGGTCGAGGCGCTCCAGCTCGCTGCGGGCAGCGGCCAGGGCAGCCATTCCGGCGTCGATCGCCTGGCGGCGGGCGCGCAGCGCTTCGGCCTGGGCGATGCGGGCGCGCAGCTCGGCGAGCTCCTGGTCACGGCGGGCCAGTTCGCTGCGCCGCGCGGCCAGCTGGTGCAGCAACTCCTTACGCCGCTCGGCGCGGGCCTCCAGGCTGCGCCGACGCTCGTCGGCGGCGGCACAGGCGGCGCTCGCCTCGTGGTGGCGCGCTTCGCTCGTGGCCACCTGTGCCGCCGCTGCCTGGAGCTGCGCCTCCCAGAAGGGGAGCTGATCGGCCTGCTCGACCAGATGCGTGATGCGGCCCCGCAGACCTTTCAGCTGATCGTCGAGCGTCCGGGCGCGTTCTCTGGCCCGGGCCTCAAGTGCGGCGTACTCGCCCAGGTCAAGGATATCGGCGAGCACCTGCTTGCGCTCGGCGGGGGTGCGGGCGGTGAATTCGTCGGCGCGGCCCTGCAGCAGGAACGACGCGTTGATAAACGTCTGGTAGGACATACGCAGCAGACCGTTGATCTGCTGCTGGGTCTCACGCACGCCCGTTTCGCCGAGGGGGCGCCAGCGTTCGCCATCGTGGACAAACAGGTCGAGCAGGCTCTTGCCGGCGCTCTGCCCGCCACGCTTACCAGTGCCGCCGCGCTGGCGCGCCCGGCGCACGCGGTACTGCTGGGTGCCGAGGGCAAACTCGAAGTCGACGAACATCTCGCTGGTGCCCTGGGCGATCAGTTCATCGTCCGAGGTGCGGGCCTCACCCCAGAGGGCCCAGGTGATTGCGTCGAGCAGCGCCGATTTGCCGGCGCCATTCTCGCCACAGAGGCAGGCCACGTGCAGACCCTCGAAACACAGGGCGGGCGGCTCGGCGCCGGTATCGGCGCGGTAGCACATGAAGTTGGCGAGCGTCAGACGGATGGGGATCATAGGGGGTGGGTACCGGGTGCCAGGGGACAGGCCGTTGCTGCGCACATGGTGCGGCCAGACACTGCCGATCGGCGGCGTACGAATGTTCCGAGCGGCTATTATACCATCTGGATGAACGGCAGAGCGTGCGCAATGGCCTCGGGGCTTGCCCCGTACCCCAGGTTGGTGGGGTTGGCGGCATAGCCGCCCATACGCATCAAGGTACGGGCTGCGGCCGTGCCGCTCACCCACACGGAAGGATGAACGCTTTGTTGTGTTGGCAGTTTCTGCCAGCTTCGCTGGCAGAAAC
>JACAEO010000423.1 GCA_013388805.1 Chloroflexota bacterium
AATGGCGCCGGGCTGCCACTCGTGGCGATGCGACTGGCCGGGATAGCGCCGGTCGAGGTACTCGTGGGCGATCACGGCGTGGCCGCGCGCGGCCCGGGGCCGGCCCGCCGCCCCGCCACGGCCTGGGCCGCCTCGGGCTTCGGCCCGTAGAACGAACGCACGTCACCTATGCGCATCCTGATCGTTACCACCTATGGCTTCGACGCTGCCTTCCCAAGCCGGCCCGAGCAACTGCAGGCGCGGGCCCTGGCCGCGCGCGGCCACGCCGTGATCGCCCACGAGTACCTCGACCGGCGCTATCCCGGCCAGTCGCATCGCCACGAGTGGCAGCCCGGCGCCATTGCGGTCCACCGCGCGACGACGCTGGGCTTTTTCGCCCCCGAGGCGCTACTGCGCCTGAGCGGCGTCGATCGGCCCGATGTGGTGCACCTGCACCATCTGCGCAGCCTGCTCGGCTTCCAGACGGTGCTGGCCGCCCGCCGGCTGGGCATTCCCACGGTGCTCACCGTCCACGGGCTGCTGCACGACGGCGACCTGGTGGCCGACCGCGAGCGCCCGCTTGAGGCGCCGCTGCGCTACGACAACCTGCTCACCACGCCGGGTCGCCTGGCGGCGCGGCTGGCCCGGGGCGCGCATCCGCGCCGGGCGCTGCGCAATTACCTCATCCACGCCCCGCTGCTCCAGGTGGATCACGTCGTGGCGCTCTCACGCACCGAGCGCGACCTGCTCGCCCGCCTCGGGCTCGACCCGCTGCGCATGAGCGTCCTGCCCAACGCCGTTGACCTGAACGACTATCAGCCCGAGCCCCCGCCGGTCGCCCAGCGCCCGCCGCTGGTGCTCTTCATCGGCCAGCTGGTGCCGCGCAAGGGTTTCGACCTGCTGGCGCGGGCCATGCCTGCGGTGCTCCGGGCCGTGCCGGAGGCGCGCTTCGTCTTCATCAGCCACAATCGCAGTGGCGAGGATGAACTGCGGCGTATCGCCGCCGAGGGGGGGGTGGCCGACCGGCTGGAACTGCCGGGTCGGGTGAGCGAGGCCGAGAAGCTGCGTCTGCTGGGCGAGGCGGCCGTGGTGGCCGCACCGAGCCGCTACGAGGGCTTTGGCATCCCGCTGGTCGAGGCGCTGGCCGCCGGTGCGCCGCTGGTCACTAGCGATGTCACCGCCGGCAACGAGGTGATCAGCCACGAGCACACCGGCCTGCTGGTGCCCTACAACGACGTCGCGGCGCTCGCCGCCGCCATCGTGCGCCTGCTACGCGACCGCGAACTGGGCGCCCGGCTCGCCGCCGCGGGCCGCGCCGAGGCCTTCGCCCGCTATGGCGCTGATGCGCTGGCCGCCGATCTGGAGACGCTCTACCACCGGCTGGTCGCGCGGCACGCCCTGGAGCAGGTGGCGCTGCTCAGTGGTCCGTGAAGGGGCTGACCACCAGACCGACAAGGTGTGGGGCAGCACAGCCGCCCCACAATGCTCCCGGCGGAGCGCGAGCTCAATTCTGCCACTGGCGGGAGGGGGGCGGCGCGGCCCGCCGCCGGTAGCCAGTGCCGAAGGGCAGGCGCGGCTGGCGACAGAGGGGCGCGCAGAGCTCACGGGAGGCCGTCGCGACCAGGGTGGTCAGCACGCGTAGCTCTTCGCGGCTGAGCAGGAGCCCGGCGTTGTGCAGCCAGAGCTGGATCCCGCCGTCCGGTCCCT
Source organism: Chloroflexota bacterium (assembly GCA_013388805.1). Classification (GTDB taxonomy): domain Bacteria; phylum Chloroflexota; class Chloroflexia; order Chloroflexales; family Chloroflexaceae; genus JACAEO01. The sequence continues at coordinate 1,687 of JACAEO010000423.1, forward strand.
GGCACAGCCGGTAGTAGCCGCGGCGCAGCGCCGGCAGTTCTTCCTCGACGCACCATTCGTCGAGCGTAGCGGCGAGATGGGGCAGGTCGTAGATCGGTAGGCGGAAGGTCGCCGCATCCCAGACAAGGCGGAGATCGCCATCGGGTGCGAGGCCGATCAGACGTCCGGGGGCGATACAGGCAATGGTGGCCAGGTGAGTTTCCATACTGCTCCGCTCAACGATCACGTCAGGAGGACACCGGCGGCTCACGCTCGAGGGTGTGCCGCGTGCGTGGGTGGAACAAGGCCAGACAACCTCGGCAGCGCCAGTGTACGCGACCGGGGCCGTACGTTGTGTTAACGGTCACTAGCAACAGCTTGTCGATTCATAACCAGGTATGATCAGCATACACGCTGTGGCTGTGCCGTCTAGTTGTGAATTTCTGAACTACTAATCGCGCGGCCTGCCCGGTCACGCCAGCTTCAGCCAGGCCACCTGGTACGGCGCGAGCTGCAGGCTCTGGGCGCCGGCAGGGTAGCGCCTACCGCCCACCAGGTCGTGGGCGGCGCGCCCGAGGGTGAGCGGCACCTGCTGCGGTGTATCGGCGACGTTGTGCAGACAGAGGACTGTGGCATCACCCTCGGGTGACTGGCGCTCTAGCGCGAAGATGGCCTCGCCCAGCGCGAGCACCTGTTGCGGCCCATTGGGGTGAAAGGCGCGCTCGTGGCGCCGGGTGCGGATCAGCGCGGCCATGCGCTGGAGCACAGCGCCCTCGTGACGGCTCGGATCGGCGATGCGCGCCTCCAGTTCGGCGCGGGTCCACTTCTCGCGGTTCAGCGAACGGAAGCGCCCGGTCGCCGCGAGCCCGGCGTGGTGGTTCGGCGAGCCCAGCAGGCTATGGATGTACACCCCCGGCACGCCTTGCAGCGCCAGCATGATCGCCTGCGAGGCGCAGAAGCGCTCGACCCGGCGCGCCTGCGGCTCGGCGGTCGCAGGGTCCGAGAGGGCATCGAACCAGGTGCAGTTCAGCTCGTAGGGGCTCTGCGATCCATCGGGATTGGTCTTGTACGACACCCGTCCACCGTGGTGCTCAACCCGGGCACAGAGCGCCAGCACCTCAGCCGGCTGCAGGATTCCGCTGGCCGGTACGACGCCGATCCCGTCGTGCGAGGCCAGGAAGTTGAAGAAGGCCGTGGCTGGCGAGGGCGGCGCCAGTTCGCGCGCCCAGTCGCTCAGCCGCGTCGCATCGCCGCTGGCGAAGGCGTGCAGGACCAGCGGGGCGAGCGGGAACTGGTAGACCAGCTGGGCTTCATTTGTGCCGTCGCCGAAGTAACTGATGTTGTCGGCGTGCGGCACGTTGGTTTCGGTGATCAACAGCACCTCGGGCGCCACCAGGTCGAGCGCGGCGCGCCAGAGTTGCACTACGCGGTGCGTATTCGGCAGGTGGATGCAGCGGGTGCCGGGCTCCTTCCAGAGGTAGCCGATCGCGTCGAGCCGGATGAACCGCGCCCCGTGGGCGACATAGGCCAGCAGCACGTCGGTCATCTCCAGCAGCAGCTCGGGGTTGGCGTAATTCAGGTCGATCTGATCCGCGCTGAAGGTGGTCCAGACATGCCGGACGCCCGTCGGTGTCGCAAAGGGCGTGAGCAGCGGTGAGGTCCGTGGGCGGGTCACTGCGCGCAGATCGGTACCCGGCTCGACAAGGTGGAAGCGGGCCTCGGCGCCGGGGACGCCGGCGAGGAAGGCGCGGAACCAGGCGCTGCCCGCCGAGACGTGGTTGACCACCGCATCGACCATCAGGCGGTAGCGCCGGCTCAGGTACTCGACATCGGCCCAGCTGCCGAGCGCCGGGTCCACGCTGAGGTAATCGATCACCGAGAAGCCGTCGTCAGAGCTGAAGGGGAAGAAGGGCAGCAGGTGCAGGCCGCTGACGATGTCGGCGAAGCTGTGCTCCAGGGTTGCGCCGAGGGTCTGCAGCGCGGGCTGACCGGGCGCCTGGACCTGGTCGCCGTAGGTGATCAGGATAACATCGTCCTCGGTCAGCCGTTCGCCTGCAGCGCTCTGGCGCGGCGGCCCATGGCGCACCGCGAACGCCTCGAGCATGGCCAGCAGCCGCGCGGCCGTTGCGGCGCCACGGGGCTCGCCGTAGAGCGCGGCGAGCAGGGTCTGGATGCGCTGCTGCGGGTCGCGCATCAGGACGCCTCCTTCCCCATGTCGTCGCCGGGCTCGGGGGGCAGGCCGCGCAGGCGCCGGTACTCGGGGATGTGCAGCATCGGCGGGCGCTCGTGGTCACGAATCTCGCGCAGCTCCAGGCTAAAGCCGCCGTCCGGGCGCTGGGTGATCAACTTCATCGTCTGGTTGACCGGTTCGAGCAGGCTGGCCCGCTGGCGCTGCTCGACGCGCTGGATGACCACCTGGGTGATGGCGAAGGCCATCTTGGAGAGCGGCACCAACTCCTGGTTGCGGTGGATGCGCTCGCGCAAGTCGACCTGGGCCAGCGCGCTGAGGCCGTACCGTTCGAGCAGGTCGATGATCAGGCCAGTCTCCACACCATAGCCGGTGAAGAAGGGCACGGCCTCGAGCGCGCTGCGGCGTCCGGCATACTCACCAGAGAGCGGCTGGAGCATGCCCGAGAGCTCGGGGTAGAACAGGTTGAGCAGCGGCCGCGCGGTGAGCTCGGTGACCCGGCCGCCGCCGCTGGCCTGCACCTGCTCGCCAAACTGGATCGGCCGGCGATAAAAGCCCTTACAGTATACCAGCCGTCGCTCGCGCAACAGTGGGCCAATGACGCCATAGACGAAGCGCGGGTGGAAATTTTTGATATCCGTATCACACCAGGCGATAAGATCGCCGCTGAGCACGTAGAGGCTCTTCCAGAGGGCCTCGCCCTTGCCGTGGAAGACGCCGTACTGGGGCAGGATGTCCTGGTGGATAAAGACCGGCACGCCGTGGGCGGCGGCGATCGCGCGGGTGCGATCCTCGGAGCCGCTGTCGATCAGCACCACCTCGTCGAGCAGCGGCACACGATGGACCAGGTGCTCCTGGACCTGGTCCAGGATCTCGCCAATGGTCTGTTCCTCGTTCAGGGTCGGCAGGCCAAGGCTGATGCGCACGCCCTGTTGCTGCTTGAGTGCGAGCAGGCGCTGCAGGTCGTCGTACTCGGTGGAACTGAAGGTATTCTCGGCGAACCAGCGATCGACGGTGGCCGAGAGATCGCGGTGCTGCTGCCAGATCTGCTGGGCCTGCTCTTCATCCTGGGCCATGCAGTGGCGCACGATGACCACGGTGGTCGGCGCGTTGCGCAGGATGCGGTCGGCGAGCGGCCCGATCGGCGCCTCGGGGTCGCCGCGGCGGCCGGTGACGCCGAGGATGATCGCCTGGTGGTCGGGCGCCTCGGCGAGGATGGCCTGTTCAACCGGGATGCTGCGTTCCAGCCAGCGGGTCACGCGGGGCAGCGTGCGCAGCGACTGCAGGCTCTCGCGCACCGCGAGGTCATCGGGGAGGCGCGGATTGGTGGCATAGAGCACGCTGATCGCGGCCTCGTGGCGCTCGGCCAGGGCCAGGGCGATCTCGCAGGCCAGCGGGGTATGGGGGCCACCGCGCACGGGCAGCAGCACCCGGCGCCAGTGACCGTCGCCCATCAGGCGCACGACCACCACATCGCAGGGGGGCTGGCGCAGCAGGCTATCGATCGGCGGGCCGAAGAGCCGCTCCGACGAGGACTGCTCGGCCTGCCAGCCCAGCAGAATCAGATCCGCGCGCTGCTCCTCGGCGGCCGTGCGGATGCCGTCGGTCAGATCATGGGCCACGGTGATCACCGTGCGCAGCGGGACATCGACGGCGCTGAGCTCGGGGCTGGCATCGAAGGCGGCGCGCACGCTGCGCGTCTCGAGCATGCCATCGCTGAGGGGCTGGCCGGCGGGCACCACCACGACGCCCACAATGACCACCTGCCCACTGTGGTAACGGGCGATATCGGCCGCGAGCGGCAGGAGCAGGCGTAGCTTATCCGGCTCCCGCGCGGGCAGAAGTACGACATACTCACTCGAAGGGGAACGGGCTGGCGCCTGGGTCATGGTCTCTCAATCCTTCCTCGCCGATCAGGGGGGCTCGCGGCTAAGGCGGGCAGGCATCAGGCGCCCGCGAGCAAGGGCATGATCTCTCGGCGGAAGATCGCCTCCCACGTATAGGTCGTACGTACCCGCTGGCGCAGCGCGTAGCGCTGGTCGGCGGCGAGGGCCGCGACGATGCGGCCGGCGATCAGGTCGGGCGGTTCGTCGCTGGCAAAATAGCTGGCGGCCTCGCCAGCCGTGGCCCGCAGGGGCGGGATGTCACTGCAGAAGATCGGGATGCCACTCAGCCCCGCCTCCAGCACCGGGATGCCAAAGCCCTCGTAGCGGCTGGGGAAGAGTAGCCCGTCGGCTAGATGAAAGAGATCGGCCAGCATCGCGTCGGAGACGGGGCGAGGCTGCCCGCTGGCATCGGTGAAGCACTCGTACAGGAAGATCACCGCCTCCGCCGCGCCGGTGTCGCGGCGCAGGGCCAGCAACTCGGCGAGATAGGCCGCGTTGGCCGGGTTGTGCGGCCCCGGTGGGCCAGTCACCACCAGGCGGACGGCGGCGCCCTGGCGGCGCAGCGCGCCGGCAATCTGCACCCCCAGTTCGATATTCTTGCGTCGCGTGATGCGGGCGGGCAGGAGCAGCAGCGGCGCGGCGGCCAGCAGGTCCAGCTGGTCGATCAGCGCGACCGTCTCCGGTTCGAGCTTAAGCAGCGCCTGCAGGTCCACCCCGGGGGTCACGACGGCAATCCGGGCGGGATCCAGCCCGAGCAGGCCGGCCAGCATACCCCGGCGATCCTCGGAGACGACGACGTAGCGCACGCCGGGCCAGGGCTCGCGCAGCAGGTCCCAGGGGTAGCCGGGGTGCAACGCGGGCTGGTAGAGCGGGTCGAGCCAGGCGAAGTCGTGGCACCAGGCGAGCAGGCGCGGCAGCCGGCCCCCATCGTGGAGCCGGCGCAGCGCGGCGGTGAAGGCCAGGTTCTTGTGCAGGCTCAGCACGTTATGGACCATGGCCACGTCGCAGCCGGCGAGCGCATCGGCCAGCCACGTGGTGAGCCGCTCGGTCAGGGCGTGAAACTCGGCGCTGACGACGCCGCGGGCCAGCTCGGCGGCCAGCCGCTCGAGCAGCGGGCCACGCGAGCCGAGCTCGGGCAGCAGGCGCAGGTCGACCCCGGGCGCCAGCGCGGCGCCCTTGCCGGCAATGATCCGCGCATGGTGACCCTGGGCGGCCAGCACCCGCGCGTGGGCGGCCATCGTGATTTCGACTCCGCCAACGTAAGGTGGCCCGGCGTAATGGAGAATGGCAACCGTGCTCATACGATCTCTCCGCGGCTCATGCGTATGGCCAGGTCGATGAAGCAGGCGGCCGACCAGCCGAACATCGGCGCGGCTTTGGGCGGCGGTTCGCCAGTGATCGGGTGATAGTACTCATAGATGTCGCCCTGGCCCATCACCAGGCGCAGCGTCTGCTCGGCCAGTTCGCCGGCCAGACCGCGGTAGCCCGTGCGCTGCAGCGCCTCGACAAAAATATAGTTGATGTTGATCCAGACCGGGCCGCGCCACATCTGCTGCGGGTCGTGGCGTGGATCGGAGAGCGCGACGGTGGGCAGCGGATGGGCTGTCCAGAACGAGCGCGGGTCATGCAGATGTTCCACCAGGCGCTCATTGATCGCCGCTGGCATCCGGGCCGTCCAGAGCGGGTAGAGGCTGAAGGGGGTGAGCACCTTGATCGGCCGGTGCTCGTGCTGCGACCAGAAGAGCCCGGCCTGCTCGTCGTAGAAATGCTCGACGATGCGCCGCGCCAGCGCATCGGCCCGATTGCTCCAGAGCGTGGCCTCGCGCATTCGCCCAAGGATGCGGGCCATACGCCCGAGCGACTCCATCTGCAGGCAGAGGTAGGTATTGAGATCGACGGCCTCGACCGGCATACCCTCGTCCCAGAGCGGGCTATCGTCGAGCCCCGAGGAGAAGGGGTGGGAGTACTGCACGATGCCATCGGCATCGTCGTCGTTGAGGCCGAACCACCAGGAGTTCCAGCGCACCAGGGGCTCGTAGATCTCGCGCAGCATCCCCAGATCGCCCGTCTGTTCATAGACGTGCATGGCCACCCAGGCAGTGATCGGCGGCTTGGTCACGGCCGCCACCACCGGCACCTCCAGCTGGGTGATCGTCCCCTCGTCGTAGACCGCGTCGGGGATCATGCCGTCGGGAAGCTGGTGATCAAGCATAAACTGGATCTGGTCACTGGCCAGCTTCGGATCGGTGTAGCGGAAGGCCAGGGCGTGGAAGTAGTTATCCCACTGCCAGGCGCCGACGTAGTGGGCCTTGCTCGGGGCCACGCTCTCGCGGCGGAAGTAGCCGTAGGGCGCGAGGATATTGTTGCCCAGCACCCACCAGGCATAGTAGTACTGCTGGCGATAGGGCTCGTCGGCGGCCGGTACCGCGGCGAACCAGCGATGCCAGCGCTCCTCGGCGGCCTGAAGCGCGGCGCGAAACGGGACCACCTGGCGGTCGAGCTCCAGGCCGGCCTGGATATGCAGCGTGATCGCGGTATCGGCGTCGCCCTGTGCCACCAGGGTCACGTCATAGCCGGCGCCGTTATGCTCCACCTGATTGAGCACCAGCTGGCCATTGGTCGAGTAGGCGCAGTTGCGCACCGTCTTAAACTCGCCGCCGTGAGCGTCCGGGCGCGCCAGGTCTGGCACCACTGTGAAGCGGATCCCGCTCGCCACACCGGTCGGCAGCCCGAAGCTCAGCGTGGAGGCGTCCTGGAAGACACAGCGGAACTCGCCGACCGGGGTTTGAAAGACCAGAGCGTGGGGATAGGTGGTTGTCTCGAAGGGTACGGGGCGCCCGTCGCCGTCGACCAGGCGCAGATTGGGAATGTACGGGGGCCGGCTTCGGTAAGCGGAAAGGCCGGGGGTGAGCGCAGTCAGGCGCTCGGCGAGCTTGAGGTAGAGTGTATCGGGCTGGCGCCGGTCCTTGTAGAGCAGCAGACGCGAGCCACGGTCGCTGAACGGGATGCGCTCAAGATGAATACGGTGCTCCAGGCTAAGCAAGTAGGACGACTCCGGGACGTACACGTTCAGCACCTCCATGGCTCCACTGCCGCTGGCGCAGGGCGCGGGGGCGGGGGCGCGGCGCTCCGGTGGGGCCGCGCGCTCGCCGCTATTGTAGCATCCTCCAGGGCTGGTGTGTGGGGCGGCGCACCCATACGCATCAAGTTACGGGCTGCGGCCGTGCCGCTCACCCACACGGAAGGATGAACGCTTTGTTGTGTTGGCAGTTTCTGCCAGCTTCGCTGGCAGAAAC
>JACAEO010000431.1 GCA_013388805.1 Chloroflexota bacterium
GCCTTGCCCGCGGCGGGGGCGCTACTCGGTGCCGGGGCGGGTGTGGCGGCGGCGGCCTTGCCCGCGGCGGGGGCGCTACTCGGTGCCGGGGCGGCCTTACCCGCGGCGGGGGCAACGCCACCGGCGGCGGTGCTACCGGCAGGGGCGGGTGTGCCCACAGTGGCCGTGGCAGCCACGGTCGTGGACGGCGTGGCCTCGTCGCTCACGCTGGCCCAGCGCTCGATCTCGTCGCCGGCGATCTCGGCGAAGTCACCGGGGAGACTGGCAAAGGCGTAGCTCAGTTCGCGGATGGCGTTGCGCATATGCTGGCGCGACTGGGAGGGTAGCAGGCCGAGCCCCATGTCGAGCAGGCCGTAGCCGAACCGGGCTACGCCGCCGGCCACCCCTTCCACCGTATCGAGCATCGCATTGCCGCCCCGGGAAGGACGCATCTTTGTGCCCTCGCTCATCGCTGCGCTCCTTGTGCTTATCAGCGGATCTGCCCGCTATCATACCACACGATCACTGGAGGCTGGTGATGAGGCCCGAGTACTTCTCAACCAGGATGCGGGCCTGCTCATCGCTACTGCCCTCGGCAATGATGTGAAAGAAGGGGCCATCGGGATCGGGTAGGATGAGCACCCATTCGTGGCCAAGCTCGATCTTGATCCCATCGATATGATTGGCCGAGCGCTCAGCGTACTGCTCGTTGAGCAGGCGCATCACCTTGCCTTTGGTCTCCCAGCGGCAGGGCACCCGGCTCTGGAACATGTAGTAGGGGGGCAATTCGGCGATCACATCACTGAGCCGCGTGTCGGTGATGGTTAGCAGTTCCATCAACTTCATCAAGGCGAACATGCCATCGGCGACCGGGAAGAAGCTCGGGAAGATGTAGACCCCGGTCCCGTCGCCGAGCAAGAGCAGGTCGGGCTGCTGCGAGGCCGTCTGCATCAGGGCGCCGACCGTGGCCTTGGTGCGCAGGATCTGGCCGCCGTAGCGAGCGGCGATCTCCTCGAAGGCCCGTGGTGCGGTCACCGGCACGGCGACGGTGCCGCCGCCATTGGCGCGCATGGCCAGTGCGGTGACGGCGGCAAGTGCTTTGAGCGGGTGCAGACGGGTGCCCAGGTCATCGACCACATAGAGCTTCTCGCCGCCGGTATCGAGGCGTGCCCCCAGGCGGGCGCCCACCACCGGCGTGATCTGGACCAGGCGCTGCATCGCCGCCTCGAACTGGGCCGGCACGAGGAACACCATGCGCTCGTCAATATTGACATTCAGCTCAACCGCATCAACATGATAGCGTCGCAGCGTGGGTGAGAGGATCGCGCTGGCGCTGGTATTGGCGTAATCGGCCACCAGGTGGAAACTGCGCCCCAGGGCCTCCAGCGCATCAGGGCGCAGCGCTTTGATAAAGGCTTCCGTGTAGGTACGATCGATATCCTCGCCATAACTAATGCGCCCGATCTCATCCAGGTAGGCCCGGCGGAAATCCTCGCGGAAGAAGGTCGTCTCGATCTTGCGCTCGGTGCCCGGCGTGATATCGAGGCCGTGTTCGTCAAAGAACTTCACCTCGATGACCCGGTTGTCATACGGTGAGAGGCGAACGTGCACCCCGCCGACTGCGCTGGTGGCATAGGTATAGTAACGGGCCACGGGGATGGGCACATTCTGCAGGTCACAGACATTGATCCCGGCCGAGGGCAACCCGGCCACGATCGCCCGTTTGAGCATGCGCGGCGTATAGTGGGGATCGCGATTGATGGTGACGCTTGCGCCGCGGGGCAGGGTTGCGCCAAAGGCCGCGCCCAGCTTGGCACAGAACTCGGGCGTGATCTCGATATTGACCAGGCCCGTCACCCCATAGCGGCCAAAGAGCACGCGGCGGCCCTGGCTGCCCCAGATGATGCTGCTCGAGACGGTTGCGCCCTCATCGACCTCTTTGCTGGGCCAGATCTTGACATTGGGCTGGATGACCGCCCCGGCGCCGATCTGCACCCCGTCGCCGACGACCACCCCCTCGAAGAGCATGGCCCGCTGGCGGATGGTCGACTGGCGCAGGACGATCGCGCCGCGCAGTTCGGCCCGCTCGCCAATGTAGGAGTTGCGCCAGATGATCGAGCGGTCGATGTTGGCGCGGGTATCGATGATCGTATAGTCGCGGATGACCGACGGGCCGTGGACGATCACGCCGCCCTTGATCTTGACGCCATTGCCGAGGTAGATCGGCCCGTGCAGCTGGGCGTCGGGCGCGATCTCCACATCGCCGCGCACCCAGATATCGCCGCCGATGTTCTGGCCCAGGCGCGGCAGCTTTACCCGGCCCGAGAGGTAATCCCCACAGGCCTTCATGTACTCCTCGATCGTACCGACGTCCGTCCAGTAGCCTTCGGCGATCACGCCCTGAATCTTGTCGCCCTTGAGCAGCATACGCGGAAAGACATCCTTGGACCAGTCCGTATTCTTGCCGCGCTCGATATAGGCGAGCACCTCGGGGTTGAGCACGTAGATCCCGGTATTGACCGTATCGGAGAAGACTTCGCCCCAGCTGGGCTTTTCGAGGAACTGGCGGACGTTCCCGTCCTCATCGGTGATCACCACGCCGTAGTCGAGCGGATTGGCAACGTGGGTCAGGGTGATCGTCGCCATCGCGTGGGCGGCGCTGTGACGCTCGATGATCTCGGTCAGGTTGAAATCGGTCAGGGCGTCGCCGGAGATGACCAGGAAGGGCTCATCGAGCAGGTGCTCGGCGTTTTTGACGCTGCCCGCGGTGCCGAGCGGCACCTCTTCGAGCGAGTAGGTGATATTGACGCCGTACTGGCTACCATCGCCGTAGTAGTCCTGGATCGCATTGGCCAGATACTGGACGGTAATGATAATGTCGGTGATGCCGTGGAGTTTGAGCAGCTCAAGGATATGCTGGATCACGGGCCGATCGACGAGGGAGACCATCGGCTTGGGGCGATTGATGGTGAGCGGTCTGAGGCGTGTGCCCTCGCCACCGGCCATGACGACGGCTTTCATGGCTGCTCCCCGCTTCGGGGCCGGTGGCCACGAAGCCTGTGCGGCATGATTGCGGCACAAAAAGTATAGCACGTTGCGGGGAGGGGCCGCAAGCAAGGCGCTTGCCAGGGCAGAGAGCGCGTGCTATACTCGCCGCGGACCCATGGGGACGTGGCGGAATTGGCAGACGCGCATGACTTAGGATCATGTGCCGTAAGGCGTGCGGGTTCAACTCCCGCCGTCCCCACCACGCTGAACGCGGCTGGATGCGCCGCCCGCATTGCAGCCGCACCCGCCGCTCAGAAACAGGCGATATCCAGTACCGCTATGCCTCCTCCGGCGTATCGAGCGCGATGCCGGCATTTGCCACCTCATTGGCCTGGACATAGCGACTCGGCATCACAAGGCTGTTCCAGCCGCCGGCGTCGCGGAGCGCGAAGGGGTCGCTGCGCCCGCGCGCGGCGCGGGTCGCCCAGGTGTGACGCAGGTCGTGCGGTGCGAGGTCGCTGACGCCGATGCGTTCGCCGAGCAGCGCGACGCGCTCGCGGATGGCCCGCACGGACATGCCCTTCCAGAGCGCGCCGTTTTTGCGTGAGCCGCGCAGCAACTGGCCGCTGCCGGGCGCGTCGTGGCGCAGGTAGGCGCGGGCGGCGGCCAGGGCATCGGCGCTGAGCCGGTGGGTCTGGGTGGTATGGACCTTCTCGCGGTAGAAGGTGAGTGTGCCACTGGCGAGATCGATGCAGCCAACCTGGAGTGCGGCCAGTTCACCGACGCGCAGGCCATGGTCGGCGAGCAGGCAGACGAGCAGCGCATCGCGGCGTCCCTGGGGGGTGTCGGGCTGCTGTTTGAGCGTACGCACCTGGTCGGCATTGAGCACACGCGGCTGCGCCTTCTTGCTGCTCAGGCGGGTAGGGGTCTGGCTGCGCTGGCGCTGGGCGTCGATGGCGCGGGCCTGGCGCCCGCCGAAGCCGCGCACGGTGCGGATCTGGGCCAGCGCCTCGGTGGCGATGACGCCGGCGCGATGGGCGAGGGCACAGTAGCGGCGAACGGTAGCGAGGCGCACATTGATCGAGCCGATGGCATAGCCAGCCTGGAGTTGCCAGTGCAGGAAGGCGGCGACGATGCCGTGGGTCACATTGGCCCAGGGGCTGGCCGCGTAGGCGAGGCGCGCGCCGAAGGCGGGGGCCTCAGCGGGAGGGATGGCCTGGATCTGGGCGAGGAAATGGGCGAAGAGCGCCAGGTCGGCCTCCTGGCGGCGCAGGGTATCGGCATCGACCCGGCTCCGATACTCGGCGAACACGGCGGCCGCGCTGGCGCGGTCGGCGGCGGCGGCGGCCCGGGGATCGATCGTGACCGCGGAGGCGAGCGGGGCGTCGTCGATGATGTCACCTTCTGGTGGGTCAGGGCTCATAACTTCCGATTACCCTTTCTAATCGGTAGTTATTATCGCGCCCCGCCCGCCCCCTGTCAAGCCCCGCTCCCATACGCATCACGTTACGGGCGGCGGCCGTGCCGCTCACCTACACGGAAGGATGAACGCTTTGTTGTGTTGGCAGTTTCTGCCAGCTTCGCTGGCAGAAAC
>JACAEO010000417.1 GCA_013388805.1 Chloroflexota bacterium
CAGCGTGCCTCCCAGGACCGATTCGTCCTCGCTATTGACGAAGCCGCTGTAGCTGACGCTGAAGGCCGGGTTCGGCGCACCGACCCGCCGGGTGGCGTCGTTGGCCCGCACGGTCAGCGAAGCCGGCGTCACACTCAGCGTGCCCGGGATGAAGGTCAGCGCATAGCGCGCCGCGCCATACGCTGTCAGCGCCAGCGCGCCCTGGGTGATGTTGTAGGTGCCCACCGGGCTGCTGGCATTCGCCGTCGTCGCCAGGGCGCCCTGCAGCACCTGCGCCGCCGTGTCGCCGTTGCGCAGGCCGCTCACCGTGTAGGTCAACTCCGGGTTGGCAGCGCCGTAGGCCCGGCTCGTGTTGTTCACCGTCACCGTCAGCGGGGCACGGTAGACCCGGATCAGGTAGCCGCGCCCGGAATAGGTTCCTGAACCGGGAGGCGTGTTGGCATCGCCGGTCACCCCGACGACAAAGGTGATCTCAGCATACTCCGCGCCGGCCGGCACGCTCTCCGTCACCGTGCCCTGGATGCGAGCCTCATCCTGCGCGATGCGGACAAGCTCGAGGCCGTAGGGCAGGCGGGTGCCCAGCGGCGGATTGTAGGTATCGGGGGGGTCTTGTTCGATAAAGAATTGGGTCTGGGCATTGGTTCCGTCAGCCCTGATGCTGATCGGACCATTCGGACCATAGGGGGCGCCATAGGTCGTGTCTGGCAGGGGGTTCGCGCGCGTACCCGGCGGCGTATCGGGGGTAAAGTCCACAGCGTATGCCACCGAGGCGGCGGCCAGGACCACCAGCGCGATCATCAGGATGACCAGGACACGCGGATCCGTAGCTCTGCTAGACCAGGAATTGGGCGTGGACGTGCGCATTCGCTGTTCCTTGATGCATGGCAACGACGCTAACGGGCAGCCATGGCCCGTCAGTGACTACGTTCATGAGCGCTACGCGACGCCGGCACGGCAGCACTTGCACCCGGCACGGTACCAGACGGGGATGAGGAACACGTTAGGCAATCCGGGTGTGATCGCTGACGATCCTGTCAGCTGAAGAGCGCTATTCCATGGGTACGAGACGCTGGCGCAGCGCATAGATCGCTGCCTGGGTCCGATCGGCGAGGTGGAGCTTCGATAAAATGTTACTCACGTGGGTCTTGACCGTCTTCTCCGAGACAATCAGGGTATCCGCGATCTCCTTGTTCGATTTGCCCCTGGCGATCAGGCGCAGCACCTCAAGTTCGCGGGGGGTGAGCTGCTCAACGGGCGCCTCGTTGGGCCGGGGCGTGCTGAACTCCTGCATCAAGCGGGCGGCCACTTCGGGGTGCAGCACCGCCTCGTTGCGCTGCGCGGCACGGATGGCGTGGGCCAGGTCTTCCGGCGAGACATCCTTGAGCAGGTAGGAGATCGCGCCCGCCTTGATCGCCGGGAAGACCTTGTTGTCGTCGGCGAAGCTGGTGAGCACGATCACCCTGGTGCTGGGGCTGGCCGCCTTGAGCCGCCGCGTCGTCTCCACCCCATCGATCCCCGGCATCACCAGATCCATCAGCACCACGTCGGGCAGCACCTCGCGGGCCAGCGCCACCCCCTCCTCGCCGCTCGCCGCCTCGCCGACGATCTCGATATCGTCCTGGAGCTCGAGGAAGTCGCGCAGGCCCTGGCGCACCACGCGATGGTCGTCGATCAGCATGACTGTGATGGGATCCATAGGATCGTCCTTTCCTGTCGTGAACATTGGCAAACCTGACGTCTCCACGCCTCTCAGCGCGGCACGCGCACGATCACCTCGGTGCCGCTCCCCACGGCGGAGCGCAGTTCCATGGCGCCACCGATCTCGGCCGCCCGCTCGCGCATGCTCAGCACACCAAGCTGCCGGCCATCGCCACTGGGCGTGGCCGCCGGATCGAAGCCCTGGCCGTCATCGACCACGCGGACCTCGATGCCCTCGCCGGCAAAGGTGAGCGTGACCTCGACATTGCGGGCGTTGGCGTGTTTGATCACGTTGTTGAGCGCCTCCTGCACAATGCGGTAGATCGGCTGCTCGACGCCCCGGGCGCAGCGCTCGTCGCCCACCACGTTGAGCGCAATGACAATTCCTTCACGCCGTGCCAGTTGCTGGGCGTGCTGCTGCAAGGCAGCGACCAGCCCCTGGTCGCGCAGGGCCGGCGGGCGCAACTGGTAGATCAGCGCACGCATCTCGGCCAGGGCGGCCGTGGCCGTCTCCTGGAGGCGCTCGAGCTGGGCGGCGACCCGCTGGGGGTTGCGCGCCAGCTGGGCGCGGGCCGCCTGGGCGGTGAGCGTCATGCTGAAGAGTTGCTGGGTGACGCTATCGTGCAGTTCGCGGGCCAGGCGGTTGCGCTCTTCCAGGACGGCCGCCGCCTGGGCCTTGCGATAGAGGCGGGCATTCTCCAGCGCCCCGGCGAGCACATCGGCGACAGTCGCCAGGATGCGCACATCTTCGTCGCTGAAGGCCGCGGCCCGCGGTGATTCGAGATTCAGCACACCGATGACCCGACCACTGGCGATGATCGGCACGACCAGCTCGGCGCGCACGGTCGCTCGCTCGACGATCAGCAGGTAGTCGGGCTCCGCGGCCACGTCGTTGGCCAGCAGCACCTGGCCGTTGCGCGCGGCCCGCCCGATCAGACCGAGGTTGAGATGCTGGCGGTAGCCAACCTGGTTCGGCCCGACCCCGCCAGCGGAGGCGGCAAGCACCAGCTCGTTCGTCTCCTCATCGACCAGAAACAGGTCCACCTGGTCATAGCCGAAACCCCGGCGGATCTCGGCGGTCACCTCGGGCAGGCTAACCTCCTGGTCGAGCGACGTGGAGGCGCTGCGGGCGATGGTATTGAGCACGGCGAGCTGCTCGGCCCGCCGCTGCACCTGGGCGGCGAGGCCCTGGGCCTCGG
>JACAEO010000432.1 GCA_013388805.1 Chloroflexota bacterium
CGACGCTCTCGTGCAGTTCCAGGCGACCTGTTCGGGCATCAGCGCGACCTCGACCGTGTCCAGCTGCGCCGCGCCCAATCTACCATCGCACATCTGCAATCTGCAATCGCACTCGGGCGTGCCTTGTGCCGTCCCTGGCGATCGGGTACAATGCGCCGCGTAGGGACGCAGGAGATCGGGTCGGCACAGGGTGAACTGCTGGTGAGCGCAACGATCGAAGCCGTGCGCGGAATGCGTGATGTGCTGCCTGCCGAGCAGCGGCAGACAGCGCTGGTCCGTGGCACGCTTGAGGCCACCTTTGCCGCCCACGACTATACGCCGATCGACCTGCCGATCATCGAGGCGCGCGATCTCTACCTGCGTAAGCTGGGCGAAGAACTGGCGGGCAAGGTCTACGAGTTCAGCTTTGCGGGGCGCGAGCTGGCGCTGCGCCCCGAGTGGACGGCCTCGGTGCTGCGGGCCTACGTGGCCCACCTGCAGGATCAGCCGCTGCCCCTGCGCCTGAGTTACAGCGGGCCGGTCTTCCGCTACGAGCGGCCCCAGCGCCACACCTACCGCCAGTTCACTCAGGTTGGCGTCGAACTGGTGGGTGGACCGTCGCCCCGCGCGGATGCCGAGGTGCTGGCCCTCGCCTGCAGCGGGCTCGATGCGGCCGGGGTGACGGGCTACCAGGTGCTGCTGGGCCATGTCGGGCTGGTCCGCGAGTTGCTGGGGCAACTGGGGCTCACCGAGCGGACGCAGGGCGCCCTGGTCTGGAGTATGGAGAAGATGCGTGAGGCGGGCGTGGCGGCCGTGCGCGAGCAGTTGGGCGAGCAGGCCGGTGAGCCGCCGCTCGGGCTGGAGCTGCCACCAGGCATGGACGAGGAGCAGGCCCGCGCCTGGCTGCTGCGTAGCTTGCAGGCAATGCAGATCGAACTGAGCTCCGGCTCTCGCTCGCTGGAGCAGGTGGTGGCCCGGCTACTGCGCAAGCTGCGTCGTCACGACGAGCAACCGGCGCTTGAACGCGCGCTCGATCTGCTGGGGCGGCTGGCGACGATCCGCGGCCCGGCCCCGCAGGCCCTGCCCGCTGTCGCCAGCCTGCTGGCCGAGGCGGGGCTGCAGGCCGCTGCCTACGATGAACTGCGCGCCATCCTTGACCTGGCGGTGGCCCACGGGCTGGCGCCCGCGCAGATCGCGCTCGACTTCGGCCTCGGTCGTGGGCTGCACTACTACAGCGGGCTGATCTTCGAGATCGCCGACAGCGCCGGCTTGCAGCTCTGTGGCGGGGGACGCTATGACGACCTGGTGAGCGCGCTCGGCGGGCGGCAGGCCGTGCCGGCGGTTGGCTTTGCCTACGGGCTGGAGCGGGTGGTTGCCGCGGCGTCGCCCGCGCCACCGCCCGTGCGCCGGGTGGCGCTGGTGGCGCCCGTCGCCGATGAGGACTATGCCTACGCCCAGGAGGTGGCCCGGCGGCTGCGGGCCAGCGGCCTCGCGGCCAGCGTCGATGTGCGCGGGCGGAGCCTGGCCAAGAACCTGAGCGACGCCGCGCGGCGCGGGGTAGCCTTCGTGGCGATCGTTGGTCTGGAGGAGCGCGACAGCCGGACCTTCGTCTGGCGCGACCTGAGCCGACGGGATGAACAGCGGATCAGCATCGACGAGTTTACGCTATGAGCACCACCGCAGCCTGGGGCCGCTACACTGAGGTGCGCCCCCCCGCCCTGGAGGCGATCCGCGCCATCACGCCCGTGGCCTACCTGCCCTGGGGCGGGCTCAGCTGGCACGGGCCCCACCTGCCGCTGGGCCTCGATACGATCGTCGCCGAGGCCACCGCCGAGCGGGCGATCCGGCGCACTGGCGGCGTGCTGCTCCCGCCGCTGACCTGGCCGCTGGCGACGCCGCACCACCGCGACTCGCTCGGCCTCAGCGCGGCAACGCTGCGCGCCCTGCTTGCCGACAGTCTGGCGGCCCTGGCCCAGGGCGGCTGGCGGGTGGCCGTGCTGATCAGCGGGCACTACTCGCCCGGCCACGAGTTGCTGCTGATCGAGGCTGCCGAAGCGGCGATCAGCCGGCATGGCCTGCTCACGCTCGCCATTCCGCCCCTGGCCCTGGTCGACGAGGAGATGCTCGACCATGCCGCGCTCTGGGAGAGCTCGGTGCTGCTCGCGCTGCGCCCCGACCTGGTCGACCTGAACGCGCTCGGCGCCGGGCCGCTCGACCCGAGCAGCAGCGCGGTGGTGGGCCGCGACCCGCGCGAGACTGCCTCGCCCTCGCTCGGGCTCAGCGTGCTCAGCATCGCGATCGAACGCATCTGCAGCGCCGTTGAGGCATTGCTGGCCACTGGCGACCCGGCCCCGCTGCAGACGCTGTACGAGCGGCGCCGCGAGCGCTACCGGAGCTTTGTCGCCCGCTACGGCGCCGATCCCGAGGCCGCCACCGCCGCCTGGTGGCAGGAATTGATCGGTGGCGCCCCGCGTTAGGCGTGTTACGGACCGGGGCGTTCCACGGTAGCCGTTGCGCCACAGCTTTACACGACCGGTTTGAAGAACTGTGGAACTGGAGCGGTGCAGGCCAGATTGTCACGCAGCTCTGAGACCTTTTCTATGTCCACGCTCCGTTTTGCCATCCCCTCGAAGGGTTCCGGCTATGATGGCGCCCAGGCGCTGCTGGAGAGTTGTGGGCTGCGCATCGTGCGCGCCAACCCGCGCCAGTACACCGCCAGCCTGCGCGGCCTGCCCGATACCGACGTGCTGCTCCACCGCCCGGCCGACATCGTTGAGAAAGTTGCCGAGGGCTCGATCGATATCGGCATCACCGGCTACGACCTGGTGGCCGAACAACGGAGTGACGACGCAGACCTGCTCGTGATCTTCGACGATCTCGGCTTCTGGCGTGTCGAACTGGTCTTCGCCGTTCCCCAGGGCTGGGTCGATGTGAGCAGTTGGGAGGACCTGGCCGACCTGGCGATGGAACTGCGCGCCCAGGGGCGCCGGCTGCGCATCGCCACCAAATACCCCGAGACGGTGCGCCGCTTCTGCTACCGGCAGGGCATAAACGCCTTCGAGCTGATCGACTCGCAGGGGGCGACCGAGGCGGCCCCGAGCCTGGGCTACGCCGACATCATCGCCGATATCACCGAGACCGGTACCGCCATTCGCGACAACAAACTGAAGATCGTCGGCGGGCCGATCCTGCGCTCGCAGGCGGTGCTGGTGGGCAGCCGGCGCACCCTGCGTGGCGATGAGCACAAACTGGCGCTGGTGCGCCAGTTGCTCGAACTGGTCGAGGCCCGCCGCCGCGGACGGCTCTTCTACTCGCTGACCGCCAATCTCGCCGGCGAGTCGGTCGAGTTCGTGGGGCGCCGGGTGACCGCGCGCGTCGAACTGGCCGGGCTCCAGGGGCCGACGATCGCGCCAGTCTGGAGCAAGTATGCCAGCACGGGCAGCACCCCCCAGTGGTACGCCGTAAACGTTGTGGTGCCCCAGGAAGAGTTGCTGCCCGCCGTCGATCACCTGCGCGCGATCGGGGCGGTGAGCATCAGTACCGTGCAGGTGCAGCACGTCTTCAAAGCCGAGAGCGAGGCGTATGCGCGGCTGCTGGCCGCGCTGGAGGGGCGTGAGCCGTAGGCTGCCCTGAGGAGCGTCTATGTCCGATGCGTATGCAGCCGCCGGCGTGAACATCGCCGCGGCAACGCAGGCTAAGGAGTTGATGGCCGCCGCGGTGCGTTCGACCCATGGGCCGGCAGTGCTGGCAGGCATGGGCGCCTTCGGGGGCTGTTTCGACCTGGAATTGGCCGCGCCGGGCACGCGCCCGATCCTCGTTGCGTCGACCGATGGTGTGGGGACGAAGACCCTGGTCGCCGCCGCCCTCGGGCGCTACGATACGGTCGGCCAGGACCTGGTCAACCACTGTGTGAACGACATTCTGGTGCAGGGCGCGCGCCCGCTCTTCTTCCTCGACTATGTGGCGGCTGCAAAGCTGGCGGTAGCCCAGGTGACGGCGATCGTCGGCGGGGTGGCAGCGGCCTGCCGCGCAGTGGGCTGCGCGCTGCTCGGCGGCGAAACCGCCGAGATGCCCGATGTCTATGCGCCCGGGGCCTTCGACCTGGCCGGCACGATCGTCGGCGTGGTAGCGCGTGAGCAACTGCTGCCTCGTCCGGACGTCATGCCGGGTGACGCGGTGCTGGCGCTGCCCTCAAGCGGGCTGCACACCAATGGCTACTCGCTGGCCCGCGCGATCGTTGCGCAGGCGGGCTACACTGCGCGCCCGGCGATCCTCGGCGGGGCCAGCCTGGGCGAGGCGCTGCTGGCCGTGCATCGCTGCTACCTGGCCGAGGTGGATGCGCTGCGCGCTGCCGTGCCGCTCAAGGCGCTGGCCCACATCACCGGGGGCGGCATCTTCGACAATCTGCCGCGCGCCCTGCCGGCGGGCCTCGGCGCAACGATCGAACGGGGCAGCTGGCCCATCCCGCCGATCTGCAGCTACCTGGTGGAGCAGGGGCGCCTCAGCGAGCACGAAGCGTTCCACGCCCTGAACATGGGGCTGGGCATGCTCGCTGTCGTGCCCGCCGATGCGGTGGCAGCGGCCCTGGTAGCGCTACCCGAGGCCACTCGCGTCGGGACGATCAGCGGCGAGCCGGGCGTGCGGCTGGTGTGATCCACGCTGGAAGGAGACTGCCATGCAGCTCGGACCAAAACTCACCGAGGGCAAGACCAAGATCATCTACGCCCATCCCGACGATCACGACCTGATCATCATGCGTCACAAAGACGGGATCACTGCCGGTGACGGCGCCCGGCGCAATGAGATCCCGGGCAAGGGCGCCCTGGCCGGGCGCACAACCGCCAACGTGTTCACGCTGCTGAACCGGGCCGGCATCGCCACCCACTTTGTGAGCGCGCCGGAGCCTGAGCTCACGGTCGCGCGCCGCTGTGCCATGCTGCCGCTCGAAGTGGTGATGCGCCGCCTTGCCACCGGCTCCTATGTGCGCCGCCACCCCGAGGTGGCCGAAGGCACGCGCTTCGACCCGCCCCTGGTGGAGTTCTTCCTCAAGGACGATATTGCCCACGACCCGCAGATCAGCGAACACGAGATCGCTGCCCGCAGCCTCGCGACCCCCGCCGAGGTGCAGCAGATGATCACGATCGGCCGCCAGGTCTTTGCCACGCTCGAGGCGGCCTGGGCGGCCCAGGACGTCACGCTGGTCGACCTTAAGATCGAGTTCGGGCGGGCCCACGGCGCCTTGCTGGTCGCCGACGTGATCGACAACGACTCCTGGCGCATCTGGCCGGGTGGCGAGAAGGAGCGCATGCTCGACAAGCAGGTCTATCGCAATGCGGCCACGGTGGATGCGGCGGTGCTCGCCGATGTGCGGGCCCGCTACGAGCAGGTGGCCGCACTGACCGACGCATTCGTCGCCACGGCGCGCTAGTGCGATTGCAGATTGCAGATGTGCGATGGTAGATTGGGCGCGGCGCAGCTGGACACGGTCGAGGTCGCGCTGATGCCCGAACAGGTCGCCTCGAACTGGACTAGTCTACAGGTGTAGATAGGAGACTCACCGTTCGCAGCGTTCCGCCCCCCTCCCAGCCTCCTCTGCCAGGGGAGGGGGTATGCTTTCAGGTGGAGAGTTTTTGGGAGGTGCGCCCCCAGGCCCCGCATACCCCAC
>JACAEO010000446.1 GCA_013388805.1 Chloroflexota bacterium
ATTGGTTGGGCCCCTACGCCGGGACTGTCCCGGCACATCACGCCGCGAGCAGCGCCGGCTCGTGCGGATCAAGCAGCCTGATGCCGAACTGCTCGGCGATAAAGTCGCCCAGGGCCTCCGAGTCGGGAAAGCTCACCACCGTCTCCTCGTCGCCATCACGGTAGGCAACCCGCCAGAGCCGGCCCAGTCGCTCATCGCGCCAGACTCGGAATTCTGCCTTCAGCGTAAGTACGCGGTCGCGCATGCTCGTCACCTCTGGGTATCACTCGCCACTGGTCTGCGCCGAAAACGCTGGTTCTATGTACCATGACGTTGTCGCCGGATTCCTGGTTCTCGCTCGTTGATGAGAATCAGATGAAAGCGTCTGCGCGGGAGGCTCGTGGTGGCAAGTGGTAGTGGCATTCCGGCGCGCGGTACGGCCACGCCCCGCTCGGGCGAGCGGGGCCTCTGGGCCAGGCGCGCCGCCCGGGCCGGCGCGCCGGGCGAACGGGCCAGCCTCTACACCGGCCTGGCCCGCCGCGTGGCCGGCCCGGCAAGCGCTGAGCGCGCGCAGACGGGGCTGTGGGCAGGGCTGGCACGGCGCGTCGACCCGCGCCACTACCGGCCCCAACCGGTCGCCGGGGTGGCCACGGCGCACCTGAGCGAGGACGGCGCAGCGTACCTGGCGCTGCGTAGCCCGGCTGGCGGCTACTTGCGCCTGACGCCGGCCGAGGGCGAGCTGTGGGCCGCCATGGACGGCACGCAGACGGTTGAGCAACTGGCGCTGCTGGGCTTCACCCGCTTCGGCCAACTCCTGCCGGTGGCGGGGCTGGTCGAGAGCCTGCGCCGGGGCGGCTTCCTGCGCGACCGGCCGGCCGAGCTCTACCGCGGGCTGTGCGAGCGCCTGGAGCGCGGCAGTCTGCAGCGCCGGGGCCGCCGGATCGCCGCTGCGCTGCGTGCCCACGCCTTCCCGATCAGCGGCATCGATGCCGTGGTTGGCGCGCTGTACCGCGGCGGCGGCTGGATGCTCTTCAGCCGGCCATTCCTGGTGGTGCTGGCTATGCTGGTCATCGCCGGCCTGGGCGCATTCACGCTGGTTGCCAGGGGCGGCCACTACGCGCTGATCAACGCCGACAACACCGGGGCCAGTCTGCTGGGCCTGTGGGCCGCCCTGCTCGTCTCCTTCGTGCTGCACGAACTGGCGCATGCGCTGGCCGTCAAGCACTTCGGGCGGCGCGTGCCACGGGGCGGCGTGATGATCTACTACGGCATGCCGGCCGCCTTCGTTGACACCAGCGATATGTGGCTGGCCGGGCGCCGCCCGCGTATGATCGTCACGTTGGCCGGGCCGCTCTGCGACCTGGCGGTGGGCTCGGCGGCGGCGCTCGCGGCGGCCACGCTTCCCGCCGGTCCCCCCGGGGCAGCGGCCTACAAGCTGGCACTGGCCGGCTTTCTGGCCGCGCTCTGCAACCTCAATCCGCTCCTCGAGCTCGACGGCTATTACATGCTTAGCGACTGGCTGCGTATGCCCAATCTGCGCCGCCAGGCCCTGGCCTTCATTCGCGGCCCGCTGTGGCAGAAGCTGCGCAGCCGGACCCCGCTCGATCGCGAGGAGCGGATCTATACGCTCTACGGGCTGCTCGCGGCGGCCTACACCGCCCTGGCGATCGTGCTGGCCCTGGGCTTCTGGCAGGCCCACCTGGCGCGCGTGATCGGCGAGCTCTGGGCGGGCGGCGTGCTCAGCCGCCTTGTCGCCGGCGTGATCATGATTGGCGTCGTGGCGCCGCTGGCGCTGGGCCTGCTGCTCGCCGCGGGGTGGCTGGTCGCCGGCGCGGCAGCCTGGGTGGCTCGCCGTGGCTACGGGCGCAGTCCTGCCCTGGTGGCAGCTACGCTCACGCTCCTGGCCGGGGCGCTGGCCGCGCTCCCGCTACAATTCGGGCTCACGCCTGCGACAGCCCTGATCGCCCCGCTGCTCTGGCTAGTGGCACTGGCCGCCCAGCTCGCGCTCCACGCCGCCTACCGCCGGGCCAGGGTGGCCCGCGTCCTCGACTGCTTTCTGGCCGTGACGGTGATCGAACTTCTCGCACTGGCCGGGCTGCTGCTCTTCCCCGCCTACGCTTTCGCCTGGTCGCTGCTGCAGAATCTGGGCTTTGCCCTGCTACTCTTCGCCGGCTTGATCGCGCTGCTCGATGTCGATCTGCGCCAGGCGCCGCCGCTGCAGCTGGCCGGCAGCGCCCTGCTGCTGGCCCTGGCCTTCCTGGCCGGCGGCATGACCATCGGCCTGGTCCAGGCGGCGCAGCCGGCGGCGCCCTTCGCCCTGCTCGTGCTCAGCGCCGCCCCGGTCTACGCTGGCGCGGTCGCCCTGGCCCTGCTGCTGCCCCTGGTGAGCAGCCTGAGCGACTCGCGGCTGCTCTGGAGCTGGCTGCTGCTCTGGTTCGGCATCGCCGCTCAGGGGGCTGCCTACGTACTGGAGCTGCTTCCGGCCCAGCGCACTACGCCGTCTGCCCTGGCGGCGGTGGTGCTGGCCTCCGGCCTGTGGACGGCCGCCTGGTGCTCGCACCTGGTGGCCCTGCGCCAGCTGCCCCGCGGGCCAGTCTGGCCGCTGGAGCCGGCCACGGGCGAGGCCGAGCGGCTCCAACGGGCCTTCCGCTTCACCTACGCCGGCCTCTACCGGGTGCTGCGCGCCCACCACGGCGCCCGGCGCACCCACGCGCTCGACGACCGGATGGACGTGCTGGCCGCTACCGCCAATTGGGATGTGACCCTCGACCGGGACGAGGCGCGCATCGGCGCTGCACTCGCCGCCGCACCGCTCGACCTGCAGGGCGCCCGCTATGCCGAGGTGCTGCGCTACACCGTGGCCGTGGTCGAAGAGCTCGCCGGCCTCACCTTCGCCCGCCACGCCATCCAGGCCGCCTACGACGCGCTGCCCTGGCCCGAGCGCGAGGCGGCCGACCGCCGCTGCTTCCCCAATACGCCCTGGGCGCGCGCGCTCTCGCGGAGCTTCGGCGACGCCCGCACCGCCCGGCTGCGCCTGCTGCGCGCGGTCGACCAGTTCGCCGCCTGGGACGACGACGAGCTGCAGGCCCTGGCCAGCGCCCTGGAGCGCCAGCGCCTGCCCGCTGGCACACGCATCCTCACCACCGGCCAGCCCGCGCCGGGGCTCTGGATCATCGAGGCGGGCGAGGTGGTCCTCAAGCACGATGGCCAGGTGGTGGCCGAGCTCCACCGCGGCGCGTGCTTCGGCGCCGGCGACGCCAGGGCGCCCGGCCCGGCCCACGAGTACCGCGCCAGTGTCGATTCTACCCTGCTCTTCCTGAGCCGCACCGAGCTCGCACGGCTCCAGCGCCAGGCTGCGCCGCGTGTCGCCGCGAGCCTGGTCGTAGCGGACACCCTGCGCACCCTGGAGCGAGCGCCCTTCTTTCAGCAGCTGCCCCGCGCCACGCTGCGCCAGCTCGCGAGCGTCGCCGAGCAGCTGCGCGTGCCGCCACGCAGCCTGGTCATCCGCCAGGGCCAGCCCGACGGGCGCCTCTACGTCCTTGTCGCAGGCAAGGCCGCCGTGGTGAAGCGCGCCGACGGGGCAGCGCCCCAGGTGGTGGCTCGCCTGGGGCCAGGCGAGCTCTTTGGCGAGCGCGAGCTGCTGCGCGGCAGCGCGCCGCTGGCCAGCGTGGTCGCCGTGAGCCCACTGGAGCTGATCGCCCTGCCCCACGCTGCCGTCAGGGCGGTGCTCGCCGCCGGCGGCGACCGCTCACACGAGCTGGAGCGCAACGGCGTGGCGCTCCAGTGATACCAGGTGGAATTGGCAATCCCGCATGGTTCCGCTCATCTCCACAGCGCTCCAGCTCCACACAGGGCTTTGGAGAGCTGGAGCGCTGTGGAGGTGTGGAGGTGAGCTCATGCGATGCCATCAAGCAGAATCGGTATGATACCAAATCCAGTTGGCAGTTCCGCATTGTCGTTGCCGTTATCGCTCATCGTGACGCCATGTGCGGCAATCTGCAATCCAAAATCTGCAATCGGAAATGGTATGAGATCCGTAGGTCCTCGGAGTGCATGCGCGCCCGCGATCCATGGTATCGTAGCGGGCGCACGCCTACCGGCGTGGTTCCGCGCTCCAGAGAGAGGAGGTTCCGCGTGAAGCCAGAGCAGCAGGCCAGGGTAGTTCCGTGGTGGCGGCGTATCTCTGAGGACTGGTGGGCAGTCATCTGCGGGGCGACCCTCATCGCCCTGGTTATGCTTGGCGTGATCGCCGGCGTGCCCTGGTGAGCAGAAGGAGGTATCGTATGGCACAGGCAGAGTCGCTTAGCCGGACGGATCAGCGCAGCCCGCTCCCCTTCCTGGCCATCTCGGCTGCCCTGCTGATCGGGCTGGCCCTGCTGACCAACCAGATCGTCAAGCAGGCCCCGCGCGAGCTGGAGTTTCCGATCTGGGCCGCCCTGCTCGGCCTGGGCGCCAACCTGCTGGCGACCGCCACCGGCGTGAAGGCGCGCCTCAGTGGCGCCTTTCGCACCGAGTTCTTCCTCAAGACCGGCCTGGTGCTCCTTGGCGTCAGCGTCAACCTCAGCCAGATCCTCAGCGTCGGGCTGCGCGGGCTCATCCAGGCCGCCGTGATGATCACGGCGGTCTTTTTCTTCACCTGGTGGCTGGGCGGCGTGTTTCAGCTCGACAAGAAGCTGCGCGCCGTCCTCTCAGCCGCGGTCGCCGTCTGCGGGGTCTCGGCGGCGATCGCGGCCACCGGCGCCGTGCTCGCCCGGAAGGAGCAACTGGCCTATGTGACCACGCTGGTGATCCTGGTGTCGCTGCCCCTGATGATCCTGCTGCCGGTCGTCGCCGCGAGCCTCGGGCTCTCGGCCCAGTGGGCGGGGGCCTGGTTCGGCGGCAACATCGATACCACCGCCGCCGTGGTTGGCGCCGGCACGATCTATGGCGAAGAAGCGGTGCAGATCGCCTCGATCGTCAAGCTGTCACAGAACGCCCTGATGGGCGTGGTCGCCTTTCTGCTCGCCACCTACTGGGTGATGCGCGAAGAGGGCCAGCAGGGTGAGCGGCCAGGCGCCGCGTTGATCTGGCAGCGCTTCCCGAAGTTCGTCCTTGGCTTCTTTCTGGCCTCGCTGATCGTCAGTGCCGGGCTGCTGACCAAAGCGCAGGTGACCGACATCAACGCCCTGCGCCAGTGGGCGCTGACCCTGGCCTTCATCAGCATCGGCTGGGACATCACCTTTAGCGAGATCCGCGCCGCGGGCTGGCGCCCGCTCGGCGTCTACCTTGGTGCGACGGTCTTCAATACGCTGCTGGCCCTCGGCGTGGCCTGGGCGCTCTTTGGCCGCGGGTAGCCGGATTAATACCAGTCGGTATTACCGGGCAGTTCGTCTTACGGTGCGACAAACAGCTGGAAGGCGCCGTCGCGGGCGCCGCGCGCGCTGAGGCGGTAGCGCAGCCGGCCCGCCGCGTCGGCGCGCACCCACCCCGAGCGCGTCACCTGCGTATCGGGGCGCGAGGCCACCACAAAGGCCACCGCGCCGTCGGGCTGCAGCAGGGCCAGCTCCAGGTCGCCCGAGGCGACCTCGACCATCGCGATCACCTGCAGCTCCAGCGCGGGCTGGTCCAACTCCAGCACGCGCTCCGCCTCACCCTCAGCGCTGACAAAGGTCGTGCTGAGATTGCCGCCGCCCGCCACCAGGTCGATGGTGGTTGTCTCACCGCTGATCAGCATGCAGCCGGTGAGCGCCAGCGCAACCAGGATCAGGAGCAACACCCGCCCGCTCAGGTGGAGGGTTTTTGGCGGATAGCGTCCTGCTGCGCTGCTTGCCCTCCCCCCCTCTCCCAGGCTGGGAGAGGGGGGGAGGTTGTTGGCGTTGCGGTGCGCCAGCGAAGCTGGTGC
>JACAEO010000452.1 GCA_013388805.1 Chloroflexota bacterium
ACCGCAACGCCAACAACATACCCCCCTCTCCCAGCCTGGGAGAGGGGGGGAGGGGGGTGAGGGCACGCAGCACATCAGGACGCCATCCGCCAGAAACGCTACACCTGAGAGGGCGGGGGGGCACCGGCGCGCAGCAGCCGCGCCGAGTTGGCCAGGATGCCCAGGTCGGGTAATGACTGGGCGGCCGCCGCGACCACCGGCGAGAGGAAGCCCGCGGCCGCCAGGCTCAGCCCGACCAGGTTGTAGGCCACGGTGAAGCCCAGGTTGAGCCGCACCACGCCCATGGTGCGCCGCGCCAGCCGCAGCGCCTCGGGCAGCAACGTCCAGTCGTCACGCATCAGGGTGATGTGGGCTGCCTCCAGGGCCACGGCGCTACCGGCGAGGCCCATGGCCACACCGACGTCGGCCTGGGCCAGGGCCGGCGCGTCGTTCACCCCGTCGCCAACCATGATCACCCGGTGTCCCCGAGCCTGGTAGGCGCGCACGATGGCGATCTTGTCCTCGGGCAGCAGCCCGGCACGGTAGGCCACACCGAGTCGCTCAGCCAGCGGCGCGGCGCTGTGCTCACGGTCGCCAGTCAGCATCACGATCTCGTCGATGCCGGCCTGGCGCACTGCGGCCAGCGCCCGGGCCACCGCGGGCCGCTCGCTGTCGGTCGCCGCGAGCACCCCGCGCAGCGCGCCGTCCTGCGTGACAAAGAGCAGGGTCGCCCCCGTCGCCGCCAGCGTGGCGACCGCGGGCGGCAGGGCGAGATCAGGCGGCAGCGCGCGGCCACTGTCCACGCGGATCTCGCGCCCGTCGACCATGGCCCGTACCCCCTCGCCAGGCATCGCGGCAAAGTGCTCGGGGGCCCGGGCGCTGATACCGCGCTCGGCCGCCGCCACGCGCACCGCTTCGGCGAGCGGATGCTCGGAGTAACGCTCGGCCGCCGCGGCAAGGGCCAGCACCTCATACTCGTCGGCGCCACCGCAGGGCACGATGTGCGCGATGCGCGGCTGCCCCAGGGTGAGCGTGCCGGTCTTGTCCACCAGCAGCACATCAGCGCGGGCGAGCGCTTCGAGATAGCGACCGCCCTTGATCAGCAGGCCGCGCCGGGCCGCATTGCCAATCGCCGCCAGCATCGCCACCGGGGTGGCCAGCGCAAACGAGCACGAGCAGGCCACCACCAGGACCGCAGCCGTCGCCAGCGGGTCACGGCGCAGCAGCAGGGTCAGGACGGCCACCCCCAGCACGACCGGCAGGAACCAGCCGGCGAAGCGGTCGGCCAGGCGCTGCACCGCGGCGCGGTTGGCCTCGGCCTGTTCAACCAGCTGGATCACTTTACCGAAGGTGCTCTCGCTGCCGATCCGCAGCGCCCGGACCCGTAGTCCGCCGAGTTGGGCGATCGTCGCGGCATAGACCTGCACCCCGGGGCCAACGTCCACCGGCATGGCCTCACCGGTGATCGCGGCCTGGTTGACGGTCGCCTGGCCGCTGATAACCTCGCCGTCCACGGGGATCTGCTCACCGGGGCGCACCACCACGATCTCGCCGGGGTGCACGGCGGCG
Organism: Chloroflexota bacterium; assembly: GCA_013388805.1. Classification (GTDB taxonomy): domain Bacteria; phylum Chloroflexota; class Chloroflexia; order Chloroflexales; family Chloroflexaceae; genus JACAEO01. The sequence goes on from JACAEO010000452.1 coordinate 1,549, forward strand.
ATGGGCAACTCGGTTTCGCCCCCCTCACGCTCAACCCGGGCCAGCTGTGGGGCCAGCGCGCCCAGCTGGCGAACGGCGCGGCGGGCCTGCTCGGCCGTAAAGCGCTCCACATCGTCGCCGATGCGCATGAAGAAGACCACCACCGCGGCCGTCGCCCACTCGCCCACAACGAGCGCGGCGATCACGCCGATGCTCATCAGGGTGTGGGCAATGACCTGGCGGCGGGCCGCGGCGCGGGCCACATTCACGAATACCGGCCAGCCGGCCAGCAGCACGAGCAGCGCGCCGAGCCAGAAGGGGACACCAGCCGTAACTGCCTCGAGCAGCCCCAGCCACTCGCCCACCACCACCAGGAACACGACAGCGCCAAAGACCAGGCCGAAGAGGGTCAGGACCCGGCGCGCAACCGCGCCAGCGGGAGCGGCTGGTGGTGCGGACGTGTCGGCCACGGGCACACTGTAGCCCGCCGCCTCGATCGCTGCACGCAGGGCCAGCGGCGTAACCCGCGTCGGGTCGGCGCGCACCACGGCCTTTTCCGCAGCGAGCAGCACGGTTGCCGTCTGGACGCCTGGCAGGGCCGCGAGCGCCTGCTGTACGTGGGCGGCGCACTCGGCGCAATCCATGCCGCAGACCGGCACTTCAATCGTCGCCAGCCGTTCCGTCAGGTGCTCAGCTGTGGCAGACATAGCGGGCCACTCCAGAACGGTGCCATTGATCACCAGGTCGAAGCACTCGTGCCCGTTCGGCGGTGACCAGGTAGGCCGTGCCCGTCACCTCGCCTACCGCGCCGAGCAGCGTGGTCGGCACCGCAGCTTCTCCTCTGGTCGCGTGCGCTTCCCACTCCTCTCGACTGGTCAGGACTATTGTAGCGCGTTTGGGGTGAGGCACGCAACGGTCGGCCACGCTCCCACAGGGCTGATGCAACGATCCTGCTGGCAAACCTGGGTACGCGGGCCTCCGGCCCGCATGCGGGCGGGACGCCCGC
>JACAEO010000447.1 GCA_013388805.1 Chloroflexota bacterium
CAGTTCCACAGTTCCCCAGCTCCCCAGCTCCCCAGCTCCCCAGCTCCCCGTCCTACCTCCCGCCCGGCCAGCGAAAGCGCCCATCGGGCTGGGGCGGAAAGGGGTAGACGGCCACCACCGCATCGAGGTTGAGCGGGCCGTAGAGGTGGGGAAAGAACTGACCGGGGTGTGCCTCCTCGTAGCGCAGCTCGGCGCTGAGCCGCGCCGGGTCAACGGCGAGCAGCAGCAGCCCCGCCTGGCCGTGGAACAGCGCATCGGCCACGCCGAGCACCTGCTCACGGGTCGAGAGGTGGATAAAGCCCTCGCTGGCCAGCGTGTCAGCCGTGTAGCTGCCGGCGGCCCGGGCCGCCTCCCAGGCTGCGCGATGGGTGATGTGGAAGATCATGCAACCATTCTTTCTGGCGCGGCAGCCCGCTCATGTTCCGAGCGCGTCACCCCGATCGCCAGCAGTCCGTCCTGCAGGGTGGCTGCAGTGCGCAGCGTGGTGAGATCAACCCCGAGGTGCACCAGCGCCTGCGCGACCTCGGGGCGGATACCGACAAGCAGCGTCTCGGCGCCCATGAGCCGCGCAGCGCTGGCCACGCGCAGCAGGGCGGCGGCCACCTGTGTATCGACCACCGCGACGCCGGTGATGTCGAGCACCACCGTGCGAGCGCCCCGCTCCTCGACGCGTTCGAGCAGGGTGGAGAGCAGCAGCGCAGCCCGTTTGCTGTCGATATTGCCAACGACGGGCACCACCAGCGTCCCGACGCTGATCGGGATGATCGGCACTGCGAGCTCAGCAATGACGCGGTTGAGCTCCTGCTGGGCCTCCAGGCTGGCCTGGAGCTGGGTGGCCACGGCGCGCTGCTGATCGGCAGCCTGGCGCAGGGCGGCAGTGCGCTCCTCGACGCGCGCCTCGAGCGAGCTGTTGCTGGTAGCGAGCGCCGCGCTCGCCGCCTCGGCCTCGGCACGGGCCACCTCGGCGGCGCCGAGCGCGTGGCGTGTGGTGCGGGCGCTGAGGAAGGTGATCAGCGCGACCACACTCAGGAGCAGCGGTGCGCTGAGCATCGATTGCCGCCAGAGCATACTGTCCCGTGCCTCAGGCGGCAGCAGCCCGAAACCAATGCCGCTGCCCACGATCGCCAGCGCCAGCACGCCCCAGACGTGGACCGGCGGCAGCAGTACGCCGGCACAGAGCACCGGCAGGATCATGAAGAAGAGCCCGTTGGGCTGGTTGTTGCTGGTCGGGAGCGAGCCACTGATCACCAGGAGCGTGGTGCCGATCAAGATGTAGGCCCCCAGGTTCACCTGGCCGAAGCGCCCGAGGAGGACCACGCCGGCAAAGGCGATCGCGGCCCCCGCCAGCCAGACGAGGCCCATCGTCGTGTACACGGTAGCAAGAGTGACCGGGAACAGGGCCAGGGCCAGCACCATCAGGCCGAGCGCGATGATGATCAGCAGCTTGCCCCGCCGCTGTACATCCTCATCCGGTGAGTTCACGCTGACAAGCCACATAGCCAGGTTGTCCATCACACCATTCCTCTCCGCGCAGTCCCTGCACTGCGTGCGAACCGACGGGCCACATTATAGCTGCCGGGTGCAACCGGCTTGACACCAGCTGGCCGCCGCGGTAAGCTGCCCGGGCCAGTTCAGCCGTAAACATACCTGGCGCAAGGTAGCTGCGGATCGCTCATGCAACGACTCCTCACGGTCCTGATCCTCGCCGGGATGAGTTTCCTGGCCGCTCAGGGCACCGGCATCAGGCTCTTCTTCCACCTGAGCTACCTGCTGGTTGCCCTGCTGATCCTCGCGCTGATCTGGGCCTGGCTTAACCTGCGGGGCCTCGACGTTGAGCGTGAGACGCTGACCCGGCGTGCCACCGTCGGCGAGTACGCCCGCGAGCGGATCAGCCTGCGCAACCGCTGGCCGCTGCCCAAGCTCTGGGTCGAGCTGCACGACGACTCGGAGTTACCCGCGCACGGCGGCGGCTTCGTCGCCTCGCTGGCCGGCCGCGAATGGGAGCGCTGGACGGCCCGCACGCTCTGCACCAGGCGCGGGCGCTTCCGCCTCGGCCCGGCCACACTGATCAGTGGCGACCCCTTCGGCATCGTGCGCCTGCGGCGGGTCGTCCCCGCCACCAGCGAGATCCTGGTCTACCCGCAGACGGTGGACCTGCCCGACTTCCGCCTGCCCAGCGCCGAGTTGCCCGGCGGGCAGGCCACACGCGCCCGGACCTTCAACGTCACGCCCAATGTGGCCACGGTGCGCGAGTACGCCCCGGGCGACAGTATGAACCGCATCCACTGGCGCTCGACGGCGCGCCTCGGCCAGTTGATGGTCAAGGAGTTTGAGCTTGACCCCAGCGCCGACATCTACCTGGTGCTGGACATGCAGGAGCGCACCGTGGTGCGTGATGCGCGGCTCAGCGACAGCGCGGGGCCGCCGGCCGATCCACGCGAGCAGGGACCGTGGTGGACGCGGCAGCCCGATGTGGCGCCGGCCCGGCCGGGGTTCCTGATCAGCACCGAGGAGCACGCAGTCATGGCCACCGCGTCACTGGCCCGCGCCTTGCTGAGCCAGAACCGGGTGGTTGGGCTGGTGGCCTGGGGCCAGCACCGCGAGGTCATTCCCGCTGAGCGCGAGGCGCGTCAGCTCTTCAGGATCCTCGAGGCCCTGGCGGTGTTACGCGCCCACGGTGCGCAGGGGCTGGCCGAGGTGCTCGTGGCCGAGAGCCAGCGCTTCGGGCGCAACTGCACCCTTGTCGTGGTCACCGCGTCGGTCGATCCACGCTGGGTGAGCGCATTGCAGCAGCACCTCTACCGCGGGGTGCGGGCAGCGGTGCTGTTCGTGGACCCGCAGAGCTACGGCGGCTGGCGCGACCCGGAGCCGGTCTTGCGCCACCTGGCCGAGCTGCGCGTGCCCACCTACCGGCTGCGGCAGGGCCAGCCGCTCCCTGATGCGCTCCGGGCGCCGATGGCGCTGGGTGCGGCGGCGTGAGACGCGGAGGCAATCCCCATGGCCTACAGCTTCATCTACCCTGGCGCGATCCACATCCACACGACGTACTCCGACGGCACCGGCACCTTCCCCGAGGTGATCGCCGCTGCCCGTGCGGCGGGCCTGCGCTGGATCATCGTCACCGACCATGACACCCTGGCAGGATTGCCCTATGCCGGCTGGCACGATGGTCTGCTGGTGATCGTCGGCCACGAGATCACGCCGCCGCGCAACCACCTGCTCGTGCTCAATCTGAACGAGGTGATCAGCAACCGGCTGGCGCCGCAGGCCTTCATCGACGAGGTCTACGCCCGGGGCGGCTTCGCCATCATCGCCCACCCCGACGAGCGGGTGCGCAACGACTTCAAGGACTGCTACCGCTGGGACGACTGGACAGTTGACGGTCCGGGCGAGCGTGCCGGGCAGCCGGTCGGGCTGGAGCTATGGAACCTGATGAGCGACTGGGGCGAGAACCTGACCCGGGGCAACCGCTACGCCCACTACTTCGTGCCGAGCCTGGGGCTCAGCGGGCCGACGCCGGCCACACTGGCCTGGTGGGACCGGCTGAACATGCTCGGGCGGCGCACCTTCGGCATTGGTGGCGTTGATGCGCACGCCTTCAAGCACCGCGCGCCCTGGGGCGAGATCGAGGTCTTTCCCTACCGCTGGCTCTTCGGCACGCTCACCAACTACCTGCTGCTGGAGCGGCCGCTCAGCGACGACCCTGTGCTGGCCACCAGCCAGATCTACGCGGCGCTGGCCGCGGGCCGCAGCTACTTCGTGAACCGGCTGGACGGCGTGGCACCCTCGATCGTCTTCACCGCGCGCCGGGGCAACGAGGTCTACACCATCGGTGACACGGCCTCGATCACGGGTGGCCCCTTGCTGATCGAGGCCGACGTGGGTAGCAATGCCTATCTCCGCCTGCTCGCCGACGGCGAGGTGCTCACCAGTGGCGTGCGGCGCCTGCGCCAGAGCATCGACGCCGGCGCGGTGTATCGGCTGGAGGGGTACGTGGGGGGGAAGTCGTGGTTGTTTACCAATCCGCTGTTTGTGGAAGATGCGCCCGGATGATAACGCGGGTGTTGCCACGCGGCTGGTGTGGATCTGATACCAATTGGAATTGAGCAACCCGCATAGGTGTTACCGTCAGAGCGCATTGGAACGCCATGCGCGGCAATCCACAATCCAAAATCGGCAAGCCAAAATGGTATGACCTCAGCCCAGGCGCTCAACGATCAGCCGGTTGCGTCCGCGGCGCTTAGCGGCGTACATCAGGTCATCGGCGGCGCGAATCAGCTGCTGGTAACTCCGGTAGCTCTCGGCGAAGGCCAGGCCGAGGCTCACCGTTACCCGCAGGTGCGGACGCAGCGCTCCCCAGGGGTGGTTTTCGATCGCCTGGCGGATGCGCTCACAGCGTTCGATCGCCCCGTCCCGGCTCACGAGCGGCAGCACGAGCATAAACTCGCCGCCGCCGTAACGTCCAGCCAGATCCTCACGGCCCAGCTGGCGCTGGCAGATGCGGGCCGCAGTCTGGAGGACGAGATCGCCGATCTGGCGTGAATACTTGTCATTGATCGCCTTCAGACCGTCGATATCGAGCATGGCAACGGCCAGGGTGCCGTGCTGAGCGCCACGGGTAAACAGCTGCGCAATCTGACCTTCGAGGTAGCGACCCTTAAACAGGCCCGTCAGACCGTCGCGGATGCCGAGCTCGCGGATATGGTCGTGGAGATGGGCGATCTCAAAGATCCGTTGTTGCAGCGCCTCTTCGGTGCGGCGACGATCGGTCACGTCCATCAAGAGTCCGTCCCAGAGAATATCACCATTCGGCTGCACCTCCGGGCGGGATGCGCCCTGGATCCACTTTTCCTCGCCGCTGGGCAGGATGAAGCGCCCCTCCCAGCGCCAGGGGCGCAACGAGCGTGCCGATTGGTCAACCGTGATCTGGAAATCGAGCATGTCGTCAGGATGGATAAGCCGGATCAGCACCTGGGCGTCGTCCCGTAATGCTGCGGGTTCGAGGCCGAAGAACTCGCGGCAGCCGTCGCTGGCAAACGGGAAGTAGGCGCTGCCGTCGGGTCGGCGCACAAACTGGTAGACCATGCCCGGCACGTTGGCGGCCAGCCGATGGTACCGGGCATAGTCACTTGCACTCGCGGCGGCCAGTTGCCGCTCAAGCTCGGCAACCCGCCGCTGCAGTCGCGCGACCTCCTGCTCGAGATCGGTGTGTGTCGTCGTCATGAGGCTGTTTCATGCCGGTATTGCTCTACCAGTCGGTTCTTCTGGATCTTGCCGGTGGCGGTTTTCGGCAGGGCGGTGGTGAAGGCCACCACCCGTGGGCACTTGAAGTCGGCCAGGTGCGCCTGGCAGTGGCTGATGAGCGCTTCGGCAGTTACCGCACTGTCAGGACGCACGACGATAAACGCCGCCACTTGCTCACCCCAGACCGGGTCGGGCAGGCCGACTACGGCCGCCTCGGCGACCGCCGGGTGTCGGTAGAGCACCTCTTCGATCTCCTTGGGATAGATGTTCTCGCCGCCGCGGATGATCATCTCCTTCTTGCGTCCAACAATGAAGAAGTAGCCCTCGGCGTCGCACGATCCCAGGTCTCCAGTATACAGCCATCCGTCACGGATGCTTGCAGCGGTAGCTTCGGGATTCTTGTAGTAGCCCTGCATCACATTCGGACCGCGGATGACGATCTCGCCCACTGCTCCCGCCGGCAGCGGCTGGCCCTGCTCGTCGACGATGCGTACCTCCTGACCAGGGAGCGCCACTCCGATCGAGCCAATCTTGCGCGCTCGCCCATCGAGCGGGTTGAGTGTGCTTACACAGGTTCCCTCGCTTAGCCCGTACCCTTCGAGGATGAAGGCCTTGTAGCTCTGCTCGAAGCGCTCGAAGACCTCCACAGGCATCGGTGCGGCCCCGCAGATGCAGACCCGCAGATTGCTCAGATCGTACTGTGCGGCGTCGGGCAGGTCGTTGAGGATGGCGTAGATCGTGGGTACAGCGCTAAAGCTGGTGGCGCGGTAGCGCTCCAGCGCCGGCAGAAACTCACGGGGCGAAAAACCCTCCAGCAGGATCAACGCGCCGCCCTGGTACAGCGCCGAGAGCACGCTGGCCACCTGCGCGTTGACATGGAACAGCGGCAGCATACAGAGCAGGCGATCGTGTGCGCTGATCTGGCACGCTGTGGCATATGACCAGACATCGAACAGGTAGTTGCCATGCGAAAGCAGGACGCCCTTTGGCCGTCCGGTGGTGCCCGACGTGTAGATGATGCTCGCAATGTCATCGGGCGTTACCGTGACGCTCAGCGAATCAGCCGGGCCTTCGCGCAGGCTCCTGAAGGGCTGAACTGGCAGATCGATCGAGCTCACGGCAGCTGTGCCGACCAGCAGCACCTGGCGCAGGCCTGGACAGCCAGCAAGGCCAGGACCGACGATCGGCAGCAGTTCAGCCGCGACGATGAGCAGCACACTGTCAGAGTTCTGCAGGATATACTGGACCTCTTCGGCTTTCAGGCGCGGGTTGATCGGCACCGCAACAGCGCCGAGCGCTGCACAGGCGAAGAAGGCGGTGAGGAACTCGGGGCAGTTGGCCAGCAGCAGGGCCACCTTGTCGCCGTGACCAACGCCACGGGCACGCAAACCGTGAGCCGCCTGGCGCACCTGGTGCGCAAACGCGGCATAGCTCAGTTCCTCGTCACGCCAGTAGAGATAGGTCTGCTCGCCGCGTGCGCTGGCCTGTCGCTCCAGCAGCGTGTAGAGTGATGTGTCCATGGTCGATGGTTCATCTTGCATCGTGGGGCGAGGACTCACCGGGGTGTCTGGTGCCCCGATCTGAGGGCAGTACGTTGTCGGTGCAAGGTATTGGATCTAAGGGCAATACCTTGCACCTACGCACTTCGCCCCCACCCCAACCCCTTTCAGGTGTAGGGTTTTTGGCAGATGGCGTCCTGATGCGCTGCTTGCCCTCACCCCCCTCCCCCCCTCTCCCAGCCTGGGAGAGGGGGGGATGTTGTTGGCGTTGCAGTGCGCCAGCG
>JACAEO010000418.1 GCA_013388805.1 Chloroflexota bacterium
CCCCGGCTCCGTTCCAGAACCGCCCACCTGCGCGGGCGTCCAAGTTGGTGTAGAACGGGCAGCCCGCGGCTTCAGCCGTCGGGCGTGGAGCGCTTTCCCCGGATTATTGAGCAGGTACTTTACAAATGCCCGGTCTATGCCATATCATTGGAATGGCCGCTGGAGAGTTGTGGAGCGTTGATGCTTGCAACGGAGGCCCTGCCGTGACGAAACGTACCCGCGCGACCGAGAGCGAGCCCGTGCCGCCGCAGGATGCCGCCGAGGCGACTGAGGCGGCTACTCCCCCTGTACCTGAGCCAGATCGGGAACTTCTCCCGCTGAGTGGGGTGCGTGTGATCGATGTCGGTAACTTCCTCGCTGGCCCCTACGCTGCCTCGATCCTGGGTGAGTTCGGCGCCGAGGTGCTGAAAGTCGAGCACCCGATCGCCGGTGACCCGATGCGCCGCTTCGGCACCCCCACCAAGCGCCACGACGCCAGTCTCGTCTGGCTCAGCGAGGGGCGCAACAAGAAGTCGGTCACGATCGACCTGCGCCAGCCCGAGGGCGTGAACCTCTTCCTCAAGCTCGTGGCTCATTCCCAGGTGCTGATCGAGAACTTCCGCCCCGGCACCATGGAGGAGTGGGGCCTGGGCTGGAAGCAACTGCAGGCCGCCAATCCGCGCCTGGTGATGCTGCGCGTCTCGGGCTATGGCCAGACCGGGCCCTACCGTCGGCGCTCGGGCTTCGCCCATATCGCCCACGCCTTCGGTGGCCTCTCCTACCTCGCCGGTTTCCCCGGCGAGACACCGGTGCTGCCGGGCAATGTGCCACTCGGCGACTATATGTCCAGCCTCTACGGGGCGATCGGGATCATGCTGGCCCTGCGCCACGCCGAACGCACTGGTGAGGGCCAGGTGATCGATGTCGCGATCTATGAGGCCGTCTTCCGCCAGCTCGATGAGATCGCCGGCGCCTATGCGCTCTATGGCAAGATCCGTGAGCGCGAGGGCGCCGGTAGCTTTGTCGCCGTGCCCCACGGCCACTTCCGTACCAGCGATGATAAGTGGATCGCAATCGCCTGTACCACCGACAAGATGTTCGAGCGGCTCGCCGAGGCGATGGAGCGCCCGGAGCTGGCCTCCAGCGGCCTCTATGGCGAGCAGCGCAAACGCCTCGCCGCCCGTGACCAGGTCAACCAGATCGTCATCGAGTGGGTCGGCTCGCTGACCCGCGCCGAGGTGCTTGAGCGCTGCCTGGCCAACGAGGTCCCGGTTGGCAAGCTGAACAGTATCGCCGATATCTTCGAGGACGAACACTTCCTTGCCCGCGGCAACCTCGCCCGTGTGCCCGAAGAGGGCCTCGGCGAGGTGACCGTCCCCGGTGTGGTGCCGACCCTCTCGGAGACGCCGGGACGCATCACCAACCTCGGCCCGCCGCTGGGCAACGCCACCTATGAGGTGATGCGCGAGTTGCTTGGCATTAGCGCCGACGAGATCAAGCGGCTTCGCCAGCAAAAGATCATTTAAAGGAACTGCCATGAGCGAGGAAGCCCAGGCCGCCCTGCCCCTGGCTGGAATTCGCGTGATTGACGTGGCGACCGTGATCGCGGCGCCCTACTGCGCTACCATCCTCGGCGAGTTTGGTGCCGAGGTGCTCAAGGTCGAACATCCCGTCGGCGGTGATGCCCTGCGCCGCTTTGGGACGCCCACTGAGCGCGGCGATACCCTGACCTGGCTGAGTGAGGCGCGCAATAAGAAGTCGGTTACCCTCGACTTGCATCGCCCCGAGGGCGTCGCGATCTTCAAGCAGCTGATCGCCGAGTCGGATGTTCTCTGCGAGAACTTCCGCACCGGGACGCTCGAGAAGTGGGGCCTCGGCTGGGAGGTGCTGCGCCAGATCAATCCTGGCCTGATCATGCTGCGCGTGACTGGCTATGGCCAGACTGGCCCCTACGCCGATCGCCCGGGTTTCGCCCGTGTGGCCCATGCCTTCGGTGGCCTCTCCTACCTCGCCGGCATGCCCAAGGGTACGCCGGTTACCCCTGGATCCACCACCCTCGGCGACTACATGACCGGGCTGTACGGCTGCATCGGCGTGCTGATGGCGCTCCGCTACCGTGAACAGACCGGGCGTGGCCAGTATGTGGACGCTGCACTCTACGAGTCGATCTTCCGCTGTACCGATGAACTGGCCCCCGCCTACGGCATGTATGGCATCGTCCGCGAGCGGCACGGCCCCAGCCACAATGATTTCGCTTGCCCCCACGGCCACTTCCCGACCCGCGACGGCAAGTGGGTCGCCATCTCCTGCGCCACCGATAAGCTCTTCGCCCGCCTGGCCCAGGCGATGAACCGGCCCGAGCTGGCCTCGTCGAGCATCTATGGCGATCAGAAGACGCGCCTGGAGCATCGCCACGATGTCAACGAGATCGTGCGCGACTGGTGCGGCTCGCTCACCCGCGAAGAGGTGCTCGAGCGCTGCTATGCCACCGCCACCCCCGCCGCACCGCTGAACAATATCGCCGACATCTTCGGTGACCGCCAGTTCTACGCCCGACGCAATCTGGTCGCGCTCGATGTGCCGGAGACGGGCGAGACGATCATCATTCCCGCCGTCATCCCCAAGCTCTCAGCCACCCCCGGCCGGATCAAACACCTTGGCCCCAAGCTCGGCGAACATACCGATGAGGTGCTGCGCGATCTGCTTGGCCTCGATGAGACCCAGATCGCGGAGCTGCGCAGCAAGCGGGTGATCTGATGCAAGGTATCCTCAAGGGATTGCGGATCGTCGAGGGCTCCGCGTTCGTCGCCGCGCCGCTGGGTGGGATGACCCTGGCCCAGCTTGGGGCTGAGGTGATCCGCTTCGACCCGATCGGTGGCGGTATGGACCACCGGCGCTGGCCGGTGACCAACGATGGCCAGCATAGCCTGTTCTGGGCCGGGCTCAACAAGGGCAAGCGCTCGATCGCCGTGGATATCCGTAACCCCCGCGGCCAGGAGTTGCTGACCCGCCTGATCTGCGCGCCCGGTGAGGGCGCTGGCCTCTTTAGCACCAACTTCCCCGCCCGCGGCTGGCTCAGCTACGAGGCCCTGCGCGCCCATCGCCCGGACCTGATTATGGTCAACCTGCTTGGGCGCCGCGATGGCGGCTCCGAGGTCGATTACACGGTCAATCCGCAGCTCGGCCTGCCCTACATGACCGGCCCCGAGGGCCTGGCCGACCCGGTGAACCACGTCCTCCCGGCCTGGGATTTCATCGCCGGACACCTGATCGCCGTCGGGCTGCTGGCTGCCGAGCGCCACCGCCGGCTCACCGGGGAGGGGCAGCTGGTGCAACTGGCGCTCAAGGACGTGGGTCTGGCTATGCTCGGCAACTTCGGCATGCTCGCCGAAGTGATGATCAACGATAGTGACCGCCCGCGCCAGGGCAACTACCTCTACGGCGCCTTTGGCCGCGATTTCGCAACCCTCGATGGCCGGCGGGTGATGGTCGTCGGCCTGACCGACCTGCAGTGGAGTTGCCTCTGCAAGGCGACTGGCCTGACCCAGGCCTTCGCCGAGCTCGGCGCGCGCCTCGGCCTCGACCTGAACCAGGAGGGCGACCGCTTCCGCGCTCGCCAGGCGATCGCCCAGCTGCTGGAGCCCTGGTTCCACGCCCGGACCCTGGCCGAGGTGCGGCGCAGCTTCACTGAGCATCGCGTCACCTGGGGGCCCTACCAGAGTGTGCGCGAGCTGATCGCCAGCGACCCCGACTGCTCGACCGACAATCCGCTCTTTACCATGCTTGAGCAGCCCGGCATCGGCAGCTACCTGGCGCCCGCTACGCCCCTTGACTTCAGCCAGGTGGCGCGGCTGCCGGCGCGGCCCGCGCCACGGCTCGGTGAGCATACCGACGAGATCCTGGTCGAACTTGGGCTGAGTGACGGTGAGATCGCCCGACTCCACGACGACGGCATTGTGGCCGGACCGACGGCATAGAGGGAGGCCCACCCATGAAGTTGCCCGTCCATTTCTACCGACCGCTGGCCATCGGCGCACCCCAGCCGCTGCGCGAACTGCCGGTGCGCCCGGAGCGCATGATCCACTTCTTCCCGCCCCATATCGAGAAGATTCGCGCGCGTCTGCCCGAAACGGCCAAACAGGTCGATGTGCTCTGCGGCAACCTGGAGGACGCCATCCCCGCCGATGCCAAAGAGGCTGCCCGCGCCGGCTTCATCGAGGCGGTCAGCGCCAACGATTTCGGCGACACCGCCCTCTGGATCCGGGTCAATGCGCTCAACAGCCCCTGGTTCCTCGATGATATGACCGAACTGCTCGCGGCGGTCGGCAACCGGCTCGATGTCATCATGATCCCCAAGGTCGAAGGACCCTGGGATATCCACTTCGTGGACCAGTACCTGGCCCTGCTCGAAGCGCGCCACGGCGTCACGAAGCCGATCCTTATCCACGCCCTGCTGGAGACCGCCCAGGGCGTGATGAATGTCGAGGCGATCAGCGGCGCCAGCCCGCGGATGCACGGCCTCAGCCTCGGCCCGGCCGACCTCGCCGCCTCGCGTGGCATGAAGACCACCCGGGTCGGCGGCGGGCACCCCTTCTACGGCGTGCTCGCCGACCCGCAGGAGGGGCAGAGCGAGCGGGCCTTCTTCCAGCAAGACCTGTGGCACTACACCGTGGCGCGTATGGTCGATGCCTGCGTCGCCCACGGCATCCGCGCCTTCTACGGGCCGTTCGGCGACATCAAAGACGAGGCGGCATGCGAGGCCCAGTTCCGCAACGCCTTCCTCATGGGCTGTACCGGGGCCTGGACCCTGGCCCCCAACCAGATCCCGATTGCGCGGCGCGTCTTCAGCCCCGATGTCAATGAGGTGCTCTTCGCCAAACGCATCCTGGAGGCGATGCCCGACGGCACCGGTGTGGCCATGATCGACGGTAAAATGCAGGACGACGCGACCTGGAAGCAGGCGAAGGTGATCGTCGACCTGGCGCGCCTGGTGGCGAAGAAAGACCCCGAACTGGCCCAGGCCTATGGGTTCTGATCAGGAGGCGAGGATGGGTGCAAAGACGACCCGTGGCAACTTCTTCGAGGATTTTGCGCTGGGGCAGGAACTGGTCCACGCTACGCCACGCACGGTCACCGAGGGCGATGTCGCCCTCTACACGGCGCTGTATGGGCCGCGCTTCGCCGTCAGTTCGTCGACGCCCTTTGCCGCCAGCCTGGGGCTGCCCCGCGCGCCGCTCGACAGTCTGCTGGTCTTCCATATCGTCTTCGGCAAGACGGTGCCCGACATCTCGCTCAACGCGATCGCCAACCTCGGCTACGCCGCGGGGCGCTTCGGGCAGCCGGTCTACCCGGGTGATACGCTGACCACGACCTCGACGGTGATCGGGCTGCGCCAGAACAAAGACGGCAAGACCGGCGTGGTCTATGTGCGCTCGGTTGGCACCAACCAGCGCGACGAGATGGTCGTCGAGTACGTGCGCTGGGTCATGGTGCGCAAGGCCAGCCCCGAAACGCCGGCGCCTGCCCCGGTCGTGCCGGAGCTCCCCGAGGCGGTCGCGGCGGAGCACCTGGTGGTGCCGTACCGCATCGAGCCGGGGCGCTACGATGCCGCCCGCGCCGGCAGCCCGTTCCTCTGGGACGATTACGAGCCGGGTGAGCGTATCGACCACGTCGATGGGATGACCATCGAGGAGGCCGAGCACATGCTGGCGACCCGGCTGTACCAGAATACGGCGCGGGTCCATTTCAACCAGCATATCGAGCGCGAGGGCCGGTTCGGACGGCGCATCATCTACGGCGGCCACATCATCAGCCTGGCCCGCGCGATCTCGTTCAACGGCCTGGCCAATGCGTTGAGCATCGCCGCGATCAACGGCGGGCGCCACACCAACCCGACCTTCGCCGGCGACACGGTGTACGCCTGGTCGACCATCCTTGCGCGCATGGAACTGCCGGGCCGCGATGATATCGGCGCGCTGCGCGTGCGTACCGTCGCGACCAAAGACCGATCCTGCGCCGATTTTCCTGATAAGGCCGCTGACGGCAGTTATGATCCCGCTGTGGTGCTCGATTTCGACTACACCGTGCTCATGCCGCGCCGCCACTGATACGGACCGTGATCATCATTTCAACCAACCGTTCCCGGCGTCGCGTACGCGTGATCCTGGTCTTGAGCTTCCTGGTGATGCTTCTGTTGACGCTGCTGCTCACCGGGCGGCACCTGCAGAGTCGCAGTGCCACAGCAGCCGGCGTCCTGGCCTTCGTGCGGCAGGATCTGCGTGAGTCGGCCAGCAGTATCGATGTGGCCTTTGCCAGAGCCCAGGCGCTTGGCGATCTACTCGCCACTGATCTGGCCTCCGGGGCGCTGCCCTACGCGGATAGTTGCACGCGGCTGCGGGCTGAGCTCGCAGCCGCGTCCGATGTCAACGGGCTGGCGATCACCTTCGAGCCCTACGCCTACGACCCCTCGCTGCGGCTCTACCAGTGCTATGTCTTCCGCACCCCCAGCGGCGCGATCGACGAGTTGCGCGGCGCCACCTACGATTACACCCGGCCCCCCGTCGACGACCCTGGCGCGCCACAGACGGCCTGGTACTACAACACCATCCGCACCGGCGCGAACTGGAGTGCCCCCTTTCTGGCCACCGGCGCCGGGAAAGTGCTGATCGAGTACGCCCGCCCGTTTCTGCACCGTGACGGTCGGCAGACACCGGCAGGTGTGGTCACCGCAGACCTCTCCTTGCAGGAAGTGCGCGCCCTGCTGTCGCGCCTCGACCTGGGCACGCAGGGTTACGGCTTCGTCATTGGCCGCGACGGCACATTCCTGGATTATCCCGACCGCACCCTGGTGGCCCGCAGCAGCATCTTCGACCCGGAGAGCGGTTTTGACCCCGAGGTGCAGGCTGCGGCCCGCCGCGCGCTGGCCGGCGAGACGGTGGAATTGCGCAACCTTGACGCCCTCAGCGAGCGCGATGCCTGGTTCTTCTTTGCCCCGCTCCCCACGAGCGGCAGCGCCCTTGTGCTGGTCGTCGATGCTAGCGACCTGCAACCTCCCGCCGACCAGATCTTGCGTGAGTTGACGGGCATTGCCCTGGCGGCCGCGGCCAGCCTGGTGCTTGGCCTCGCGCTCTGGAGCAGTGTGCGCCAGCAGCGTGCAGGTGCGGCCTGGGGGGTGGCGATCGGCTTCACACTGAGCTGCCTGGCGCTGATTGGACTGATCTGGTACCTCGATGCTCGCCTGGCCCGTGCGGTCGATGGGGCGCTTACCACCCGGGCCGGCGTTGAGCGGGTGCTGGAGCTCTATCTGCGCGAGGCCGGCAGCGATGCGGTCTACGCGGTGCCAACCGGTGTCCAGTTGACCGCAGTCCAGTTCCCCGACGCGGCCTCAGTGACAGTAGGCGGCTTTGTGTGGCAATTCTACAGCGACAGCATCCCCAAAGAGGTTAGCCGTGGTTTCAGCCTGACGCGCGAGCTCGGTGAGTTGATGGTCGTCGAGGAGGTGGCCCGCACCCCACGCAGTGACGGTGAGCTGATCATCTGGCGCATAAATACCACCCTGCAACAAAGCTGGGACCCGGCGAAGTTTCCCTTCGACGAGCGTATGGTCCAGCTCGATATCGTACCAGCCGAGTTGATTGAGCATGTGATTCTGGTCCCTGATCTGAGCGGCTATCGGCTGCTGCGCCCCAGCGCCCTGCCCGGCATCGATGCCGCGGTGACGATCAACAACTGGCGCTTTCAGCGCAGTTTCTTTCGCTTTGTGGCTGCAGATGAGAACAGCAGCCTCGGGCTTGCGAGTCGCGCCGAACGCTCCGCGCCGCCAGTGCTGCAATTCGCCCTGCTTGCCAGGCGTCATGTGGTCGGACCGTTCATCGCCTATGTGCTGCCCGGCGCCGTGGCGCTGGCGCTCGTCTTTGCCTTCCTGCTGACCGATCGGCAGATCCGTGACTCGCAGGATCTGGTTGCGGCGCTGAGCTACACCGCTGCGCTCTTCTTCGTTATTGCGCTGGTCCATACCACCCTCCGCGATAGTGTTGCGGCGGTCGGCATCACCTATCTGGAGCATCTCTACCTGCTGCTCTATATCGTTGTCCTGCTGGTCACCGTGATTGCCTTTCTGCTGGTCCACATACCCGGGCTCGTGTTCATCAGCTATCAGAGCAACCTGCTGCCGAAGCTGCTGTTCTGGCCGCTGTGTACCGGCGCATTACT
This sequence comes from Chloroflexota bacterium, assembly GCA_013388805.1. Taxonomy (GTDB): domain Bacteria; phylum Chloroflexota; class Chloroflexia; order Chloroflexales; family Chloroflexaceae; genus JACAEO01. Next base: position 8,191 of record JACAEO010000418.1, read on the forward strand.
CGTCTCAACCCTGGTGATCTTTGTCTATGGTGGATCGTGACGCCTGATCGAACAGCTAAGGAGCGACCGATGAGTGACGGCGGGTACTTCCAGGATTACTACCCCGATGATCTGAGCCACTGCTACGGGTGCGGGCGCTTGAACGAGCATGGCCTGCAGATCAAGAGCGCCTGGGACGGCGATGAGACCGTGGCCTATATCACGCCGCGGCCCTACCACACCGCTATCCCTGGCTATGTCTATGGCGGCCTGCTGGCCTCGCTGATCGATTGCCACGGGACGGGCACTGCCGCCGCAGCCGGTTACCGGGCCGCGGGCCGCCCGATGGGCAGTGAGCCGCCGCTGCGCTACGTCACCGCTTCGCTGCAGGTCACCTATCTGCGCCCGACACCGCTGGGCGGGGTGCTCGAGGTGCGCGGCCGGGTCAAGGAGGTCAAGGGGCGCAAGGTGGTGGTTGAGGCGTGGATCATCGCCGGGGGCGAAGTCTGTGTGCGTGGCGAAGTGGTGGCCGTCCAGATGCCGGAGACAATGCGTCCGGCTGTGCCGGCCAGCCCTTTGCCCGCCGCCTAGTGCAATTGCAGATTGCAGATTGGCGATGGTAGATTGGGCGCGTCGCATCTGGACACGGTCGAGGTCGCGCTGATGCCCGAACAGGTCGCCTGGAACTGCACTAGGGGAGTTGAAAGGGGAGGCAGGGGCAGAGCAGTATCTTTGTAGCGCCGCCGGCTCAGGTGCAAGCCTGCGGCGCCATCGGTATGACAGGTTCACTGGCGGAGGCGCCAGTGAACCTTCCCCCCTGCCTGGACGGTACAGCAGAGGAATACCGTACCAGCAGAGGGGATGACGATGGCCGAGTACCGCCTGCGCATGAAGGAGTTGCCCAGCGCCGATCAGCCGCGTGAGCGTCTGGCCGCCCTGGGGGCCGGCGCCCTCAGTGACGCTGAGCTCCTGGCCGTCCTGCTGCGCGTTGGCGTGCCAGGCGCCAATGTGCTCCAGCTGGCCCAGCAACTCCTTGCCGAGTACGAGGGTTGGCCCGGCTTGCTCAACGCCGACTACGCCGACCTCTGCCGCCGCCGTGGTCTCGGCGCCGCCAAGGCCGCCACGCTCAAGGCTGCCGCTGAAGTCGGGCGCCGCATGCTCGTCGCCGGCCAGGATGCCCGCCTCCAGATCCGCTCCCCCGCCGACGCCGCCACCCTGCTGATGGTTGAGATGGGCCATCTCGACCAGGAGCACCTGCGGACGGTGCTGCTCGATACCAAAAACAAAGTGCAGCAGGTCACGACGATCTATATCGGCTCGGTCAACAGCGCCGTGATCCGCGTCGGCGAGGTCTTCAAGGGCGCCATCCGCCTCAACAGCGCCGCGCTCATCGTTGCCCACAATCATCCCAGTGGTGACCCGACCCCCTCGCCTGAGGACGTGCTGGTCACGCGCCAGATCGTTGAGGCTGGCAAGCTGCTCGACGTGGAGGTGCTTGATCACCTGGTGATCGGGCGCGGGCGTTACGTGAGTATGCGCGAGCGTGGGCTCGGCTTCCCTATGTCGTAGCCAGAGTGAGCTTGGCTGTGGCCAGGCCCACCACCAGCAGCGCGGCGCCCAGCATCATTGTGCCCTCGCTCCAGCGTATCAGCCGCGGGCGTAGCGTGTCCGGCGCCTCCGGGGCCAGGATCTGGACCCCGAGGTGGAGCATGCCGGCCAGCAGGGCGAAAAAGAACGCAATAGCGCCGATCGCGTTGGCACTCAGCGCCGCGCGCACGGCATCCTCCGGCGCCCCCAGGTGTGGTACCAGCGACACCAGCAGCATCCCGATCAGCCCCAGGCTCAGGTTCAGTCCGACCTGGCTCAGCGTCAGGCGCCTCCCGATCAGGCTCGCCGCGCCAATCATCAGGCCGCACGCCAGGTAGCCCGCCAGCTCAAGCATCGTTGTCATCCCTTCACGAACATAGCTACCATGTCAGTGTACCGTCTGTTAACGTAGCACAGCCTGCCCTGCGGCTGCGCTCCGTTCTCCTACGGAGCCCGTCTCCCAAATGGTACCGATTCGCGGCGCGCGAATCGCCCGGCCCCGCTCCCACTTGCGGGAACGGGGCCGGCGTTGTGTGATCCGCGAGCGTCCTGGTACCCCGGGCCTACCTACTGCTCGGGTTGCGGCTCCGTCACCAGCTGGTGGTACACCGCGTGGTGGCGGCCATTGCGCGGCGGGCTGGCGTCCTCCGCCGCGGCTCGCCTGGCGGTGGCCTGGGTATCCGGGAGTTGGGCGTAGATCTGGGTCGTGGAGAGCGAAGCGTGGCCAAGCCGCTCCTGCACTTCGCGTAACTCGGCGCCATTGCCAAGCAGATGGGCTGCGAAGGAGTGGCGCAGCGTATGGGGGGTGAGGTCGTGCAGCCCGACCTCCTCGGCGTAGCCCTTCAGGATGAGCCAGAACCCCTGCCGGGTCAGCCGTTTGCCGCGATGGTTGAGGAAGAGCGCCTCGGTCTGCTGCCCACTGTTGCGGACGAGCTGCGTTCGTGCCGTCACCAGGTACTCCTCAAGCGCGGTGACCGCGGTATCGCCGATCGGCAACACCCGCTCGCGCCCGGCGCGGCCCGTGCAGCGCACCGTCCCCTGTTCGAGCGCCACATCTGTCAGGTCGAGGGCGACCAGTTCGCTTACCCGCAGCCCGGTGGCATAGAGCAGTTCGAGCATGGCCTTGTCGCGCAGCCCCTCAGGCGAGGAGGAGCGCAGCGGCAGTTCGAGCAACTCATCGACCTGGTGTTGCGAGATCGCCCGCGGCGGGTAGCGATCGACCTTCGGCGAGTCGATCTGCTCAGTCGGATCGCGCGCGATCAACTGCTGGCTGGTGAGAAAGCCGAAGAACGATTTGACCGCGGCGGTGCGCCGCGCCACCGTCGAGGGCGCATAGCGGCGCTCGCGCAGGAAGAGCACAAAACCAAGCACGTGGTCGTGGGTCACGCTCTGCCAGTCCTCGATCTCCTGTGCGCGCAGGTAGCCACAGAGCTGATCGAGGTCGGTTCGGTAGGCAGTGGTCGTATTGGCCGACATGCCGCGTTCGCCGGCCATGTATGCCAGGAACGTATCAACGTGCTCTTGCATAGCGTGCCTGTCTCGTCCGCTGGTAGGGCTGACGCCTGAGGGCCTGCTGGCGCGGCGAGCGTGCGGGTCGCGGCGTAGCGCGTATGGTACCGCAAAGCCCTGGAGGTGTCAACCGATTGGTGCGGGCCGGCGCCTGGTCGACACGAGCGGAAATTCCGCATCAGGATGCGCTTGCGGCGCCATGGTCGGCCTGCTCACATCCGGCCGCCGGGAGCCTGATGGTCTTTGAGGAATTCATCCGCTCTAGCCCGCGCAGGCAGTCTTCGCATCCCATAGCCGAGGGCTTTAGCCCCACGGCCAGCCCGGCATACCGGATTCATTGCTCAATAACCATAAGGCTTCGGCTCCTGTTGCCGAGATTGCCGCACCCCAGGTGCCAGGGCTGAGGCAACAATCCTGCTGGCAAACCCTTTCAGGTGGAGAGTTTTTGGGAGGTGCGCCCCCAGGCCCCGCATACCCCACCCCCCTACCCCCTCCCCTGGCAGGGG
>JACAEO010000441.1 GCA_013388805.1 Chloroflexota bacterium
CACCGCAACGCCAACAACATACCCCCCTCTCCCAGGCTGGGAGAGGGGACGGGGGTGAGGGCAAGCAGCGCTGGACGTTGCAACAGCCCTGTGGGCAGGCTGGCAGCTGATCCAGTAACCTGGCCCCGCGATCCGGCATCGAACTGGTAGTGGGCTTCTCCCACAATCCGCTAAAGCAAGGATACCAATCATGACAATCTTGCAGGACAAGGATCGGGCCGCGGTGCAGGAGGCGTTTGCCGGGCTGGCGCAGCCGGTCCACCTGGTGCTGGTGACGTCAGCCGAGAGTGGTGAGTATAGTGAGGTGGCACACGCCTTGCTGGACGAGGTGACGGCGCTGCACGAGCACCTCAGCCTTGAAGTGCTGGATCTGGTCGCTGAGGCCGAGCGGGCGGCCGCGCTCGGCGTGGACAAGGCGCCGACGGTGGTCTTCCTCGCTGGCACTGAGCGCACTGACCACGGCATCCGTTTTGCCGGCCTGCCGAGTGGCTATGAGTTCGCCACCCTGGTGGAGGCCATCCGCCTGCTCGGCGGCGCATCTGAGGCGGCGCTGCAGCCGGCCACGACCGCCTTCCTCGAGCGCCTCAGCGCCCCGATGCGCCTGCAGGTCTTCGTGACACCCACCTGCCCCTACTGCCCCCGTGCCGTCGTTCTCGCCTACCGGCTAGCCCTGGCCAGCCCCCAGGTCAGCGCCGAGGGCATCGAGGTGAGCGAGTTCCCCGAACTCGGTGATCGCTACGCCGTCATGGGCGTGCCCAAGACGGTCATCGACGAGCTCGTCCACATCGAGGGCGCCGCCCCCGAGTCGGTGCTGCTGCAGAAGCTGCGTGAGGCCCTGGTAGGCGAGTCGTCCTGACCCACCATCCCCTCTCCATCGGCGGCGTGCTATACTGAGCCAATGCCGCCGATGGAGGGCCATACTATGCCGGGACCGATCATCGACCTGTCGATCTACGACGACGAGGCCGCGCTGCTCGCCGGTCTCCGTCGCCATGACCCAGATGCCTGTACCTGCCTGGTGAAACGTTTTGCGCCGCTGGTCTATGCCCGCGCGCTGCGGCTCACCGCCGACGCCGATGAAGCCGAGGGCGTGGTGCAGTCAACCTTCATCAAAGTCTGCGCGGCGCTGCCGAACTTTGATGGCGCCAGCAGCCTTGGTACCTGGATCTACCGCATCGCCACCAACGAGGCGCTGATGCTGCTGCGCCGCCGGAAGCCGCAGATCGCCCTCGAGGATGTGGCCGAGAGCTTGCAGCCGGATGAGGTGCCGCAGCAACTCCACGCCTGGTCGCCCGACCCGCAGCGTGTCGCCCTCGATGGCGAGCTCCGCGCGCAGATCGAGCAGGCCATCGCCGCCCTGCCCGAGCCGCTGCGCGTCGTTGTGCTGCTGCGCGACGTCGACGAGTTGAGCACGGAGGAGACGGCGGCGCAGCTCGGCATTAGCCCGGGCGCGGTCAAGGTGCGTCTGCATCGCGCGCGCCTGCGCCTGCGCGAGGCCCTCGCCGGCTACCTGGCATCCCGTACGGAGGGCGCCCATGACCCACACGAACCATCGTCACAGCCTGGAACGCTGCCGCGAGCTCGTGGCCCAGTTGAATGACTACCTTGATGGTGAACTGCCCGCCGGCCTCTGCGCCGAGTTGGAGCACCACCTGGCCGCCTGTCCTGATTGCCGGGTGGTGCTCGATACCCTCGGCCAGACACTGCGCATTCTCCACCACCTCGACGAGGCGCCCCCACCCCTGCCTCCCGACCTGGAGGCGCGCATCCTCGCCAGCCTGCGGGCGGGGTAGTGGTACGACGAGATACGTCACCCTCACACGCATCCCAGGCGCTGCATCGCCTGATGGGTAGTCAGGTGGATGTGCTCCACTCCGAGCTTCTCCACAAAATGGGCGCGCCTCAGCCCGTCCATCACCGGGCCCTTGATCTCGGCCAAGTGCAGTTCCACCCCGGCGTCGCGCAACTCCTGCACCAGCGACTCCAGGCTGTGCAGCGCGCTCGAGTCGATGAAGTTGATCGCCGAGCCGATCAGCACCAGGTGCTTCACCTCCGGACGCTCAGCGATGATCCGTAGCAGCGCTTGCTCCAGGTAGCGCGTGTTGGCAAAGTAGAGGCTCTCATCTACCCGCACCGCCACCACGTGTGGCCAGGTCGTCACCTCGTAGCGCAACACGTTGCGGTAGACCTCGCTCTCGCCCAGGCGGCCCACCACGGCGATGTGCGGCCGGCTGGTGCGCCAGAGGTAGAGCAGCAGTGAAGCGCCTACCCCGACGAAGATCCCCGTCTCGATGCCCAGCAGCAGCACCGATGCAAAGGTGATGCCCCAGGTGAACGCGTCGCTGCGGTTGGCCTGCCAGATGTGCCGTGGCTCCTTCAGGTCGACCAGCCCGAACACAGCGACGATCACCGTTGCAGCCAGCACGGCCTGGGGCAGGAAGTAGAACAGCGGCGTGAAGAAGAGCAGGATCAGCGCGATACCGCCGGCGGTGACGAGCGAGGCCAGGCCGGTGACCGCGCCCGCCTGGAAGTTGACCACCGAGCGGGCGAAGCCGCCGGTCACCGGGTAGCCACTGAACAGCCCCGCGCCGATGTTGGCCGCACCGAGCGCGATCAGTTCCTGGTTGGGGTCGATCGCCTGGCGGCGCTTGCTCGCCAGTGCTTTGGCTACGGCGATTGACTCAACGACGCTCACCAGGACGATCGTCGCCGCGGCGGGCAAGAGCGCGCCGGCGTCAGCCAGCCCGGGTGCAGGCCAGCTGAAGGGTGAGAGCCCGGCCGGGATGGCGCCCACCACCGCGACCCCGGCGCGCTGGTCGAGCCGCAGCAGCCAGGTGATCAGCGTGCCCAGCAGCACCGTTACCAGCGGCGCCCCGCTGACGATCAGCGTGACCGCCAGCGGCCGCAGACCGGCGCGCTGGAGCAGGGGCCGCAGCCCCTTGCGAAAGAACAGCAACAGGGCGATGCTCGTCAGGCCGATGCTCAGCGTAACGAGGTTCGTCTGTCCCAGGCCCGCAGCGGCGTGGTACAGCGTCTCGTAGAAGCGCTCGCCGCTGATCTTGTAGCCCAGGATGTACTTGAGCTGCCCGGCGGCGATGATCAGCGCCGAGGCAGTGGTGAAGCCCGCCAGCACCGGGTGCGAGATGAAGTTCAGGATGACGCCGAGCCGGAATACGCCGAGCAGCAGCTTGATCGCGCCGACGATCAGTGCCAGCAGCAGGACCAGTTGCAGATAGCGGGCGCTCCCCGGCTCGGCCAGGGCGCTCACGCCGCTAAACACCAGGAGCGAGGTGATCGCCACCGGTCCCACCGAGAGCTGGCCCGAGGTACCGAGCAGGGCGTAGATGATCAGCGGTACGACCGAAGCGTAGAGCCCGACCTGTGGCGGCAGGCCGGCAAGCTGGGCGTAGGCCATGCTCTGTGGAATGAGCATGATCGCCGTGACGATGCCGGCCACCAGGTCACTGGGCAGGTCGGCCCGGCGGTAGTGAAACAGCCAGCGGGTGAATGGCAGGTAGCGGCCCAAGCCACTGGCCTGGGCCGCCCCCGCTGTGCGGGC
>JACAEO010000448.1 GCA_013388805.1 Chloroflexota bacterium
GCGCGGTGCAGGCCCATGAGCACCACCAGGGTCGGCACGCGCGCCAGGGCCGCCCAGTCGGTGGGCTGGTGCGGGCCGGCGGCCTCGTGGCCAGTGACGACGGCGAAACCGGTGGCGAGCCCGCGGTAGGTCAGCGGGATGCCGGCGTAGGCCGGGGCGGCCAGGGCCGAAGAGACGCCGGGCACGATCTCGAAGGGCAGCCCGGCCCGCGCCAGGGCCAGCGCCTCTTCGCCAGCGTGGCCAAAAACGCCCGGGTCGCCGCCTTTGAGCCGGACCACATGGCAGCCGGCGCGCACGCGCTCGACGAGTAGCGCCGTGATCGCGTCCTGCTCCAGGGTATGATGGTCGTGGGTCTTACCAACGAAGATCCGCTCGGCGCCTGGCGCGGCCTCCGCCAGCAACTGCGGGGCGACCAGCCAGTCGTAGAGCACGACATCGGCCCGTCGCAGCAGGGTCAGTCCGCGAACAGTGATCAGGTCGGCGCGTCCGGGCCCGGCGCCGACGAGGTAGGCTTTACCGCTCATGGTGATCCTCGGTCGCGCCGCTCTGCAGCCAGCGCGCAATCGCATCGCGGAGCGCCGCCGCCCGCGCGGGCGCAGCGCCGCCGCTGCTCACGGCGATCGTCAACTCGGGCCCGCGGTACAGCGCCGGCAGGTGGAAGGTGCCCTCATCGGGCGCGTCGGCGACATTGCAGAGCATCCCTAGCTCCGCCGCGTCGCGGGCCACCCGGGCATTCACCGCGCGCTGGTTGGTGGCGGCGAAGACCAGCTGGGCGCCGGCCAGGTCGCCCGTCACGTAGTCGCGCTGCATCCAGCTGATACGCTGCTCGTCGGCCCAGGTGCGCAGCCGGGGCGTCGCCTCGGGGCTGACCAGGCGCACCTCGGCGCCGACGGCCAGCAGCCCGCGGACTTTGCGCTCACCCACCGCCCCGCCGCCGACCACGACGGCCAGCGCGCCAGCGAGCCCGGTCAGCACGATGGGGTAGTCGGTAGACATGAGGGGTGAGGCCATATCCTCGCCTCCCCGCCTCCCCGCCTCCGCATAGCCCCGCGGCGTCACCAGCCGCTCACCGAACAGGTAGCTGCGGCTATTGCCGACCAGCACCACGGTGAACATATCAGCCTGGGCCGGGTCGGCCTCGGCCAGCGTGGTGAGCGCAATGCACTCATCAGGGCGCATGACATTGCGCCCGAAGGCGAGCGGTGTGGTGGGCGGCCGGTGGGCGCGCAGGATGGCGAGCGCAGCGCCAAGCTGCCAGTGGCGCTCGCGCGAGCGCGGGTTGTAGAGCGCGACCACGAAATCGCCCGCTGCCGCGGCGGCCAGGCGCCGCTCGATCAGCTCCCAGGGCGTGAGCAGGTCGCTCAGGCTGATCACGCAGAAGTCGTGGTTGATTGCCGCACCAAGCCGGGCCGCCAGAGCCTGCACGGCGCTGATGCCGGGCAGCACGGTCACCGCGGGGGGCGCGCCGTGCCAGCCACGGGCAGCGAGCAGCTCAAAGACCGGCCCGGCCATGGCGTAGACGCCGATGTCACCGCTGCTGACCAGGGCCACCCGGCGGCCCGCCGCTGCCTGCTCCAGGGCCTGCTGGGCGCGCTCCAGTTCGGTCTGCATGCCTGAGGCGATCACCTGCTGGCCGGGGGTGAGCCGGTCGCGAATGGCGTCGATGTAGCCCTGGTAGCCAACGACCACCTCGGCAGCGCGCAGGGCGTCGGCGGCGGCGAGCGTGAGCTGCCGGGCGTCGCCGGGGCCGAGACTGACCAGCGTGAGGTGGCCACTGGGCAGCTGCAACCCGGGAGGAGTGCTCCCGTCCTGCGCGGCAGGCACAGCGGAGGCCGCCGGGAGGCGCTGCCGGCGTTCTGCACGCTGCGCGCTACGTTCTCCGTTCGCTGTGAGCGCCACGGCCACGGTGCAGCGGGCAAAGGCACGCTTGGATACGAGCAATGGCCCGGCGGCGACAAGCGTGGCGCAGGGCTCGGCAACACCGGGGAGATCGAGGTGGGTGCTGGCGGCACTGGGGCTGAACGCCCCCGGGGCGAGGGTGGACAGCCAGGCTGACGAGACGACCTCCAATGGTACGCCCAGCGCCTCGGCGAGGGCGCACAGGCCCGGCTCCTCAGCCTTTCGATCGATGGTGGCCAGGGCCGCGATGCAGGCGCTGTCGAGCCCCGCATCGGAGAGCGTCGCGTTGAGCGCGGACTGCAACTCGTCGACCGGCACGCCGCGCCGGCAGCCCAGGCCGACCACGAGCAACGGCAGGCGGTAGCGCACCGTCTTCGCGCGCAGCGCGGGCCAGAGCGCATCCAGCGCCCGGTGAGTGATCAGCAGCGCGGCGTGATAACGCTCCGCCAGCAACTCCTCGGCCTGCGCAACAAAGGTCAGATCGGGGCAGGCGGCAAGCCACTGCTCCAGCTGGCGCCGCTGGGCGGGCAGCGCCGGGTCGACGTAGCAGCCGATGGGTTCGCCGTTGACCAGGCAGCCCATGGCGTGGGTCAGCGCCGAGTCCGGGTCGATCCGCCAGCCGGCGTCACGCCCCAGCAGGTCGAGGGCCGGCAGGCCCTGTGTATCGCTGGCCGTGGTCACCGCAGCGTGCCCGCCAGTGTGCGCCGCAATGCGGCGGGCCAGCGCATTGGCACCGGCCCGATGGCCGCCGAGCAGCGGGATGACCGAGCGTCCCACTTCATCCAGACAGACCACGGCCGGGTCGCTCGCCTTGTGGTCGAGCAGCGGCGCAATTGCGCGCACGGCGACCCCGGCAGCCATGATCAGGACCAGCGGCTGGCCCGCGGCCCAGTGCTGGCGGATCGTCTCCGCGACCGGTCCCTCGTAGGTCAGGGCGCTGGCGGCCCCGGCGGCGAAGCGCGCGGGCAGCAGGGCCGCGCCGCCTAGCTCGTCGGCCAGCCGGGCGGCCAGGGCGGCACCCGCGCGAGTCACCGCGATGAACAGGGGCGGCTGACCCTCACCCTCCCGCCCCACCGCTTCCTGCACGGGCGCAGAAGTTGGGCGGTACGGGCTGGCTCGCTCCACACCGCGGTAGCCGTGGCCAAAGCTCGCGTCATAGAGCCGGCTCGGGGCTACGGCGCGGCCCGGGCGGAGGGCCGGGCCAACCAGGATGAGGGCGTGGCGGGTGTAGCCGGCCGCCCGCACCGCAGCGGCGATGTTGGCCAGCGTGCCGGTGATCACCTGCTCGTCGGGCCAGGTCGCCCGGTAGACCACCGCAACAGGCGTCGCGGGGGTGTAGGCGCCGCCGGCCAGCAGCTCGGCTACCACGCGCTCGATCTGGTCGATGCTCAGATAGAGGGCCAGTGAGGCGCCGTGGGCGGCGAGCGCAGGCAGGGCCTCGCGCTCCGGCACCGACGTGCGCCCGGCCACGCGGCCCAGGATCACGGTCTGGGTCAACTCTGGCACCGTCAGCTCAACCCCGAGCCGGGCGGCGGCGGCGAAGGCAGCCGTCACGCCAGGCACGATCGCGTAGGGGACACCGTGCTCGTCCAGGGCGGCCATCTGCTCGTGGATGGCGCCGTAGAGCGCCGGGTCGCCGGTATGCACCCGCGCCACTACCTGGCCCGCCTGTGCCGCCTCGACCATCAGCGCGACCAGCTGGGCCAGGTGCAGCTCGGCGGAGCCGACGATGCGCGCCGTCGGTTTGCGCGCCAGCCCGGCAACACTGGCCTGTACCAGGCTATCGGCATAGAGCACCAGGTCGGCCTGCTCGATGATCGCCCGCCCGCGCACGGTGATCAGATCCGGCGCGCCCGGGCCGGCGCCAATGAAGTAGACCATCCCAGCGGTCATGCGATCGTCCATCGTTCACTCCTCACGCCTCACGATCAGCAGCGACAGATACGGCGCCTGGTAGTCGCGCAGGCTGCCGACCGCACGCACGATGCGCTCCTCGGGCATACCAAGGTACTCAGCGTAGACGGCGGCCCCGAGCAGCGCCAGTTCGTCGAGCACGGCGATGATCTGCGGCAGGGCGCGCCCCAGCTTGAGTAGGACAACGGTCTCGAAGCGCGCCAGCAGCTCGCGCAGCGCGCCAGGATCAGCGGGGGCGGGCACGATGGCCACCCGCTCGTCGCCCAGGCTCAACGGCAGGCCAACCCGGGCGGCCGCCGCCGCGAATGAGGTAATGCCGGGCACGATGGTGACGGCAATCTGAGGATAGCGTGCCGCCAGCGCCGTCCGCAGGGTGGTGAAGGTGCCATAGAGCAGCGGGTCGCCCAGCAGCAGGTAGACGCCACGGGCCGCACCCGTGGGGCGGCCCGCCACCTGCGCGCTCAGCCGTGCGCCGATCGTCGCGGCGATCTGCTGATAGGCCGTCTGTGCCCGGGCCGGATCGCGCTGCATAGGGATAGTCAGCGGGACAACCTGCTGGCGCGCCGGATCGATCCAGGGCTGCGCGATGCGCAGCGCCCGGCTCGTCTCATCGTCGCGGCTGCGGGGCGCGAAGATCACGTCCGCCGCCTCGATTGCTCGCCGGCCCTTCACCGTGACCAGCTCCGGGTCGCCCGGGCCGAGCCCGACGGCGACCAGATGCGGCTGTTCTGGCTCCAGCATCGCGCTATGCTTCCCCGGTTATGTAATGCTCAGAAGACATACCATGTCGCCACGTCACCACAAACACTGGATTCTGCGCCTGGAAACGCAGCATCCCCTGGATCGGCGCAGTGACGCTGACCTGGAGCTGGACCAGCCGGGCGTCGGGCAGCGCAGCGCGGGCCAGCTGCAGATGTTCCAGCGTCACCAGGCTGAGCACCAGGCGCCCCCCCGGGCGCAGCCGCTGCTGCAGCAGCGCGACGATCGGCGCGAGTTGCCCGCCGCTGCCACCAACAAAGACCGCGTCGGGGTCGGGGAGTGCAGCGCAGACCTCGGGCGCAGCACCCTCGATCAGGTGGAGGTTCGGTGCCGGGAAGCGGCGCAGGTTCTCGCGGATATGGGCACACTGCTCGGCCCGGCGCTCGATCGCATAGACGGTTGCTGCCGGCTGCCAGCGGGCAGCCTCGATGCCGACCGCGCCGCTGCCGGCGCCGAGATCCCACAGCACCTCACCCGGTCCCGGGGCCAGCTCGGCCAGACACAGCAGGCGGATCTCGCGCTTGGTGATCAGGCCGCCGGTGGTGCTGAAGGCCGCGTCGGGCAGGCCGGGGGGGGTAGCCGATAGCCCAACCGCCTGACCATTCCAGACCACGAAGACATTCAGCGCTGCGAAGGTTTGCTCCGTTGCTTCGGCAAGAGTTGTGCGCACGATGCGCTGGGCCGGCTCGGCCAGGTGCTCACAGATCGCGCAGAGGCTGGCGGCGGGCAGCCCGGCCGCCAGTAGCGCCCGGGCGATCACCGCCGGGGTATGCCGGTCATCGGTGAGAATGGCCGCCCGGGTGGCGCCCAGCACGCCACGCACCACCTCGACCAACGGACGGGCGTGGGCGCTGAGCAGCGCCGCGTCGTGCCAGGGCTCGCCCAGGGCGGCAAAGGCCAGCTGGTAGCTACTCGGCGCCGGAACGATCTCAAGCTCGTCGGCGGCGAACCACTGGCGCAGGCTCGCGCCAATCCCATAGCAGAGCGGGTCGCCCGAGGCCAGCACCACCGCCTGCTGGCCGCACTCCAGCGCCTGGCGCAGCCGCCGGGCCGCCTCGTCAACCCCACGGCGCAGACTCAGCCGCTCACCGCCGAAGTCGGGAAAGCAGGCCAGTTGCCGCTCGCCACCGACCAGCAGATCGGCGCCGAGCACGCGGGCCGCCTGCGCCGCCGGCACGTGCTCACGCCCCGACCCGATCAGCCCAAGCACCATGATCCTGGGCCCCAACGCACATTCATCCCTCATCCCTCACCCCTCAGCCCTCATACCAAGTGGCATTGGCAATCCCGCATTGTTCCCGCTCATCTCCACAGCTCTACAGCTCCACACAGGGCTTTGTCGAGCTGTCGAGCTGTGGAGGTGTGGAGGTGAGCTCATGCGATGCCATCAAGCAGAATCGGTAGTAGCCCTCATCCCTCATCCCTCATCCCTCATCCCTCATCCCTCATCCCTCAGCCGAGCCAGCACCGTCCCATCGAAGTCCACCAGGATGACCTCCAGCCCCAGGGTGCCGCCCAGGCGGCTCACGAAGCGCCGGCTCTGGGCCAGCGCCATGGCCGTCAGGTGGGTGAGCGGCGCCAGCTCGCCGTGAGCCTGGCACAGCTCCAGGAAGTGGCGTGCGGTATGCGCCGTGGCAACGGCCGCGCTCAGCTCGGGCGAGGCGCCGGCCTCGCGGCAGACCCGGGCGAGGAAGGCGAAATCGACCGGGTTGCCGGCCACGTGGGTGACCATACGGCCCTGGGCGGTCTTGACGATCCGGCTGATCATCGCCACCAGCGTGGCCTCGCGCACGCCCTGGGTCACGCAGGCGCGCAGCGCCGCCCCGGTGAAGATACTGATCTCGACGAAGGCCAGCTCGGGCAACTCGGGAAACAGGCCCATCGCATACTGCTCCGAGCGGGCGCCGGTGGCCAGCACCACCCGCGTGGGGCTGTGATAGGCAGCCAGTTGCACCGCCTGGACAACGCTGGCCCGCCAGGCCGCCGTACTGTAGGGGTAGACCTTGCCCGAGGTGCCCAGGATACTGATGCCGCCTATGATCCCCAGGCGCGGGTTGAGCGTACGCCGGGCCAGTTGCTCGCCCTGCGGCACGCTGATGACCACCGCCAGCCCGTGGCGCTCCAGGTAACGCTCCCCGGCGGGCAGCGCCTCCGCCACGGCCGCAACGACGTTGGCGTGGATCTGCTGGCGCGGCACCGGGTTGATCGCCGCCTCGCCAACCGGCAGCCCCAGGCCGGGCAGAGTCACCCGCCCGACGCCAGCGCCCCCGTCGATCGTGATGCCCGGGAGCGCCGCGTGGCGCACCGTGGCGCAGATCAGCGCGCCGTGGGTCACATCGGGGTCATCGCCACCATCCTTGACCATACAGCAGTGGGCGGCCTCGCCGTCCAGGCGGCGCTCGACTGGGTGCATCACGGTGGTCTCACCAGTGGGCAGGCTGACCGTCACCGTCTCGGGCCACACCCCGGTGAGCAGCGCCAGCGTAGCGGCTCGCGCCGCCGCCGCCGCATTGGTGCCAGTGGTGAAGCCGGTACGAAGACCGCGCCGGTCACGTGGGGGGACAGGTAGTTCCATGACACAGATCCGCAGGTTCGGTGCCGAAGCACAGCGGCAACCGCTTAAAGCTCATCGTTCCCCGCGCCGACGGCCAGGCGCAGCAGGGCGTTGACCGTAGCCACTGCGATGGTTGAGCCACCCTTGCGACCCGTGGTCACCAGCCAGGGGACAGCCGTAACCCGGGTGAGCGCCGCCTTGCTCTCGGCGGCGCCGACGAAGCCCACCGGCACGCCGACCACCAGCGCGGGCCGCGCGCCGGCCGCCACCAGGCGGATGAGCTCGTCGAGCGCGGTGGGAGCGTTACCAATCGCGACGATACTGCCGTCGAGCAGCCCCTGCTCGGCGGCCAGACGCATGCTCTGGGCGCCGCGGGTGCTGCCATGGGCAGCGGCCCGCGCGGCCACCGCCGGGTCGTCGATCAGGCAGTGGAGCGTGCCGCCCAGGGCCGCCAGGCGCGTCGTACTGATACCCACGCGCACCATGTGCACATCGGTGAGCACCGCGCAGCCGGCCTGCAGCGCGCGCACGCCCGCCTCGACGGCGCCGGGGCTCGTCTGCACCAGTTCGGCAAACTCGAAGTCAGCGGTGGTGTGGATGATCCGCTCAACCACCGCGGCCAGCGGCGGCGCCAGCGTGACAGCACGCTCGGCCAGACCCTGGCGGATGATCGCGAACGACTCGGCAGCGATCGCGTGGGGATGGGGTGTGTTCATCGATGGGGACCTCACTATCTGTGAACAGGGCGGAGCCGAAGGGGTCGGAGGTAATACCAAATCCAGTTGGCAGTTCCGCATTGTCGTTGCCGTCATCGCTCATCGTGACGCCATGTGCGGCAATCTGCAATCCAAAATCTGCAATCGGAAATGGTATAAGGGCCTCCCGGGCGTCCCGTATGCCCTCACCTCACGCCTCACGGACCGTCGTCCGCGCGTCGGCGGTAGTGGCACAGGTCACAGGTCATCGCCACCGTGCCGGCAATGATCTCCTGGTAGCGCAGCGCCACCGCGGCGAGCAGCGCCGGGTGCGGAAAGAGCCGCTCGCCGACAAGCACCTCCAGATCTGGAAAGCGCGCCTGCGCGGCGCGCGCCTGAGCAGCAATATCGTCACAGACAAAGCCGCTGAAGAGCAGGTAGGGCAGCACCACCACCCGCCGCGCCCCGAGCTTCACACAACGCGCGATCGCCTGGCCCACATCGGGGGCAACCACCGACTGGAACCCATACTCGACCAGCCCGTAGTCGCGGCCCTCGTAGAGCAACCGCGCCAGGCGGGGCAACTCGGCGTTGCTCTGGGGATCCTTGCTGCCGCGGCCCACCACGAGCAGCGCCGTCTCCGCACGGGCGACCGGACTGGCTGTCTGCGCCAGCGCTTCCGCGGCGCGGTCGGCCAGCGCCTCCACCAGATGCAGCTGCGACCCGAGCGGCGCGCCGTAGCGCAACGCGACGCCGGGGTGGCGCGCGTGGGCCTCAGCGAGCAGATCGGGCACATCGCGCTTCTGGTGGCGCCCCGGGCCGAGGAAGAGCGGCAGCGCCGCGATCTGTTGCGCCCCGGTGGCGACACAGCGGGCGAAGCCCTCGTCGATCGACGGCTCGGCCAGTTCGAGGAAGCATGGCTGCGTGGCCACACCCAGGTGGGCCGCCAGGTCCCGGGCGAAGTGCAGAAACTCGGCGTTGCCGGCCGCCTCAGGGCTGCCGTGGCCGATGAGCAGCAGGGCGTTTGTGTGCTGATGCATCGTGTGTTCTATCCAATCTGGCGGGGCGCGGCTATGGCCCCGCAGGCGACCCACACCATGGCGACGGCCGTCCGCGCGATGGCGCGGCCCTCGCCGATCAGCGCGGCGTCGGGCAGGCGCGGGCCAGCGCCCAGGGTGTAGTGGTCGCGCTTGGTGAGCGTGGTCGTAAGAGCGCCGGCCATCGCCGCCATCGGCCAGCCGGCGTTGGGCGAGGCAGTGCGCCTGGCGTCGCGCCGGGCGACCTGCCAGGCCTCCCCGCCGCGACCATTGACCAGCTGCGCGGCCAGTGCGATCAGTGCCGCCGTCAGGCGCGCAGGCAGCAGGTTGAGCGCATCGTCGAGGCGAGCCGCCGCCCTGCCCAGGTGCTGGTAGCGCGCATCGCGGTAGCCCCACATCGCGTCGGCGGTGTTGGCCAGCCGGTAGGCCGCCAGGGCCGGCAGCCCGCCGGTGAGGTAGGCCAGCAGTGGCGCGACCAGACTATCGGAGAGGTTCTCGGCCAGCGACTCGATCGCCGCCGCGGCGACCTCAGCCTCGGTCAACCCGGCGGTGGGGCGGCTCACCAGGTGCCAGCCGAGCAGGCGCCGCGCCTCGGCCAGGTCGCCGGCCTCCAGGGCCGCCTGCACGGCGCCGACCGCCCGGTCGAGCCCGCGGTAGGCCAGCAGGGTCGAGGCGGCCAGGCCCTGGATGAGCGTCTGGCGCGGCAGTAGCGCCGCCGTGCCGGCAGCGAGTGCCAGGCCGCCCGCCAGCCAGGCGGCGCCCCAGGCCAGGCGCGCGCTGGCCGTCCGCGGCGCCAGGCGCTCGCCCAGCTGCATCCAGCCGCCGAGCAGCACCACGGGATGCCAGGCGTTCGGCGGATCGCCCAGCAGCGCATCGCTCGCCAGGGCCACGAGCAGCGCGCGACAACGGGTCGCAAGGACGCGAGGAGATGAGGACGCGAGCAGCCGAGGACGCGATGCCTTGCTCATTGTTTCATTGCCTCCTTCGCCGATCGTTGCACCACGTCCGGACGCCCATTCACCGTGCCCAGATACCATTCACTGCCCACGCCGGGGCGCCCCTACGAGACCGGACATGTGCCGACAATATCGTCACCCCATCACCCCATCACCCCATCACCCCAGGGTGCGACAGGCCCCAGCAGCTCGCGCAGCGCCGGGTCGGCAAAGACGTGGTCCGGCGGGGCGGCAGCGACCACCCGCCCGGCATCCATCACCGCCACCAGGTCGGCCCAGTGGCGCGCCACCTCCAGATCGTGGCTGGCGAGCACCACGCTCACCCCCTCGGCGACCAGCCGGTTGAAGACGGCAAACACCTGCTGCCGGATCCAGGGATCAAGGCCCGAGGTCAGCTCATCGGCCAGGATGATACGTGGTTCCATCGCCAGGACGCCCGCCAGCGCCACCCGTGTGCGCTGGCCGCCGCTCAGCGCGTGGGTCGGCCGGTCGAGCAGGTCGGTGATGGCGCAGCGTGCCGCGGCCGCAGCGACCCGCTGGCGCGCCTCGGCAACGCTTAGCCCGAGATTCAACGGCCCGAAGCTGATGTCCTGGGCCACACTGGCGCTGAAGAGCTGGTCATCGGGATTCTGGAAAACCAGGCCGACCTGGCGCCGCGCTGCCTGCAGGCCGCGCCGGCTGTAGTCGAGCGGCACGCCCGCTACGCGCACCTGGCCGCGACTCGGGCGCAGAATGCCATTGGCCTGCAGCAGCAGCGTGCTCTTGCCCGCACCATTGCGCCCCAGCAGCACCGTACGCTGCCCGGCCTCCAGGCGCAGCGTCGCACCACAGAGTGCCGGCGTTGAGCTGGCGGGGAAGCGATAGTGGACATCGACCCACTCCAGGACGGGTGTCATCGGGCCACCCCCGTCAGCAGCAGACTGGTCACTAGCACCGCCCCCAGCCACCAGGTCCGCCGATCATGCCGATAGTCGAGGGGCAGCACGCGCAACGGCCCGTCCAGGCCACGGCTCTCCAGCGCCACCTGCAGTCGCTGGCTCCGCCGGTAGGCATCGAGCCAGAGCTGGCTACCGAGCAGGCCGGCGCTGCGCAGGGCGCGTCGCGGCGTGCTGTAGCCAAGGCGCGCATCCTGGGCCGTGGCCATACGCTGCAGGCTCGCGAGCAGCACAAAGATCGCGCGATAGATGATCGTCATCAGCTCGATCAGCGTCTCCGGGGTGCGCAGGCGGCGCAGCAAGGCAATCAGGTCGGTGAGCGGCGTGGTCAGGATCAGGAAGTTCAGCGCCGCCGCGCAGCCAAGGGCGCGGGTGAGCAGCCGCGTCGCGAGCACCAGGGCCTCGGGACCACTGCTGAGCCAGAGCGGACCGAGCTGCAATGCCATGCCGGCGCCCGGGGGCGGCGCCAGACTGACATTGATCGCGACACCAGCGACCGAGAGGCCAAGGAACAGCCCCTCAGCGAGCAGCGCCCGCCCGAAGACCAGCGGCGACACCCGCGCCCACAGCGTGCTCAGCGCGAACATCCAGACCAGGGTCAGCACGCCTACCGCCGGACGATCCAGCAGCAGGCAGAGCAGGATCGCCGCCCCGGCCAGCCCGGCCTTGTGCGCCGGATCCAGCATGCGGATGGCGTTATTGTAGGCGTGGCGGTCGATGAGGTGCATCACTGTGGACCAGGTAGCCGGGTGATGGGCCACGTCAGGCTGGAGCATGCGCCACCCGGAGGCTCCGATTCCCACAGGTGGTCCGGGGCGCATGCTTCGGCCCTGGGCATGGTCCAGAAGCGGCCATACCTGTGTGACCGTTGCTGCACACCTCCACAGAACCGGTCTGAAGCGCTGAAAAGCTGTGGAGCTAAAGGCTGGATTGTCACGTGAGTTTGAACCATGTCCTACGGGGAACCGTATCACCCCGTCACCCCCTGCTTTCAGGGGTAGCGTTTCTGGCGGACGGCGTCCTGATGCGCTGCTTGCCCCCCTCCCCTGCCAGGGGAGGGGGTAGGGGGGTGGGGTATGCGGGGCCTGGGGGCGCAACGCCCAAAAACCCTACCCCTGAGAGGTCACCCCCTGGGGGGCGCCGTGCGCTGGCCACGCTTGAGACCGAAGAAATAGCCGATCAGTCCGGCGCCGATCGCGGCCTGGAGCGCGAAGAGCAGACTCTCGGTCTCGCCGCCGGGCGGCTCGATCAGCGGCGTGAACCAGGGCTGATAGTCAGGCGCCACCTCGCCGATCGCTGCCTCGGCTGCGCCATCGGCACCCCCGAACTCCGAGTCGCGCACCAGCAACAGCGGAAGGATCGCCAGGACCACGACCGCTGCCAGCAGAACAAGTGCGGTCGGCCAGCCAAATGGTTTGCGTTCCATCATCTATGCCCCTTTCAGCACCCCGAGCCGGGTCAACTCGGGCTCGGCATTGGCCTGCAGCGCGTTGAAGATCAGCACGGTCAGCAGACCCTCACTGATCGCCAGCGGGATCTGGGTCACGGCGAAGATCGTGCCAAACTTGACGAACGAAGCAACAAAGCCGCCGACGGCGTCCGGGTAGGCCAGCGCGAGCTGAATCGAGGTGACGACATAGGTGGCCAGGTCGGCCAGCGCCGCAGCGAGGAAGACCACCAACCAGAGTGGCGCGCGCCCCTTCAGCCCGCGCCAGATACCCCAGGCGACCAGCGGGCCGACGATCGCCATACTCACTGCATTGGCCCCGAGGGTGGTCAGGCCGCCATGGGCCAGCAGCAGCGCCTGGAAGAGCAGGACGATCGTGCCGAGCACGCTCATCACCGCGGGGCCGAAGAGGATCGCCCCCAGGCCGGTGCCGGTGGGGTGGCTGCTCGAGCCGGTGACGCTGGGGATCTTCAGGGCGCTGAGCACGAAGGTGAAGGCACCGGCCAGCCCGAGCAGCATCCGCGTCTCCGGTTGCTCGCGGATCAGGCGATTGATGCGGCGCAGGCCGACCACCCAGAACGGAATGGCGACAATGAACCAGAGTGCGGCCCAGAGTGGCGGCAGGAAGCCCTCCATAATGTGCATCGCGTAGGCCGGGCGGGCTTCCAGAACGACCAGTATGAGTGCACCGGCAGCAACGAGCGACCAGCGTTGGATGCGCGACATGGTGACCTCCATCAGAACTCGATCCCGGGCTGGGCGCGGATGCCCTGCTCGGCCAGTGGGTGCTTGATCGCCCGCATCTCAGTCACCAGGTCGGCGGCGGCGATCAGTGCAGGCGGGGCGTTGCGCCCGGTGATGATCAGGTGCAGCAGCGGCGGCTTGTGGGCCTGGATCCAGCTCACGACCTCGCTGGTGTCGAGCCAGCCGTAGCTCAGCAGGTAGGTAAACTCATCGAGCAGGAAGACATCGTAGGCCCCGGAGGCGATGCGCTGCTGAGCCGTGGCCCAGCCGTGAAGCGCCCGGGCCTGCGTCTCGTCCAGGTCGCGGCTGGTCCAGGTGAAGCCATCGCCCATCGGGGTCAGTTCGACGCCGAGCTCGCGCAGGGCGCGCAACTCGCCGAAGTTGGCGTTCTCGTGCTTGAAAAACTGGATGCCGCCGATGCGCATCCGCCGACCGCGTGCGCGCAGCAGCATGCCGAGCGCCGCCGTAGTCTTGCCCTTGCCATCGCCCGTATTGACGATCAGCAAGCCCTTGCGCTTTCGTGTGGCACGGGCGGCAGCGCGGCGCCGGGCCGCCGCGGCACGCGAGTCGGGGCCGCGCGCGCCCAGTTCAGGTACAGGCGCGCCGTCGGCGTGATCGGCGGGCCGATCATCGCCGCTGTGCTCAGGAGCATCGTTGTGCATCAGGGCAGGCGCAGCGCCCTGGCGGCCAGCGGGCCGCGGCGTGGGTGGGTCACTTGTCATTGGTGCTCCCGGTCAATGGCAACAAAAGACCCGGACCTCGTTCGAGGGCCGGGACGACAACCTGCCGGGCGGGCCATCACGCGGGAGCGTTCAGGGGGCACGGGCACGTTCGTCCTCCTTGGCTCGAGAAGGGGTGAACAGACGGGTCGCGGTAGGCATCCTGGCTTCCGGCCATTGTGAGGAACGACCGGTTACAGTTGCGGCACAGCGCTGGACTTGCACCAGCTTCCACCTTTATGCCCTGGCATCCGGGCTAGCGGGTCACCGCGACGCTATGGGGTTGAACAGGTACGCGAGTAGCCTGAGTATACCACGTTCTCGCAAGGCGTGGAACGGGTGCGTCACCTCCAGCCGACGGGGGCCGGGGGTGTGGTATGATACAATTACCGAGTATCTGCACGTTCTGGCCTGGCGTGTCCCCGACCTGACCTGTCGCGGCCGCCGGGTCGCAGGCAGCCGACGATGACAGACGCCACGCTTATGTCCCTGCCCCGCGCCGACGCCGCCGCCTACCGCGCGGCCCGCGAGCACGTTGCGTGCTACGACAGCGCGGCCCGCGGCCGGATCTGGATGCGCGACCGCGACCGGGCCGCCCTGCTGCATCGCCTCTCGACCAACCATATCGAGCAGCTCACCCCCGGCGCCGGCACCGAGACGGTGCTGACCACCCCGATCGGGCGGATCATCGACCTGCTCGATGTGTACTGCCTCGCTGAGGCGCTGCTCCTGGTGACCAGCCCCGGACGCGGGCCGGCGATCGCCGCCCATCTGCGCAAGAATATCTTCTTCAACGACCGGGTTACGGTGGAGGATGCCAGCGCCACCCTCGCTGAGTTGACCCTCTACGGCCCGCGCGCCGCAGCGACCCTCGCCGCCCTTGGCCTCCCCGGCGCCGATCTCGCTGCCCGCGGCATCGCGCTGACCACCTGGCAGGCGGCACCGCTCTACGTGGCCGGCGCGCAACCGCTCGGCGGCGCGGGCTACCGGCTTATCGCCCCGCCCGAGCCTCTCGCCGCGCTCGGCGCGGCCCTGGCGGCAGCCGGCGCCGTCACGCTGGATGCGGCCACCCTCGAGGTGCTCCGCGTCGAGCACGGCTATGGCGCCGCCGATCACGAGCTTTCCCAGGAGTACATCCCGCTGGAGACCGGGCTGTGGAGCGCGGTGAGCTTCAACAAGGGCTGCTATGTCGGCCAGGAGATCATTGCGCGCATGGAGAGCCGTGGCCGTCTCGCCAAAGTGCTGCGCGGCCTGCGCTTCGCCACCCCCCCCACGCTGCCCGCCGCGCCAGGCATGCCCCTGGCCCGGCTCGAATGTGCGGGCAAGGAGGCTGGCGATCTGACGAGCCTGGTTGAATCACCGCGCCTCGGGCTGATCGGGCTGGCCTATGTGCGCACCGCCCACGCCGCACCCGGCACACACCTGCTTGCCGCTGGCACACCGGCGATGGTCGTCGAACTGCCCTTCGGCACCTGATCGGCGCCCGCCGCCCGGCGGCAACCCAAGGACCCGTCATGGCACGCATCGCCGCCAGGCGCAGCCACCGGCTGGAGCTCGAGCGCCAGCGCACCCTGCTTCGCCGCCAGCAGGAGCGCGAGCGGCGCGTGCTCAGCGCACTCAACAACATCAGCCTGGCCTGCCGTGAGCGTGCCGATTTCCGCCAGATCTTCACGCGTGTCCAGCAGGAGTTGGCGGGCGTTTTCAGCTTCGACGCCTGTTACATCGCCTTGTCCGATGAACGCCCCGGGTACGCCAGGTGTGCCCTTCTGGTCGACCAGGGGGTGAGCGATTTCGTCGAGCAGGTTGCCTATGACCACCTCGCCGGCGCCGTCGTCGCCAACCGCCAGCCACTCTGCTTCCGCGATCTGCAGGCCGAGCACGATCCGGCCACCCGACCCGTCCCCGTCGGCCATCACGAGCAGCGCACCCGGGCCTGGCTTGGCGTGCCACTGCTGATCGGCAACGCGGCGATCGGGATGATCGCCATTCAGAGCTACCAGGTCGGCATGTACCATCAGGCCCACCAGGACCTGCTCCAGCGCATGGCCAGCGTCATCGCGGTCGCCCTGGAGAACCTGGCCCTGGGCGAGCGCCAGGACCGCCTGAGCAGCGCCCTGGCCGACCAGGTGGCCGCGCGCACCGAGGAGCTTGCAGCGCTCAATGTGATCGCCTCGGGCCTGGTGGAGCGCCGCCCGCTCGCCGAGATGCTCGCCCGGGCGCTCGACGTGGTCCTCGGGCTGTTTCGCCTCGACGCCGGCAATGTGCGCCTGCTCGATGAGACCCGCGCGCACCTGGTCCTCGTTTGCCAGCGCGGCTTCCCGGCAGCGTACGAGGATCGCACCTGGCGCTCGCCTCTCGTCAGCAGTCCCATCCGCTCGGTCGTCGAGACGGGCGAGCCGATCATCGTGAGCCGCGACTGGTACGTCCGCCGCCGGGGCGGCAACCTGCCGCTGGAGGTCTTCCCACGCTTCGAGTGCTCGCTCATCCTGCCGCTCGTCACTGGATCGACGGTGATCGGCACCCTCAGCCTGTTCGGTTTCACACCGCGCAGCTTCGCCGATCACGAGATCAGCCTGGCCCGCTCGGTCAGCAACCAGATCGCGATCGTGGTGGAGAACAGCCGCCTGCTCGATGAGCGTGAGCGGCAGATCGCCGAGTTGCGCGCGCTCAGTGAAGTGGGGCGCGCCGCCTCCACCGCCCACGATGTCCGCACCCTGCTGCGCCAGGTCCACGATGCACTCAAGGCCTTCCTGCCCCTCGACGTCTTCGCGCTGGTGGTGTACGACCACGAGCGCGCGGTTGTCGTCCACGGCCTGACGATCGACGAGGACCAGATCTACGAGTACTGGACGGGCGAGCCGCCGCCGCCACGCTCGTTCAGCGCCCATATTCTGCACACCGGCCAGGGCCTGCGTTTCAGCGACGTGCCCGCCGAGATCGCCGACCACCACGATCTCGCGATCGTGCTCACCGGCGCCAGGCAGCCCGCCCGCTCGTGGCTCGGGGTGCCGCTACGGGACCGCGACGGGCGCATCATCGGCCTGATCAGCGTCCAGGCGTATGCGTCGGGTGTCTTTGGCCCCCGTGACGAGGCCTTCCTGCACAATGTCGCCGCCCAGGTGGCCCTGCACATCCAGAACATGCGCCTGCTGCTCCAGCGCGAACGCCAGATCGACGAACTGGAGGCGATCGGCCAGATCGGCAAGCTCGTCACCGCCTCTTACGACCTGGACAAGATGCTGGGCGAGATCTACCGGGTCTTCAGCGATCTGCTCGGCGCCTCGGTCTTCGCGCTGCTGATCTGCGAGCCCGCGAGCGGGTTGATCACCAATGCGGTATTTGTCGAAGCGGGCGAGTGGATCTCCCTCGATCTCGTGGGCCGCCACGTCACCCCTGGCTCGCTGAGCCACTGGATCCTCACCCAGCGCGAGCCGCTCCTCTTCCACGATGTGCTGCACCAGCGCGATGAGTTGACCCGCCGGGGCCTCACCCCGCGTCCCGTCGGCCCGGCCCACCCGGTGCGCTCCTGGGCAGGCGTTCCCGTCGTGGCCCGCGACGGCGAGTTGATCGGTGTGCTCTCGATCCAGGACTACCGGCCCTACCGCTTCGACAGTGGCACGATCGACTTTCTCAGCCAGGTGGCGAGCCACGTCAGCCTGGGCGTGCAGAAGGTGCGCCTGTTCCAGGAGCGTGAGCGCCTGCTGGTCGAGGCCCGCTCGCATGTCGAGGCCGCCGAGCGCCAGGCCCACCGCCTGGAACTGGTCAACCGGATCGCCTCGGTGCTCTCCGCCCGGCTCGATCAGCAGGAGATCCTCGAGATCGCCGCCCGCGAGCTGGTGCAGCTCTTCTGGGCCGATCATACCGGCACTGTCCTGTTTACCACGCCGGATCAGGGCGCGGTCGTCGCCGAGTACCCCGAGACCGGCATTGTCGGCAGCCTGATCAGCCTGCGCAACAACCCGCTGGTCAGGCGCCTCAAGGCGACCCGGCGCCCCGTGGTGATCGCGGACATCGAGTACGACCCCCTGGCTGAAAGCACGCGCGAGCGCTGGCGCGCCATGGGCATTACGTCGATCGTCATTCTGCCGCTGGTGAGCCGCGACCGCGTGCTGGGCTCGATCTCGCTCGACAGCTTCGGCAAACAGCTTAGCTTCAGCGACGAGGAGCTCGATCTGATGCACACCGTGGCGACCGCGATCGCCACCTCGGTTGAGAACGCCCAGCTCTTTGCCGCCGAGCAGGAGCAACGGCGTACCGCCGATACGCTCCGCGAGATGGCCCGTGTGCTCAGCTCCTCGTTCGACCCCGACGAGGTGCTGCGGCTGGTCCTCGGCGAGCTGCAGAAGGTGATCGCCTTTGATACCGCCTCGATCATGCTGCTCGATGGTGACCAGTTGCGCCTGGTGGCGGCACGGGGCCGGGTGCCTGAGATCGAGCCGCGCAATACGATGCTGCCGCTTGAGGGCAGCGGCGCGGGCGAAGTGGCCCGCACCGGCGCACCGCTGCGCTACATCGCCGGGGAAAGCGAGGTGCCCTGGATGCAGCTGCCGAGCTCATCGAACATCCTCTCCTGGATCGGCGTGCCGCTGATTGCCCGTGGCCGCGTGCTCGGCGTGCTCAATATCGACTCGCGTCTCCCGCTCGCCGGCACGGGCGACGGTCACGACGTAGGCCGTGTCTTCACCACCCGGGACATGGAGGTTGCCCGGACCTTCGCCAACCACGCCGCCCTCGCGATCGAGAACGCGCGCCTCTACCAGGAATCGGTCGCGCGGGTCGAGCAGGAACTGGAGATCGCCCGCCGCATCCAGGCCAACCTCTTCCCCAGCCAGCTGCCGGCGGTGGCCGGGCTCGAACTGGCCGCCCGCTGTCTGCCCGCGCGGGAGACCGGCGGCGATTTCTACGATGTGGTTGACCTGGGTGGCCGGGTCGGGGTGATCGTCGGTGACGTGAGCGGCAAGTCGCTGCCCGCCGCGATGCTGATGGCGGTTGCGCGCTCGACGGCCCGCTCCGAGGTGCGTAACCACGCGACGCCCCACGTGGTGCTGGCAGAGATCAACCGCTGGCTGGTCGATGATGTCCCGCGCAACAGCTTCGTCGCACTCAGCTACGCCCTGGTGGATCGCGCGCGTGGCCGCCTGGTGCTGGCCTCGGCGGGCCAGTTGACCCCGCTGCTCCGCCGCGCCGACGGCAGCACCTGCTTCCTTGAGGGCCCACCCGCCCTGCCACTCGGCCTGACCACGCAGATCGAGTTCGGTGAGTTTGAGATCGCGCTGCAGCCCGGTGACACGCTGCTCTTCTACACCGACGGGATCGTTGAGGCCCACGATCAGCGCCGCAATCTCTTCGGCTTTGAACGCCTCGAACGCCTGCTGCAGCGCTGGGGCCACCTCCCTGCCGACCAGTTGCTCGACCAGGTGCTCGCCGAGGTCCACGCCTTCAGTGAAGCTGTTCCCACCCACGACGACATGACGATCGTTGTTGTGCGGGTCACTGGGAGTTAACGATGGCTTCCTAAGGCATGGTAGAGTGTCTCTAGCGCAGTTCCAGGCGACCTGTTGGGGCATCAGCGCGACCTCGACCGTGTCCAGATGCGCCGCGCCCAATCTACAATCGCAAATCTGCAATCTGCAATCGCACTAGCGCCGTTTAGCAGCCCGGCTCCGGCGGGCGCTACACGCCCATCCATCGGCTGGCTGGCACAATTATGTCGCTCTCGGTGATCCATCCTGCGGCCCTCTGGCTCCTGGCGCTGCTGCCGCTGCTGTGGCTCTTTGCCTGGGCGACGCGTAGCCCCAATTGCGCGCGGCTTGGCCGCGGCCGCTACCTGGCGCTGATCGGTCTGCGCAGCCTTATGCTGGCTGCGCTGGTGCTGGCCCTGGCCGGCGCCCAGGTGGTGCGGGCGGTGAACGATACCGCCGTGGTCTTCCTGATCGATGGCAGCGACTCGGTGGCCCCCGCGCAGCGTGAGCGCGCCCTGGAGTATGTGAACGCGGCCATGGCGGCCGGGCAGCCCACCGACCGTGCCGCCGTGGTGCTCTTCGGCGCCAGTGCCGCGGTGGAGCGGGCCGCCCAGCCTCCGGCGCCACTGAACCGGCTCACCTCGCTGGTGGTGGGCAGCCGCACCAACATCGCCGAGGCCATCCAACTGGGCCTGGCGCTGCTGCCCGCCGACACCCAGAAGCGGCTGGTGCTGCTCTCCGATGGCGCCGAGAACACCGGCAGCGCGCTGGAAGCGGCGCGCCTCGCCGCCCTGCGCGGCGTGCCGATCGAGGTGGTGCCCCTGCCCCCTGAGCGCGGCCCCGATGTGCTGATCGTGGGCCTTGGCGCACCGGCCAGCGCCCGTGAGGGTCAGGAGGTACCGCTCAGTCTGCAGATCGCGAGCGATGTGGCCGGTCCAGCCCGCATTGAGCTGCTCGCCGATGGACAGTTCGTGGCGTCCGAAACGCTCACCCTGAGCGCCGGCGACCAGACCCTGCTGCTGCGCGTGCCCGCCGGCGAGGCTGGCTTCCGCCGCTACGAGGCGCGGATCACTGCGGCTGCCGACAGCCAGCCGCTCAACAACAGCGCCGGCGCCTTCACCCAGGTCGAGGGACCGCCGCGTGTGCTGCTGATCACTGCCGCCGAGGATCGCGCCGCGCCGCTGCGCGCCGCCCTGGAGGCCGCCGGGCTACGCGCCAGCCTGCTCGCCCCCGCGCAGACACCGAGCAGCCCGAGCGATCTGCGCCAGTTCGCTGCCGTCTTTCTGGTTGATGTCAGTGCGGGCGAGCTGCCGCTGGCCACGCAGCAGGCGCTCAGCGCATATGTGCGCGACCAGGGAGGCGGCCTGGCGATGATCGGCGGCGAGCAGTCGTTTGGCGCCGGCGGCTGGCGGCGCACACCGCTGGCCGCCATCCTGCCGGTTGAGCTCGACCCGCCCACACGCGAGGATCGCCCCGATCTGGCGCTGGCCCTGGTGATCGATCGCAGCGGCAGTATGGGCGATAGCGCCGGCCCGGGCCGTAACCGGCTCGACCTGGCGAAAGAGGCCGTCTTCCTCGCCACACGCGGCCTTTCAGCCAACGACCAGCTCGGCATCGTTGTCTTCGATGACGCGGCCGCCACCGTGCTGCCGCTCCAGACCCTGCCCGACCTCAGCGCGATCGAGCAGGCGCTCGGCATGGTCAGCCTCGGCGGCGGCACCAACATCCGGGCCGGCATCGCACTGGCCGCCCCGGCGCTGATCGCGGCTGACGCGCGGGTCAAACACCTGATCCTGCTCACCGACGGCCTTGATAACAGCAACTACAGCGACCTGCTCGAGCGGATGCGCGAGCAGAACGTGACGATCACCGTGGTCTCGATCGGCAGCGGCGCCAACCCCAGCCTCGAGGGCGTCGCGCAGCAGGGCGGCGGTGCCTTCTACCGGGTAACCAGGGCCCAGGAGGTGCCGGCGATCTTCCTCAGCGAAACGGTGCGCGCCGCGCAGCGCGATATCGTCGAGGGCGCGTTCATCCCGGCGGTGGCGCTGCCCGTTCCGCCCGTGCGCGACCTGGGCGGCCTGCCGCCACTCTATGGCTATAACAACACCGGACCGCGCGCAACCGCGCGCACCATCCTCGTCACCGCGGAGGGCGCGCCGCTGCTCGCCGTCGGCCAGGTCGGTCTGGGCCGCACCCTGGCCTGGACCAGCGACCTCACGGGGCAGTGGGCCGCCGACTGGATCGGCTGGGAGGCCTTCCCGCGCTTTGCCGCTGGCCTGGTGGACGGGCTGCTGCCGCCGACATCCGGTGGCCAGCTCGCCCTCGAAAGCCGGGTTGACGGCCCTGAGGCCGTGCTCGACCTGGTCGTCACTGATGAGCGCGGGTTGCCCAGCGAGGCGGCAACGATCGAGGGGCGGCTGCTCAACCCTGCGGGTGCAGGTGCGCCGTTGCGCTTCACCCAGGTTGCGCCGGGCCGCTACCGCGCCACCGCCGCGGCCGACCAGCCGGGGGTCTACCTGGCCCAGGTGGCGGCGCTGGACGCCGCGGGCCAGGCGCTGGGCGTCGCCAGTGGCGGCCTGGTGGTGAGCTACTCGCCCGAGTACCGGCCCGACGCCACGGGCGCGACGCTCCTCGGCGAGCTGGCCGCGCTCAGCGGGGGGCGCAGCGCGCCGCCGCCGGCGAGCCTCTTCCTGGCGCCTGGCCAGGCGGTGGGCCGGGTGAGCGAGATCGCCCAGCCACTGCTCTGGCTGGCGCTGCTCCTGCTCCCGCTGGACATCGCGCTACGCCGGCTGTTCCTGCGCCCCGCCAGCCTGGCGCCCATCCTGGGGCGGCGCCCCCACCCCACGCCGGTGCCAGCCGGCCCCGACGCGCTGATCAGCCGGCTGCAGGCGGCCCGTGACCGCGCCCGCCGCCCGTCCGCGCCGCCCGCGCCCGTCGTGGCCGAGCAACCCGCCCGTTCCGCAGCAGCCGAGCCCGCCCCGCCGTCTGCCGTGCCGTCCCCCGATGACCCGCTGGCCGCGCTGCTGGCCGCCAAGCAGCGCCGCAAACGGTTGAAATAGCCAGCCTTGCCTTGCACCAAGGAGCCCCTATGGCCAGGCCCGCCACGCCTGTTGATCTGGTTGTCCACGAACGGCTGCCCCTGCATACCAAACTCGCCTTCGGCGCCGGTGACCTGGGGCCCGCCATCGCCACCATCATCGCCTCGTTCTTCCAGCTCTTCTTCCTTACCACCGTGGCCGGCCTGCCGCCCGGCCTGGCCGGCACCATCCTGCTCATTGTCAAGATCTGGGACGCCGTCAATGACCCGATCATCGGCTGGTTGACCGACCGCACCAATACCCGCTGGGGCCGCCGCCGGCCCTGGCTGCTCTTTGGCGCGGTACCCTTCGGCCTGCTCTTCTTCCTCCAGTGGATCGTGCCGCCCTTCGACCTCACCGGCACGTTCATCTACTACCTGGTCATCGCCCTGCTCTTCGATACCGCCTTCACCATTGTCAACGTGCCCTACACCGCCCTCACCCCGGAGCTCACCCGCGACTACGATGAGCGCACCGCGCTCAATTCCTACCGCTTCGCCTTCAGCATCGGCGGCAGCCTGCTCGGCGGCATCCTGCACCAGACGATTGTGGGCCGCTTCCCCGATGACCCCCGGACCGGCTATCTGGTTGCCGGCGCCGTCGTCGGGCTGCTGATCGCCCTGCCCTTCCTCTGGTGTTTTCTGGGCACCCGCGAGCGGTACGAGCCCGAGCCAGGCGCCGAGGAACTGAGCCTCGGCCAGCAGATTCGCTATGTATTCGGCAATCGCCCCTATCTCTTTGTCGTCGGGATCTATCTGTTCTCGTGGCTGGCCGTGCAGGTCACCTCGGCGGTGTTGACCTTCTACATCACCTTCTGGCTGCAGCGGCCCGACCTGATCACTACCTTCCTGCTGGCTGTGCAGGGCTCGGCCCTGGTCTTTCTGTTCGTCTGGAGCGCGGTGAGCCGGCGCATCGGCAAGAAGGCGGTCTACCTGGTCGGCAGCGTGATCTGGATCGCCGTCCAGGCCTTCCTCTTCTTCCTGCAGCCCGCGCAGATCGTCCTGGCGATCGTCCTGGCCGTGATCGCGGGCGCCGGCGTCGCCACCGCCTACCTGGTGCCCTGGAGCATGATGCCCGATGTGATCGAGCTTGACGAACTGGAGACCGGCCAGCGCCGCGAGGGCATGTTCTACGGCTTTATGGTACTGCTGCAGAAGCTCGGGCTGGCGCTGGGCCTGTTCCTGGTGGGCCTCGGCCTGCAGGCTGCCGGCTTTAACGAGAGCCTGCCCGCCGCCGCGCAGCCCGACTCGGCCCGCCTGGCCATTCGCCTCATGATCGGACCGGTGCCGACGCTCATCCTGATCTGCGGGATGCTCCTGACCTGGTTCTACCCGATCACCCGCGAGAAGCACGAACAGACCCTGGCGCTGCTCGCCGCCCGCCGGAGTGGCGCAGCCGGGCGTGAACCGTAGCTGTGGGAAACTGCCCGGCGGCGGCCGGCAGCGCCACCGCACGCTACCGGCTACGCGTCACGCCGACGCGCGCGCAGGCCGCCGCCACCGGGCATACCGAGCAGCGCGGCGACACCGGCAGGCAGATGTTCTGCCCCAGAGTCACCAGCAGTCCGTTGATCGCCATCCAGTGCTCCGGCGGGAGTTTTGCCCGTAGCGCCAGCTCGGTCGCGTCCGGCTCTCTGGTCTGCACGTAGCCCCAGCGGTTGCAGATACGGTGCACGTGGGTGTCGACGCAGATGCCAGGCAGCCCGAAGCCGGCGGTGAGCACCAGATTGGCGGTTTTGCGCCCCACGCCGGGCAGGGCCAGCAGCGCGTCAAGGTCGGCGGGCACCGCGCCATGGTAGCGCTCAATCAGCACCCGGCAGATCTGCACAATGCTCCGCGCCTTGTTGCGGTA
>JACAEO010000437.1 GCA_013388805.1 Chloroflexota bacterium
CGGGCGCCGCCGGGGCCGGCGCCGGTGGCGGGAGCTGCACCGTCTCGATCGGCGCGCTGGCGCCCAGCGATCGCCCGGCCATCAGGCGCACCGTATCCAGCGCGCTGCGCATCTCGCGGGCCTGCTGGTAGCGGTTCGCCGGCTTCAGTTCCAGCGCGCGCAGCACCAGCTGCTCGGCCAGGGTTGAAACCCGCGCATTCAGCGTCCGTGGCGCGTTCAGCGGCGTACCGGCCTGCCGCTGGGCCGAGGTGGGCGGCGCCCAGCCCGTGAGCAGGTGGTAGAGCACCGCACCGACTGCATACAGGTCGCTCGAGGTCGTCGGCTCCATACGGGCGTCGGTGAGCTCCGGGGCGCGGTAGGGCGAGGGCTCGACGCCCAGCGGGCGCACCAGCGGAAAGGGGGTGAGGAACAGCCCGCCATCGAGCGACGACCAGAGATCGGTCGGCCGCAGATCGCCGAGCAGCAGCGGCGGCGTGCGACTGTGGAGCACATCGAGCGCGCCCAGCAGCCGATCGACCTGGTTGAGCACCTCGCTCTCGGGCAGCGGGCCACCCCGGTCGCGCGCAACCCGCTCCAGATCCTGGCCGCCTGGATCCTCGGCGATCAGATACAGCGTCAGCCCGTGGGCAAAATGGTCGCGCAGCCCCAGCAGGCCCGGCGAGCTCACTCCGGCGATCTGCTCGGCGAGCAGCCGTACATCAGCAAGCGCGCTCTCCGCCGGCTGGACCATTTCCGCCACCAGGACGCGCAGCGAGCCCTCGCTATCAATGGCCCGGTAGATAACGCAGTCGGGACGCTCCTCGACCACGTAGGTGATCCGGTAGCGATTGTTAAGCAGTGAGTCGGGAGCGAGCATGCACACCTCGGAATACCCGATGCTGGACTTCGTCTACCCCGCGGCGACCACCTCGCGCGCTGGCGCGATCGTGCCGCTGGCCAGCGCCTCGGTGATGCGCTCAACGCAACGCCGGGCGCTGATCGTGGCCCCCTCGATCGATGCCAGGAAGTGCTGCCGGGTGTAGTCGCCCGCGAGGAAAAAGTTGCTCACCGGGCTGGCCTGGTCGGGGCGGTACTTGTCCACCCCGGGCCGGGCCTGGTAGACCGAGTTCGGGATGCGCACGATGGTGTGCTTGAGCAGGCGCGCCTCGCGGGCCACCGGGTGCAGGCGCACAAACTCGTCCATCACAAAGCGGACCAGTTCATCGTCGGGCAGGGTGATCAACGTTTCGGCGGGGGCGACCACAAACTGCATAATGCTCCGGCCGCCCGTGTGGTACTCGGGCGCCACCATCGCCATGTCGGCGTAGACGCTCAGGTGGGTGCCCGCGCTGAAGAGCAGATTGTCCACCCCTGCGATCTGCCGGTCGAAGAACAGCTGCATGGTGATCACCGGCGCACCCTTGAGGTGTTTGAGGTTATCGAAGTAGGCAAACTTGCGCCAGCTGGCGGGCAGCACCTTGCGCAGATTATGGACCGGCATCGCCGAGACGTAGACATCGCCGGTGACGGTGCTGCCATCCTCCAACTGGAAGCCAGTGACCCGATTGGCGGCTTCATCGTACTCGATGCCGACCAACTTGTGGCCGAGTTCGACGCGCCCCCCCAGGCCCTCGATCTGCCGGATGAGCGGACGCCAGATGTTCGTATCGGGCGAGCCCTTGACCAGCGCCATCTTCGGCGCCTGCTTCTCGTGGGCAAAGTGCAGCATCGCCGTGAGCGGCAGCTTGGCCGAGACCTGGTCGGCGCGCAGGAAGTTCAGCGCGAGCGACATGGTGTGCATCACCTCGTCGAGCGAGCGCTGGCCCATCCCGTGGCGCAGGTGCCACGACGCATAGCTCTCGTCGTCCTGCTGGTCAACATACGCCTGGTCGCCGAAGATCGGGCGCAGCAGCCCGAGGCCCATGCGCAGCTTATCGCCCAGGGTGAGCGGCGTAAACTTCGCCACGCCGGCAAGCCCGTTGAGCGGCACCGGCAGCCAGGGCACAAAGCTGATCCCGGCCAGGCCGTGGCGCTCCGAGGCGAAGATCATCTCGGCAGGCTTCCAGTTAAAGGTATCGCCCAGACCATAGCGGTTCAGGAAGTCGAGCAAATTGTGGTACGCGCCAAAGAAGACATGCAGGCCAGACTCGATCCAGTCGCCGTCGGCATCCTGCCAGGCCGAGACCTTGCCGCCGGGCACCGCGCGCTTCTCGAGCAGCACGACCTCGTGCCCCCGTTCGACCAGGGTGCGCGCTACAACAAACCCCGCTGGGCCGGCGCCAGCTATAATGACACGCATCGTGGCAGCTCTTTCCCTTTGTGACACGCGAAGACAAACCCTTACCGTTATAGCACGGGTTCGACAGCCGGCGCAAGGCGCCCGTCATGTCCCCCAGGGCTGATGCAATGAGACTGCTGGCAAACCGGGGTACGCGGGGAGCGTTCTTCCGCAGGGGTTTATACCAGGTGGAATTGGCAATCCCGCATTGTCCCACTCATCTCCACGGCTCTCCAGCTCCACAAAGCCCTGTGTGGAGCTGGAGAGCTGTGGAGATGAGCGAGCCAATGCGATGCCAGCAAGCAGAATCGGAATTAGGGGCCGCGGGTGAGGGCCTCAAGTGCTGGACGTTGCTCAAGCCCTGCATGCTCGCCAGGGGTGTCAGGCGCTCCATCACCGGGCGGAACTGGTGGTTCAGATCATCAGACTGTGGAGCAGGAGCTGTCTGCGAAACGGGTTGGCGACCTACGGCACAACGCTGAACGCCTCGCTCAGCCCGGTTGCAACCAGGTTCGCCCTGGGCAGATAGACGGACACCAGCAGCTGGTGCCGGCCAAGTCCGGGGAGGCCGAAGGTGAGTCTGCTCGTGCTCCTCACGATAAATGCACCAGGACGTTGCGGATAGGGCGCCGGTGGCTCCAGCGGTTGGAGAGGGTGACTCGTGGCGGCCAGCAAGATCGAGTCGCCCGTTGTCGTCTCGCTGGCCAGCACCTGCAGGTGACAGGGAGATTGCTGGATTTCCAGTAGCGCGTCGGCTGGCCCTGAGAGTTGGAACGTCAGCTCAGCGTACAGGCGTGATGCCCAACTGGGCGGCTGCTCTGGCGGGTGCGGTGTCTCGCCCATGGTTACCTTGAGCACCTGGAGCTGAAGAGTGGGCTCCGCCGGTGAAGCCGCCTCCATCACTGAGACGGGCGGTGTCGGCTCAGCAGGGAGGAGGCCGGGTGCGGGCGCCGCGGCGAGTTGACGGGCGAGCAACTCCCCAAGTTGCTCCTGCATGGCCGGCACCTGGGCCTGCAGCGCCTGCGCCAGTTCCGCCCCGAGGCTGCGCGCAAGCTCGGCCTGCTGCGTCTGGAGCGTCCGCGACAG
>JACAEO010000449.1 GCA_013388805.1 Chloroflexota bacterium
CCCCCGCGGCAGCGCCGAGCCCGGCGGCTGCGGCGCCGGCCCTGGCCCGCTCCGGCTCAGGCTCGCGCGCCTGTCGTGCCGGGACATGGGCGCGCAGGGCCGCCACCTCCTCCGGCGTCAGCAGCCGCCACTCACGGGGCGGCAGGTCGCCCAGCACGAGCTCACCCTCGCGCACCCGCACCAGGCGCTGCACGTTGTAGCCGAGCAGCTTTGCAACCTCGCGGATCTGGCGCTTGCGCCCCTCGCGGAGCACCACCCGATACCACGGCCCCTCCTCGGTCGTCTCGGTCAGGTCGACCCAGGCCGGCGCCGTCAGCTCGTCATTCAGCAGCACCCCCGTGCGCCACTGGCGCAGCGCATCGGCATCCAGCGGGCGGTCGAGCAGCACGCGGTACTCTTTCTCGACTTCAAACTTTGGATGGGTGAGATAGTGGGTCAACTCACCGTCGTCGGTGAGCAGGATCAGGCCCTCACTATCGACATCGAGCCGGCCGACCGGGAAGACGCGGGTGGGCGCGTCAACGAGATCGACCACCGTGGGACGACCGTGGGGATCATCGGCCGTCGAGACGTAGCCGACCGGCTTGTGCAGCATAATGTAGGTACGGGCAACCGGCTGCTGCACCGGCTCACCATCAACCAGGACGACATCCTGTTCCGGGTCGACCCGCAGCCCGGGCTCCTGCACGACACGGCCATTCACGGTGACACGCCCGGCGGCGATCAACGCCTCGCACTCCCGGCGGGAGGCAATGCCCGCACTGGCGAGGACTTTTTGCAGACGTTCTGCGCTCACGATAACCTTCCTCCAGCCCTGCGTGGGCTGGCACTGACTACGCGCCGGCCATCGCCGCGGCATCACGCCGTGGCGCTCAGGCGAGCGACTTACGGGGGGGCTTCCGCCCTGTCTACTGTGCTGCCGGCCTGGCGAACGCCCACCGCCAGGCCAGGGTGTGCAGACCGGGGCTTCTCGCCCGCATCAAGTGGTGCGACGTTCGTGCAGCGACCAACAGGACGAGGGGGGACGTTGTCCTGTGCTGTTGGGATGTGGCGCCTGGCTCCTGCCGGCTACCATCTGCCTTCTGGCTTCACCGCCTGCTAGTATACCACATCCTGCCCATTCTTCCGGGTCAGCCCTAGTCTGGCCACCGATGGCGCCGGAGCCGGCACGGGGCGTATACTCCAGGAAGGCTGCTGCTGCAGCGACTTAACAAGCCACGGGCGATACGGCATGGTTCAGACCTGGATCTCCCAGCTTGACCGTTGCTCCACGGCCCCGCATGACTGGTCTGTGGAGGTGGAGAGCTGTGGAGGTGTGGAGGTGAAGGCCAGATTGTCAAACGAGTTTGAACCATGCCTGAGGCATGATTCAGCTCGCGTGACCGTTGCTCCACAGCTCCACACCTCCACAGCTCCACAGCTCCACACCTCCACACAGCCGGTCTGGAGCGCTGTGGAACAACGGTCAAACAGGGGCGTGGCCACTTCGAGACCATACCTACGGAAGGGAGCTTCTTCATGAGCACAACGATCGACGCATCCGAGCTGCTCGGCGCGATCTCAAACCAGATGGCAGACGCCGTAGAGCGGGCGGGCGCGGCGCTAGTGCAGGTGCGCGGGCGGGCCCGCGGCCCGGCCAGTGGTATCGTGAGCGCCGCCGACCACGTGCTCACCGCCGACCACGTGCTGGAGCGAGACGATGACCTGAGCGTCGTCGCCCCCGACGGTCGCGAGCTGGCCGCGCGGCTGGTTGGCCGCGACCCGGCCAGCGACCTGGCGCTGTTGCGCGTGACAGGGCTGGGGGTTGCACCGGCGAGCTTTGTCGCCACGCCCGCCCGTGTGGGCCAGATCGTCCTGGCGGTGGGCCGCCCCGGCGCAACGCCGATGGCCTCCTTCGGCATTGTGAGCGCCATCGGCGGGCCGCTGCGTACCCGGCGCGGCGCGATGCTCGAGCAATTCATCCAGACCGACGCCATCCCCTACCCCGGCTTCTCCGGTGGCGCCCTGGTGGACGCCAGCGGCGCCGTGGCGGGCCTGCTCACCACCGGGATCGCGGCCGGCGTTGCCCTCGGAGTGCCCGCCGCCCTGGCCCGGCGCATCGCCGATGCCATCACCGGGGGTGGTACGGTGCGCCGCGGCTTCCTCGGCATCAGCAGCCAGCCGGTTGAGCTTCCACCAGCACAACGCGCCGGCCTGACCCAGGAGCGTGGCCTGCTGGTGGTGCGCGTCGAACCGGAGAGCCCGGCCGCCCGCAGTGGCCTGATGATCGGCGATGTGCTCACCGCATTCGACGGGCAAACACTCACCGATACTGATGAACTGCAGGCCCTGCTGGCCGGCGAGCGCGTGGGCAAGACCGTGCCGGTGCA
This sequence comes from Chloroflexota bacterium, assembly GCA_013388805.1. Taxonomy (GTDB): domain Bacteria; phylum Chloroflexota; class Chloroflexia; order Chloroflexales; family Chloroflexaceae; genus JACAEO01. Next base: position 2,370 of record JACAEO010000449.1, read on the forward strand.
GGTGATCCGCGGCGGAATACTGGCCACGCTGCAAGTGACGGTCGGCCAGCGTTAAATACGTCAGCTGACCAGGGAGCTTCCAATGACGATAGAACTTGAACTGGCCGCACCGGCCGCGGTGCTGGGGCTGGCAGCGGCAGACCTGGCGGCGCGGGTGCGCCCCAGCGTGGTCCAGGTGCGCGGGCGCGGGCGCGGCGGCGGCTCGGGCGTCGCCTGGGGCGACGGCCAGGCGGTGATGACCAACTTCCACGTGGTCGCCGGGGTCGGCCCCCGGCTCGAGGTGCTGGATGCCGCCGAGCGGCGCCTGCCGGCGCGGCTGATCGCCGGCAACCCGCGTCTCGACCTGGCCCTGCTGGCCGTCGACGACGCCACCTTGCCTCCCGCGACCCTCGGCGACTCGGCGCGGCTGCGCGTGGGCGAACTGGTCTTCGCCATCGGCAACCCGTGGGGCCAGCGGGGCGTGGTGACGGCGGGAATCGTGAGCGCGCTGGGCGATCTGCCTGCCGCCCCGGGCGAGCCGACGGCCAGTTATGTGCGCTCCGACGTGCGGCTGGCGCCCGGCAATTCGGGCGGCCCGCTGCTGAATGCCCGCGGCGAGGTGGTGGGGATCAACGCGATGATCTTCGGTGGCGACCTGTCGGTGGCCATCCCCAGCCATGTGGCGGCAGGCTGGGTGGCGCGCCTACCAACACGCCCGCTGGTGCTCGGCGTGGGCGTGCAGCCCGCCCGGCTACCGCAGCCTGCCCTCGCGGGCGGGCAGCGCGTCGGCCTGCTGGTCGCCCAGCTGGCCCCGGCTGGCCCCGCAGCGCGGGCCGGGCTGTTTGTCGGTGACCTGCTGCTGCGCCTCGATGGTGTCGCGCTCAACGATAGCGACGCGCTGCTTGCCGCCCTGGGCCAGCACCGTCCCGGCGATGTGGTACACCTGGAGTTGCTGCGCGGTGGGGAAACGCTCACCCGCGCCGTGACCCTGGTCGAGCGCGTGGAGTAGCGGTGGTATGACCACGGTCTTTGTCATCGCGCCGACACCGGCGCTACGGGCGGGGTTGCAGGCGATGCTCGCCGGCGAGGGGCTGGAAGTGCTGGGCGCGGCCCCTGCCCCGCCCCTCGCCGCGCTCGCCGAGGTGGTGCTGGTGGCCGGCGACGACCCCGGCACGGCCGCGCGCGCCCTGGCGGGCGACGAAGGTGCAGCCCTGGTAGCATTGAGCGACGATGAGCGCCTGCCCGGCCTGCTGCGCTCGCTGCCCCTGCGCGGCTGGGCGATCGTCTCGCCCGAGGCCGGCCCCGAGGAACTGCGCGCCGCCGTGGGTGCTGCCGCCCAGGGGCTGGTGGCGCTGCCGCGGGCCATGGCCGAGCACCTCAGCGGGCCACGGGCCGCCGCCGAGCCGCTGGCCGAGCCGCTGACCACCCGGGAAGGCGAGGTGCTCAGCCTGCTCAGCGAGGGCCTGCCCAACAAGCAGATCGCCCTGCGCCTGCAGATCAGCGAGCATACCGTGAAGTTCCACATCGCGTCGATCTTCGCCAAGCTCGGCGCCGCCTCGCGCACCGAGGCGGTCAGCATCGGCGCCCGCCAGGGGCTGATCACGCTCTGAGCCGCAGCGTATGCCCCCCGTCATAGCTCCCGGCCCCAGGCTATGACCTGCGACCGGCCTGGCGGCACTTGCCTGCGAGCCTCCCCCCTGCTATCATGGAGACTCGCGCAGCCGGCGTGCGTGCAGCAGCTGATCGCCCGCCGGTCTTCCTCCCTACCCAGCGCGCAACCGTACAACCCGGCCCACCCACATCGGAGCACCTGCGCAACCACCCCTGACAACCATGCGGGGGGAGGCTACTAGTGCGATTGCAGATTGCAGATTTGCGATGGTAGATTGGGCGCGGCGCAGCTGGACACGGTCGAGGTCGCGCTGATGCCCGAACAGGTCGCCTGGAACTGCACTAGCTATGCATGAAGTGTTATGACTCGCACTGACCCATCTCCGCCAGGGCATGGGAAACGTGCGGCCTGTCACGCGTCATGCATTCTTCGTCACTGAGCTGACACGCCAAGGGAGGGACCGCCATGAATATCCTGCTGGTCTATCCGAAGTTCCCCGATACCTTCTGGAGCTTCAAACACGCCCTGCGCTTCGTGCGCAAATCGGCGGCACTACCACCCCTGGGCCTGGTCACCGTCGCTGCCATGCTGCCGCCGGAATGGAACAAGCGCCTGGTCGATGTCAATATCAGAGAACTGAGTGATGCCGACCTGGCCTGGGCCGATTATGTCTTTATCAGCGCAATGATTGTCCAGCGCACGTCGGCCCGCGCGATCATCGCCCGTTGCAAGCAGGCCGGGCGCCCGGTGGTGGCCGGCGGGCCGCTCTTCACCGCCGAGCCCGAGCAGTTCCCCGAGGTCGACCACCTGGTGCTCAACGAGGCCGAGGTTACCCTGCCCCGCTTTCTGGCCGATCTGGCCCGCGGCGCCGCCGAACGCAGCTACCGCGCCGATGAGTTCCCCGACATCACCGCGACGCCGACCCCGATGTGGGAACTACTGGACCTCAAACACTACGCGTCGATGAGTGTGCAGTATTCCCGTGGCTGCCCCTACAACTGCGACTTCTGCAACATCACCACGCTCTTCGGCCACCGGCCGCGCGTCAAGAGCGCCGCCCAGATCATCAAGGAACTCGATAGCCTCTACCAGCTGGGCTGGCGCAGCGCGGTCTTCTTCGTTGACGACAACCTGATCGGCAACAAGCGCCAGCTCAAGAACGACCTGCTCCCGGCACTGATCGAGTGGCGCCGTGGCAAGGTGCCGATGCCCTTCAACACCGAGGCCTCGATCAACCTGGCTGACGACCCGCAGCTGATGGAGTTGATGGTCCAGGCTGGCTTCACCACGGTCTTCATTGGCATCGAGACCCCCGACGAGGAGAGCCTGGCTGAGGCCAACAAGCGCAACAATATCCGTCGTGACCTGGCGGCCGACATCCGGCGCATCCAGCGCGCGGGGCTGCAGGTGCAGGGCGGCTTCATCATCGGCTTCGACAATGACACGCCCTCGATCTTCCAGCGCCAGATCGACTTCATCCAGCAGACGGGCGTCGTTACGGCGATGGTCGGCCTGCTCAATGCGCTCCCCGGCACGCGGCTCTACGCGCGGCTGGAGCAGGAGGGCCGGCTCCAGGCCCAGACTAGCGGCGACAACTCCGACGGGACGACCAACATCGTCCCTATGATGGACCTGGAGACCTTGCGCGCCGGCTACCGCACCATCGTCGAGCACATCTACGCGCCGCAGCCCTACTACGCGCGCCTGAAGACCTTCCTGAGCACCTATGGGCGCCCCACGGCCGCCGTTCCGCTCGATCGCGAGCACATGCTGGCCTTCTTCCGCGCGGCCCTGCACCTGGGCGTGCTTGGCGCCGAGCGGGTCGAGTACTGGCGCCTGCTCCTCTGGACCGCGCTGCTCCGCCCGCGGCTCATCCCGATCGCAGTCACGCTGGCGATCTATGGCTACCACTTCCGCATGGTCAGCCGGCTCAACGTGGTGTAGCCAGAACCGATAGCCGATAGTACTACCGTTGTAGGTGCGCTCCCCGTCGGGCTGAAAGCCCTCGGCTACGGGGGGCAAAGCCCACCTTCGTGGGCTAAACAGGCCACGCAGGTGGCCTTCGCAAGCACTCGCCGAGGCGTTTACGC
>JACAEO010000411.1 GCA_013388805.1 Chloroflexota bacterium
GCCCAGGCGGCCAGCGCCTCGGCGGTCGCGGCGCTCACGGCCTGGGCGGGCGGGCCGCCGACCAGCGCGGCCAGGCTGCGCGGCGCGTAACAGTCGACGGCCTCCAGCACGGTGCGCGACGAGCCGGCCACTGCGTGCAGCTGGTGCAGCGCCAGGCTGCCCGCCCCGGTGAAGGTGTACACCAGGCGCGGCGGCGCGTCGTGGATGGCCTGGATCAACGCGTCGAGGTTCGAACCATGGCCAACATTCATCATACGATTACCGGCTCTGCAACAACGCCTGCCAGGTTGCGCAGTCCACATCGCCGCTGGCAGCGAGCCCGCGGGCCTGCTGGAAGGCCACGACCGCGGCGCGGGTCTGCGCGCCATAGAGCCCGTCGCTGGCGCCGGGGTCGAAACCCAGCGCGCCAAGCCGGCGCTGCAGGTCGCGGGCTTGCGGGCTGAAGCGGCGGGTGGCCTCGTCCTGGTAGCTGATCGGGTTGAACTGGCCACAGTCGCCGGCGGCGAGCTCGCCAGCCGCCCAGGCCGCCGCAAAGCCGCGGGCGGGCAGCGGCAGCGCGGCGCGCTGGCTGGCCGGCTGCCAGAAGATCTGGCCGACCAGGGTGTCGCCAGGCTGATTGACAGGCATGGTCACGATCAGCGCCCCGCTGGCGTCCTCGCGCCAGACCACTTCGGCGGGCGTCGGCCCGGTGGGGGCCAGGGGCGTGATGCCGTCGGCGCCGATGCGGGCCAGCGCCATCTCGGTGGGGTAGTCCCAGCCACTGAAGTCCGATGGCAACGCGGCGACGAAGGCGTACAGCTGCCCATCGGCGAGCTGGCGCGGCGCGCGGATGACCGGCAGTGGCTGCCCGTCCTCCCGGTCGAGGACGGTGCGCTCCACGCCGCTACGCGCATCGATGCGGAAGAGGCCGATGCGGGTATCGGGGCCGGGGAAGCCGCCGGAGACGTGCAGCGCCATGCCGTCGACGCTCCAGCGCTCCTCCTCGCAGCACGAGGGGCCGCGCACCGGCTCCGGGCCGCCAAGGATGACCACTTCACCGCCGGGCACGGCAGGTCCGTCCGTATCGTAGGCAAAGAGCGCTACGCGCTGGTTATCGAGTGCCCAGCCCACCGGGGTATAGCGCCAGGCCGGGCTGTCGTCAAGCACGCCATCCGCGGGCACGTCGGCGATGAGCAGCGTGGGGCGCCCGGGGCCGTCGAGCGCCGAAGCCCATACCCCGGCGGGCGATTCGTTCTGGCCGATGATCAGCCCGGGCGCCGGGCTGTCCAGCCGATAGACAACGCGATCGCCGGCGGGGCTGAGTACGGGCGCGCTGATCGCGCCGCTGAACAGCTCGCGGCGCCCGGAGCCGTCGAGGGCCACCAGGGTCGCCTCGGCACCGTCAGGCTCACCGCTGAGGTAGACGATCCGCCCGGAGCGTTCGGCGACGCTCAGGGCGAGCACCGGCAACTCCTCGAAGCTGACCTGGGTAACGGTCCGCCCGTCAGCTTCAATGCGGGCAACCTGCAGACTGTCGGCGGCGATGAAGTAGACCGGGGCGGGCAGCGGGCCCGCGGCGGCGATGGGTGTCGCTGTGCCGGGTGTGGTCGTCGGGGGGGCGATGCTCGGCGAGGCCGCTGGCTCGCTGGGGGCGCAGGCGGCAAGCACGAGCAGCAGGCTGGCGATGAGCACAGGCCAGCGTGGCGCCGCTGCGCGGCGTACCAGGTTCAGGTTACCATGCTCCGTCTGCATGCGGGGCAATGGTAGCACATCCGCGGCGGTGGCGCCACCACCAGTGCAGTGCGAGCAGCGTGTAGCCGGCGAGCAGCAGCCAGAGCGGAAATGGTGGGATCTGCACGGCGGCCCAGCGTGGCGTGGCCAGCAGGCGCGCGCTCTCTGCGATCCAGGTGAGCGGCAGCCAGGCGCCAAGCGCCAGCCACTGGCCCAGGGGTAGCCACAGCAGCCCGCCGATCAGCGCCAGCGCCCCCAGGCCCATCGCAAAAGGCACCACCGGCACAATGACCACGTTGGCCAGCGGGGAGACCAGGCTCAGGTTGCCGAACTGGTAGAGGATCAGCGGCAGGGTGAGCACCTGGGCGGCAAAGGTGGCAACGAGGGCTTCGCTGATCGGGGCCATCACGGGCCAGGTAAAGGGCCGGCGCCGGCTGAACCAGTCGGCCACGGGTTGGCCGTAGGCGAAGAGACTGGCCGTGGCCAGGGCCGAGAGCTGGAAGCCCAGGTCCCAGAGGGTATGCGGGTCGGCCAGGCTGATCAGCCAGCAGGCGCCGAGGAGCAGGTGCCACGGTTCGCTGCTCCGCTCGCTGGCGCGGGCCACCGCCGCCAGGCTGGCCATGGCTGCCGCGCGCAGCACCGCCGCCGACGCGCCGGTGAAGATGGCGTAGACCCACATCACGACCAGCGCCAGGGCCAGGGTCGCCCCGCGCCCGAGGCGCAACCGGGCGGCGAGCGCGCCCAGCATACTCGCCACGATGGTGAAGTTCCAGCCCGAGACGACCAGAATGTGGCTGGTGCCGGTGACCGAGAAGCTCTGGTAGACTTCGTCGGGGATGCTCGACTGGATGCCGAGCACCACGCCGATCGCCAGCGCCGCCTGGGGCTCGGGCAGGGTACGCAGCAGGATCGCCTGGCAGTGAGCGCGGAAGGCAAGCAGCGCAGCGAGCGGCGCCAGGCCGTTCGTTCCCGCGAGCAGGTGCACCTCGCGGGGCTCCTGCATGATGGTGAAAATGCCACGATGGGCCAGGTAGGCCCGGTAGTCGAAGGCGCCCGGGCGCTCGGCGGCGCGCGGCTGGTGCAGTTCGCCGCGCACGAGTAGCCGGTCGCCGTAGGCGTAGGCGGGGTAGGGCGGCAGCACCAGCAGGGCCAGCCCCTCGGCGGCAGTGGTCGCGTCGTTGATGGTGGCCGTCTCGACGCGCAGCACCACGCGCTGCTGCTCCTCACTGCGCCGTGGCTCGCCGGCGATGCTGCCCTGCAGCGTGATGGTCCCCTGCTCGACCAGGGCGGCCACGCTCTGTGGCCCCAGCGTCGGGAGCGAGCCCAGGTAGCGCAGCCCGCCGAGCGCCGCGCAGAGCAGGCATAGCGCCGCAACACGCCCGCGGGCCAATCGCCTGCCGCGGAGCACGAGCGCGGCCAGCAGGCCCAGACCCGCCGCCGCCCATAGCCATCCCGTGGCGGGGCGCAGCCCGTCGGCGCCAACGATCCCGAGCATCCAGGCAATGGCCAGGCGGATGAGCATCACAACCTCCAGCGCATCGTTCCGCTCTGAAACCGCCTGGCAGCGCTGCGGGATTCGGGGCCAGCCTCACACGCCGGTGCGTTCGGTGGTGGTAGTACGATTGCGCTTGACAGATCACACGGAAAAAGACTATGATAAAGCCCATTATCGCGAATCAATCGTAAAACAGTTCCGGGTCAGGCGGGCAGGAAACGGAAGGAGGACGGGATGGCTCGACGACCGATGCACCGTGCAGTGCTGTCCATCCTGGGCGCGACGCTGGTCCTGGCGCTACTGCTGGGCGGCCTGCCCACAACGCGGGCCCAGAGCGATGTCCGCTTCTTTGCGGAGACTCAGCATACGCTGCGCGGGGCCTTCCGCGTCTTCTGGGAGGCCAACGGTGGTCTTCCCACCTTTGGCTACCCGATCACCGAGGAGTTCACCGCGCCGAATGGTCGTCTGGTGCAGTGGTTTGAACGAGCGCGCTTTGAGCTGGCAGTGGGCGGCAACCAGCCCGTGGTCGAACTGGGCAATCTGGGCGTCGAGGCCACACAGGGGCGGATCTTCCCCAAATCGCCGCCGATCCAGGACAGCGCTGAGCGGCGCTACATTGCCCAGACCCAGCACATCATCCAGTACGGCTTCAAGGAGATCTGGGAGAGCCGCGGTGCCGAGCGGATCTTCGGCTACCCGATCAGCAATGAGATCCAGGAGGTGCTCGAGGACGGCCAGTGGCACACGGTCCAGTGGTTCGAGAAGGCCCGCTTCGAGTACTGGCCTGCGTTCCCGCCGGGGCAGCGGGTGGTGATCAGCAACCTCGGGCGCCGGCTGGCCCCGCCCGAGCGGCTCGCGCCCGTGGCGCCGCCCGGCGAGCCGTTGCCCGCACCGACGCCCGCGCCACTGCCGCCCAGCGTCAACGCACGGGTCACCCCGGAGACTGGCGCGCCAGGCACGACCTTCGTCTTCGCTGCGAGTGGCTTTGTCCCGGGTGAGCGGGTCGGGGTCTGGCTAACGGCGCCCGACCAGGCCACCTTCGGTGCGGATTCCCAGGTCACCGCCGACGCGCAGGGCTCGATTGCCGGGGCCAACATCAGTGTGACGACTGATCAGAGCTTCGCCGACGGGATCTGGTCGTTCAATGCCCGCGGCGTGAGCAGTGGCCGCGAGGCGATCGGCTATTTCCGCGTCACGCGCGCCGCAGCTCCAGGCGACCCGGCTCGCCTCGGGACGGTCGTCCATGATCGGCTGGGGCGCCAGGGTAGGGCCTTCATCATCCCGGTGGCTGCCCCGCCCGGCTACAGCTTCGTTCTGGTCGCCGGCGGCTTTCAGGCCGGTGAGGGGGTGAGCGCGTGGCTCACCGCCCCCGATGGGCGCAGCACGCCGATCGCCCCCGATCTTGTGCTGCTCGATGCCGGGGTTGCGCAGGTGCAGGTGAACACCGCCGGCTTGCCCGAGGGCGTGTATACCGCAGTGGTGCAGGGCCAGCGCAGTGGTGTGGTCGGGGCTGCAGCCTTCAGCCTGACGCGCGATTTCGTAGCCGGCCCCGGGACACCCCGCCCGGCCAACAGTGGTGGGAGTGCCACCCCGGCGGAGGCTGCGCCAGGTGGCATCGTGCAGATCCGTGGTCAGGGGCTACGCCCCGGTGAGACCCTGGAGTTCTGGATTACCGAGCCGTCGGGGGCCTACGTACTGTTCCCCGACACCGTGCCAGCCGACGGCCAGGGGCGCATCGGCTACGACCCGCCGCTAGACCTCCAGGTGCAGCCGAACTCAACACCGGGGGTGTACGGGGTACACTTCCGCGGCCAGGCGAGCGGCGCGCGGGTTGATGTCTACTTCAGTGTCGTGGGCATAACCCGTGCAACACCAGACCACGACTGGATGGTGAACCAGCTGCGGGCTTTCGCGACAATGCGCTAGGAGACGGCGGCGCCCGCGCCCCCGGGGGGCCGCCCCCGCGCCCTCGGGGTGTGGTTCTGCCCCGTGGCGCTGGCGGGGCGGCACGCCCATACGCATCAAGATACGCCCCTGGCAGGGCGGCGGCGGCCACGCGACAGGCGAACATGTCGTTGTGTTGGCAGTTTCTGCCAGC
>JACAEO010000433.1 GCA_013388805.1 Chloroflexota bacterium
CCCCCCCCCCCCCCCCCCCCCCCCCCCCCCCCACTTCGTGGTTCAGGGCAGGGTCACCAGCGCCAGTTCGGCCCGCCGCCGCCAGTCCGAGGCGGGCGCCAGGTCGGCGGCCTGGATCAGCGCGACGCGGGCGTTAGCGCTGTCGCCGAGGGCGGCCAGCGCTGCGCCGAGGTAGTAGGCCGCCTCGGGGCCGCTCCCGGCTGCCTGTGCTGCCCGTGCCGCGGCCACGGCGCCGGCAAACGCGCCACAGTGGTAGCGGTGCGCCGCCAGAGTGGTCAGCGCCACCGGATCGTCCGCGATCGCATTGGCCGCCTGCTCGGCGAGTGGCAAGCCCCGCTCGCAGAGCTCGTAGGTCGTGGCGAGGTGGAACTGTGCGGCGAGCAAGGCATAGCGCCCCTGCTCCGCCTGCGGCGCCATGGCAAGCGCCCGCTCGTAGGCCAGGCTCGCCTGGTCGTAGTCGCGCTGCGCCGCGTACCAGCTGGCCCAGGCCAGTTCGACCCGTGGCTCGTTCGGGCGTGCTTCGGCGGCACTGGCGATCGCCGCACGAGCAGCGTCACCGGCATCGGTGTCGAGGTAGGCCAGCGCGAGCAACGTGCGCACCCGCGGATCGTCGGGGTAGGCCGCCGCCAGCGCCTCCAGCCGCGCCAATCCGCCCGCAGCGTCGCCGGCGCGCCAGCGGGTATAGGCGGCGTAGGCCGCCGCCCCGCGCGCCTCGGGGGCGGCGGGATCGACGCGGGCAAACTGCGCCTCGGCCAGCCCGTAGAGACCCAGACCGAGGTAGAGTTGCCCGAGCAGCTGGGCTTGCTCGTGCGCTGGTGCCGCCAGCACCGCCCTGAGCTGTGCTGGCCCCTCGCCGGGCGGGGGCAGCAGCGGCGCAATCAGCGGGTTGGCCGGCAGACGGGTGCGATCAGCCAGGTCTAGCAGCCGCTGCGCCGCAGCAGGAGCGCGCGCAGCGCGCAGCAGGGCCAGCCGGTAGCGTGCCGCCGCCGCCCATGCCGGTGGCAGCTCCGCCATGTGCGCCGCCTGGAACCCGGCCTCCGCCGCCGGGTAGTCGCCCCGTTGCAGCGCCAGCTCGGCGGCCAGCAGCCGCGCGGGCCCCCGGTAGCCACAGGCCTCCGCCGAGCGACAGTCCTCGATCAGCCGCCAGGTGCGTTGGGCAAGCTCGGCGCGCCCATCGTCGGCGAGCGCCCGCCCCAGGTAGAGCAAGGCCAGTTGGTAGTCGCCCGGCGTGAGCCCGGCGAGCATCGCCGCGCGCAGCGCGCGCTCCGCCTCGGCCGCTTCGCCCCGCAGCGCGCGGACCATGCCCAGGCGGAGCCGGGCCGGGGCGAGCTTGGGCGCCAGGGGCGTCAGGGCGGTCAGGGCCGCGTGGTAGTGGCCGGCCGCAAAGCTGCGATCAATCGCGCGCAACTGGTCGCGCGGGTCGGGCCGCCAGACGAGCGCCAGCGCGCCGGCCAGGAGCAGCGCCAGCCCTGGCCAGCCAGGGAGCAGCGGCAGGCGCCGGATCGGTAGTGTCAGCCGGGGAACGCGCATGGTACGAATCGGGCAGTTCCTTGCAGCACGCTACCCCCCGCCCGGCGGCTCACGCCGCGGACCATGGTCTGCCAGACGCGCCGCCTTCGTGTCGCGCGATCGGCCCCCCGGACCAGGCCTGTGCGCTCCGGGGTCGCCGATGTCCGTCGTGCTCATCATCAGGCCCCTGCCCACCCGGCGGGGAAAAACGGCCTTTGCTAGCGGTATCGCATATGACGACAACTGTCGTCATATGCGGCACACCCGGTCGCTACTTGTCGCCGCGGGGCCAGAGCGTCCAGATAGCGGCCGCAGCGGCGGCCCACCAGGCCCGGCTGGCCTCCTTCTCGAGGCCGCGCGTCCGCAGTTGCACCCCGCCGAGAAACAGGCCGGTGGCCATCATCCCGCCGGCCAGCCGGTCGGTGGAGCGCTCGACACGGCGCATACCCCGCTCCAGGCGTGACAGGTCGGAGCGCATCTGGATCTCGCCCCGATTGGCCGAGCGGTAGTAGGCATCCATCTGGCGGGGCAGGGCCAGCAGCAGCTGGCCCAGGTCGCTCAATTCCTTCTGGGCGCGCTCGGCCCAGTTAATCCCATTGCGCTCGCGGTCGAGCAGCATGCGGGCAAAGGGGCGCAACTCGTGGAACAGATTGACATCGGGGCAGATCTCGGTGGCCAGGCCGGCGACCATACTCAGTGCGCGGCCAAAGTAGAGCAGATCCTGGGGAATCTGAAAGGGCAGATCGTAGACGATATCCTTCGTCTCCTCGAAGATCGCCTCCATGTCGAGATTGGTCATCTCGCGCATCGTCCGGTTGAACGAGTGGCGCAGCATGATCTGCACCGCCTGGACGATCGGGCGCCGGTCGGCGCCGGGGAGGATCATATTCAGCTTCTCGAGCGAATCGACGATCCGCTCGGCGTCGTTGGTCGCCAGCCCGACGACCCCGCCACGCACCACGTCCATGGTCTGTGGTGGCAGGGCGCCGACCATGCCGAAATCGACGAAGATCAGGGTGAAGGGTCGTCCCGGAGCGACGGCATGCGCCTCGGCGTCACCGAACAGGTGCCCGTCGGGCAGGACGCCATTGCCATTCGGCGTTGCGCCGGGTGGCTGGCTGCCATTGACCGAGGGCTGAAAGCTGATCGGGAGCTCGGGATCGACACGGACGAACAGGTTTCCGGGATGCGGATCGGCGTGAAAGAAGCCATCGATGAAGAACTGCTTCAGGTAGCAATTGTTCAGGCGGGCCGCCAATTCGATCCGGCTCACCCCGAGCGCCTCGAGGGTCTGCAGGTCATTGATCTTCACCCCGCCGATCCGCTCCATCACCAGCACACGCCGCGTCGTGAGCTCGCTAAAGGCCTCGGGGATGTAGATCCCCTGGACCCCGGCGAAGTTCCTGCGGAAGGTGGCGGCATTGCGCGCCTCTTCCACATAATCCAATTCCTGCATCAGCACTTTGGCAAACTCGGCCAGCAGCGCCTCCAGGTCGGCGCGGCGCCGGATCGGCGGATAGTTCTTGATCAACCGCACCACCCAGGACACCGCGCTGAGATCAACCTCGATGATCTTGTCGATATAGGGCCGCTGCACCTTGATCGCCACCTCACGGCCATCGTGCAGCGTAGCGAAGTGGACCTGGCCGAGCGAGGCGGCGGCCACGGCCTCCTGCTCAAAGCTCAGGAATAACTCACTTGGCGGAGCGCCCAGTTCCTCGATGATCACCTCAAGCACGTGACCGGCCGGCGCGGGCGGCACCTCGTCTTGCAGGCCGGCCAGTTCGTAGCGTACGGCATCGGGCACCAGATCGGCGCGCGACGAGAGGAACTGGCCAAGCTTGATCTGCATCCCGCCCAGCTCCAACGCCAGGCCACGGAAATCGCGGGCCAGGCGCGTCCAGCGCCGCGTGGCGCTGCGGCGCACCGCCCAGCGCGCCAGGCTGAAGCGGGCCAGGAAGATATCCCAGACAAAGATGTGTATGACCACCCTGAACAGGAACGAGGAAACGCGCAGGAACCGCTGACGAGGATGAAACTGCGGCGCTACACTCGGGCGAGGCAGCGCAGTCTGGTCAGGGATCGCCGGCTCAGAACTGGGGAGCTGTGTTTCTTCAGTCATATTCGCCATCGGTTCGTTTGCCCTCCCCAGGATTATACCAGAAACACCGTTCCGCCGCGGGCGCTGGCCGCCAGGGCTATTGCAGAGATAGTGCTGGCAAACCCGGGTACACGGGCGGGACGCCCGCGCACCCGGCGTGGGCAAAACGAACGGAGGTTGCCAGCAGGATCGTTGCACAAGCCGTGGCATAACCCCGTAGCCAGGTTGACGCCCCATCCTCCAACGGCTACAATAACCGGGATGGTATTCTGGCTCCCCACCGAAGTGAGCGCCCATGTTTGAAAGTCTCTCCGACCGCCTCCAGGCGGTCTTTCAAAAACTTGGTAGCAAGGGCCGCCTTGACGAGAACGATGTTCGCGAGGCGATGAAGGCGGTCCGTCTGGCCCTGCTCGAAGCCGATGTCAACTTCAAGGTCGTCAAGGATTTTGTCGCCACCGTGACCGAGCAGGCGATCGGCGAAGAGGTGACAAAGAGCCTCACGCCCCACCAGCAGGTGGTGAAGATCGTTCATAACGAACTGATCAACCTGCTGGGTGTCGACAATGCCCCGCTCCAGGAGGCCCGGCCCGGCCCGACGGTGATTATGCTCGTCGGCCTCCAGGGCACCGGCAAGACGACCCTGGCGGCCAAGCTGGCCCTGCATCTGCGCAAGAAGGGCCGCCGCGTCATGCTTGTCGCCTGCGACGTCTACCGTCCCGCCGCGATTACCCAGCTGCAGACGCTCGGCAAACAGCTGAACGTGCCGGTCTACAGCGAGGGTACCGCCGCCCGGCCACCGGATATCGCGGCCAATGCCCTCGAACAGGCGAAGCGCGACCTGACCAACGTCGTGATCATCGATACCGCCGGGCGGCTCCAGATCGACGAGCCCCTGATGCAGGAGCTCGAACAGATCGACGCGCGTGTGCATCCCACCGAGCGTCTGCTGGTTGTTGATGCGATGACCGGCCAGGAGGCGGTGCGCGTCGCCGAGACGTTCAACCAGCGCGTCAACCTGACTGGCCTGGTGATGACCAAAATGGACGGCGATGCCCGTGGTGGCGCCGCGCTCTCGGTGCGTGCCGTGACCGGCGTGCCGATCAAGTTCCTCTCCACCGGCGAAAAGGTTGACACCCACACCCTTGAGCCCTTCTACCCCGACCGGCTGGCCTCGCGTATCCTCGGCATGGGCGACGTGCTCTCGCTCATTGAGAAGGCCGAGCAGATGTACGACGCCGAGCAGGCCCGGGCTATGGAGAAGAAGCTGCGCAAGGGCAAGTTCGACTTCGAGGATTTCCTCACCTCGATGCAGCAGATGCGCAAGCTCGGCCCGCTCCAGGAGTTGCTCAAGCTGATCCCCGGCATGGGCCAGCTCGCCCGCAACGAAGAACTGGTCGATGAGCGCCAGCTCAAGCGAGTCGAGGCGATCATCTACTCGATGACCCTCTACGAGCGCCGGAACCCCGAGGTGATCAAAGGGAGCCGCCGCGCCCGCATCGCGCGTGGCAGCGGCACCAGTGAGCAGGACGTGTCTGCCCTGGTCAAGCAGTTTCAGCAGATGCAGCGCATGATGAAGCAGATCGCCGGTGACCAGGGCGGCAAGGGCGGCCGCCGCGGTGGGCGCGGTGGGCGCGGTGGGCGCGGCGGCCCCGGTGGCCCCGGTGGCCTCGATATCAACGAGCTAATGAAGATGCTCAAGTAAGCCCGGTTTCTGGTTCGTCTTAGCGGCCCGGCCGCCCTCCCAACTCTCCTCTCAGGTGGAGGGTTTTTGGCGAATAGCGTCTTGATGCGCTGCTTGCCCTCACCCCCCTTCCCCCCATCCCCAGGCAGGGGAGGGGGGAAGGGGGGTGGGGTTTACGGGGCCTGGGGGCGCAACCTGGCTCTAGCTGCCTACACCCCGCCGCACGAGGCGGGCGTTGCCCAGGCCCTGCAGGGCTCCGTCAACGTCCGGTTGATCGTCCGCGCCGTGGGCGTCAACGCCCCGGCTGCTGGTGCGACGGCCACCTGCGTGGCCGGTCGCGCCCGCGCAGGCGGGCGTCGCAGCGGTGAGCCCGCGGCGTCAGGCGCCGGGCGGACGTTGACGTGGCCCTGTGGCACAGCATGCGCTCGCTGCGACCTGTGGTATAATCAGCAGTTAGTTGTGAGCATTGGCAACTGGAGGTAGTGCGCACCTATGGTTAAGATCCGTCTTCGCCGCACCGGCAAGACCAAACAGCCCAGTTACCGCGTGGTCGTCGCCGACTCGCGCTCGCCCCGCGACGGCAAGTTTATCGAGATTATTGGTCATTACAACCCGATCCGCCAGCCGAAAGTATTGGAGATCAAGGCCGACCGCGCCCGGTACTGGCTCGGCGTTGGCGCCCAACCCACCGATACGGTCGTGAGCCTGCTCAAGCGCGTCAATGTGCTCGACGAGAATGGTCAACTCACGCCCTCATGAAAGCGCTGCTCGAGTATATCGCCCTCAATCTTGTCGATAACCACGAGGCCGTGCAGATCAAAGAGCGCGTCGGCCGCTTTACCGTTACTTACGAGCTCTCTGTCGCTCCTGATGAGACTGGCAAGGTCATCGGTCGGAGCGGCCGGGTTGCCAAGGCCATCCGCGATCTGATGGGCGTCGCCGCGGCGCGCCAGAGTAAGCGGGTCCACGTGGATATCGAGTAGCTGCTGAGGCACGGTACACAGGAGGGACGCAGGCATCCTGCGCCCCTCCTGTTGCATCGATGGACGGCATGAGTTCCCCATCGCCCGACGAACTGCTACTGATCGGCCAGGTTGCGGCGCCCTTCGGCACCCGTGGCCAGCTCAAGGTCAAGTCGTACACCGACCGGCCCGAGCATCTCCGCCGTCACGTGCGCATTGTCTACCTGGGCAAGGAGCGCACCCCCCACACTCTGACCGGCGTCTTCGAGCATAAGCCGGGTCTGCTCATCCTCAGCCTGCGCGAGATCACCAGTCGCGCCGCCGCCGATGACCTGCGCGGCTGCGAGGTCTTCATCCGCGAGGCCGAAGCCGCGCCGCTCGCCGAGGATGAGTACTTTCTGCACCAGCTGGTCGGGCTGGTGGCCGTCACTGTGGCGGGCGAAGCCCTCGGCCAGGTGCGCGAGGTCCTCGAAACGGGCGCCGGCGACGTCCTGGTGATCAGCCGCCCCGGCAGCGCCGATGCCCTGGTGCCCATGGTGCGCGATTTTATCGCCGAGCTCGACATCCCCGGCGGGCGGATTGTGATCAGACCGATCGCGGGGCTGCTCTAATGCTCAAGCTACTGCGCCACGGGCAGGGTGATGCGAAAGGTGGTGCCGACCCCCTCGGCCGAGCGTACTGCCAGATCGCCGTGGTGCTGCTCGACGATTGTGTAGCTGACGGCGAGCCCGAGGCCGGTGCCCTTGGTGCGAGTCGTGTAGAAGGGCTCGAAGATCTTCGGCAGATCTTGCGCAGGGATACCGCTGCCGGTGTCGCTGATCTCGATCACCACGAGCGGCCGGGCGGACCGATCGCCGGCGCTCGCCGCCAGCACCGTCACAAAGCCCGCCTCGTCCAACTCCGCGTCCGCCTCGACCAGGTAGGCTCGGACTCCCAGCTCGCCACCATCTGGCATCGCCTCGAGCGCATTGAAGATCAGGTTGAAACAGACCTGCTTGAGATGGTTGCTGATCGCGAAGACGCGGGGCAGTCGCCCGGGGCGTTCGCGCACGAGGCGCACCTTGCGCTCGGCCAGCTGCGTCTCGGTGAGCGGCAAGACGGCATCGATGATCTCGTTGACATCGACCGGGCGCATGCCCTCGCGGCCGGGCCGATAGAACTCGAGCATGCGCTGCACGATGCTGATTAGCCGCTCGATCTCCTCCTGGGTCATCGTGAGGTAGCGCTGGCGTTTCTCCTCGCTCAGGGGCCGGCTCAGCAGCAGATGGACCGAATTGTGGATCGCCTGGAGCGGGTTATTGATCTCGTGGGCCAGTGAGGCCAAGAGCCGGCCCAGGGCGGCGAGCTTTTCCGCCTGCACCAGCTGCTTGGCGATGCGCTGGCGCTCGCTGATATCGCGTGCGATGACCAGCAGGAGTTGCTCGCCCGCGTGGGGGACGGCGCTGAGGCTCAGCGCCACGGGCGTCGCCTGGCCATGCCTGGTGCGCAACTCCGTCTCGATCTCCTGGCTCTCGCGCGGTGTCGCGCCATTGGCCCGCTCACCCAGGCCCTGCGCCAGGTCGGCGAGGGCGGGCAGCAGCTGGCCTGGCTCGAGCGCGCGCAACTCGCCGGGGCTATAGCCACTGAGTTGCTCCAGGGCCAGGTTCGCATCAAGAATGGCCTGCCCTGCGGCATCGAGCAGCAGCACCGCATCGCTGGCATGC
Source organism: Chloroflexota bacterium (assembly GCA_013388805.1). Classification (GTDB taxonomy): domain Bacteria; phylum Chloroflexota; class Chloroflexia; order Chloroflexales; family Chloroflexaceae; genus JACAEO01. The sequence continues at coordinate 7,957 of JACAEO010000433.1, forward strand.
TGCAGCAGCGCGCGATAGCGCCCCTCGGACGAGGCAACCCGCGTGTAGAGCCGCGCGTTCTCGATCGCGATCGCCGCCTGGGCGGCCAGCAGCATGAGCAACTCCTGGTCGGCTTCGGTGAAGGGCGAGCTCGTACGCTCTTTGGCCGCGTTGAGCACGCCCAGCACGCGCTCCCCGGCGAGCACCGGCACCGAGAGGGCCGAGACGATCCGGTCCTTGAAGAGCGCATCGCGCAAATGGTCGACGGGCGGGGTGATCGCTCCGCCGGCATCGACCCGCAGCGGCTGGCGCTGCGTCGCCACCCAGCCGGCGACGCTACGGGCCACCGGCACCTGGTGGCCCACCTGCACTGGCGCCGGCAGCCCCGAGCAGGCAACGATGCGCAGCCACTGGCTGTCATCCTCGAGCAGCATCAGCGAGGCGCGGTCAGCGTCAAGCTCGGCGCGCACTGTCTCGATGATCAGGTCCTGGAGGCGGGGCAGATCCAGTTCGCCCAGCAAGCGCTCGCCCACCTGCACGACGGGGCGCAGCGCCGCCACCCGGTCGCGCGAGCGGGCCGCGCGTCGTTCGCCGGCGATCTCGAGGGCGGTGGTGCGCAACTCCTCGGCGGAAAACGGCTTCAGCAGCAGGCCACGGGCCCCCAGGCGCATCGCCTGGACAGCGTGCTCAACCCCGGCGCCTGCGCTGATCAGCAGGATGGGCACACTCAGGTGGCGCTCGCGCAACTGCCGGAGCAGGCTCAGACCGTCTCCCGCCGGCATGGAGCTATCAAGCAGCACCAGGTCGTAGGGGCGCGCGAGCAGCGTCGGCAGCGCGGCGACGGGCGAGTCCAGGGCGTCCACGGCGAAGCCAGCGCGGCGCAGGGTCTCGCTGCAGAAGTCACGGGTGACCGCGTCGTCGTCGATCACCAGGGCGCGCCCGGAGTGGTCATGCATAGGGTACTGCGAGCGTCATAGCCCGCCAACGCGAATCGTCCTGGCGGGCTATAAGTACTCAGGGGTTCAGACGGCGTTCGAGCTCCTGCCAGACCGCTTCGGGCGGCAGGTTCTGGCTCTCCATCAACACCAGACTGTGATAGAACAGGTCGGCCAGTTCATAGGCGAGTTCGGGCTTTGAGGCGTTCTTTGCGGCGATGATCACTTCGGCCGCCTCTTCTCCGATCTTCTTGCCGATACGATCGACTCCGCCCTGCAGCAGCTTCGCGGTGTAGGACTGTTCCGGCGCCGTTGCCCGTCGCGCGCGCACCACATCGGCCAGGCGCGCCAGGGTGGCGGCGGGCGGGGTTGCGCGGCTGACCACCTCACCTGCCAGGTCGCGGTGAAAGCAACTCCGCGCACCGGTGTGGCAGGTTGGCCCGGCGGGCTCAGCCAGCACCAGCAGCGCATCGTCATCGCAATCCCGGCGCAGTTCCACCAGGCGCAGCACATTGCCGCTCGTCTCGCCCTTGCGCCAGATCGCCTGGCGGGAGCGGCTCCAGAAGGTGACCAGGCCGCTCTCACAGGTCAGGCGCAGGGCCTCGGCGTTCATATAGCCCAGCATAAGCACCTCGCCGCTGCGGGCGTGTTGCACAATGGCGGGGATGAGGCCAGACTGGTCGAAGCGCAGGGTCATCATCGCGTCCACAGACGAGCAGCCTTTCACGCTCCAGCGGGTCAATGCCGGAAGTGGCGACGACCGGTAAAGACCATCGCGGCCCCGGCGGCGTCCGCCGCGGCGATCACCTCCGCGTCGCGCAGCGAGCCACCCGGCTGGATCACCGCCGTTGCCCCGGCGCGCAGCGCGGTCTCCACCCCATCGGCAAAGGGGAAGAGCGCATCGCTGGCCACCACGCTCCCTGCCAGCGAGAGACCGGCCTGCTGGGCCTTCCATACGGCCAGGCGCGAGCTATCCACCCGGCTCATCTGGCCGGCGCCGACGCCGAGCGTACGGTCGGGGCCGGCGTAGACAATCGCATTCGACTTGACATGCTTGACCACGCGCCAGGCGAAGCGCAGCGCCTGCTGCTCCTCGGGCGTCGGTGCGCGCCGGGTGACGACGTGCCACTCCTCGGCCGCCAGCGGCGCGTGGTCAGCCTCCTGGGCGAGCACGCCACCGGGCACACTGCGCAGCACGATCGCGGGCCCGTGACTGACGGGGCGCAGGGCCTTGAGCAGCCGCAGGTTCTTCTTCTTGCGCAGGTGCTCGAGCGCCTGTGGAGCGAAATCCGGGGCGATGATGATCTCGGTAAAGATCTCGCTAATCGCCCGGGCCAGATCCAGATCGAGGGGCTGGTTGGCGACAATGATGCCGCCGAAGGGCGCCTCGCGGTCGGTGGCGAAGGCCCGTTCCCAGGCTTCAAGCAGAGTAGCAGCGCTGCCGACGCCACAGGGGTTCGTATGCTTGATGATCGCGACCGTCGCGCCTTCGCTAGCGGGGAACTCCTCGATCAACTCGGCGGCGGCACTCGTATCGAGGATGTTGTTATAGGAGAGCTCCTTGCCGTGCAGTTGCGCAAACAACTCCTGAAACTGCCCATAGAGGGCGGCGCGCTGGTGTGGATTCTCGCCATAGCGGAGCGGCTGGACCTGCGGCCAGGCCTGCGTCAGCATCGGGGGCAGCGGATCGTCGGCGAGATAGGTGGCAATTGCGGCATCGTAGGCGGCGGTGTGGGCGAAGCACCTGGCGGCAAGCTGGCGCCGCAGCGCGGGGGGCACGTGGCCGGCGCGCAGCGCCTCGAGCACGGGGGCGTAATCGGCAGGATCAACCAGCGGCAGCACATGGGCGAAGTTCTTCGCAGCGGCACGCAGCAGGGCAACGCCGCCGATATCGATCTGCTCGATCGCCTCATCAAGTGTCACCTCGGGGCGGGCAACCGTCTGCTGGAACGGGTAGAGGTTAACAACCAGCAGGTCGATCGGGGCGAGGCCGAGCTCGGCGAGTTGGGCCAGATGCGCGGGCCGATCGCGGCGGGCGAGCAGGCCAGCGTGGATGGCCGGGTGGAGCGTTTTCACGCGGCCGTCGAGGATCTCAGGGAAGCCAGTGACCGTGCTCACCGGGATGGCCGGCAGGCCCGCCTCGGCGAGCAGGCGCTGCGTATTTCCGGTGGAGATCAACTCAAAGCCGAGGCCCAGCAGCGCGCGGGCCAGATCGAGCACCCCCGTCTTATCATAGACACTGAGTAGAGCGCGCACACAGACTCCGTACACTGCAGTCCACTGGCGTTCGGGGACCACACGTGACAAAAAACCGCCGCCTCGGGCGACGGGCAGGGTCGCAACGGCGCTATTCTATCACACCTGGCGGGCGTTCGCGCAGCGCGGCGGCCTTCGCCTGGTCGGCGCGGGCGCGCAG
>JACAEO010000154.1 GCA_013388805.1 Chloroflexota bacterium
CCAGACCGATTCTGTGGAGGTGTGGAGCTGTGGAGGTGTGGAGCTGTGGAGCTGTGGAGTTGTGGAGGTGTGGAGCTGTGGTCACACTGGCATGCCGATTCTGAAACATGTCTGAGGCGTGATGTACAGGAGTGATGCAGGCATCTCCCGGCAGGGGCGCTGCCGGCGGTTCGCCCGGTCTCCTGGCCGCCACGAGTGGGGAACCGGGGCATGCGGTGCGACTGCGTCTTGCAACTCTGAGGAATACCGGCTATGAAGGCACATGAGATCATGACCCGCACGGTGATCAGCATCCGCGCTGATGCGACCGTCGAGGACGCCGCGCGGCTACTGGCCCGCAACCGCATCAGTGGCTTGCCGGTGGTGAACGAGAATGGGATGCTGCTCGGCCTGGTGACGGAGCACGACCTGATCGCCCGCCCGGGGCGCCTGGTGAGCGAGATCATGAGCCGTGGGGTGATCACCATCAGCCCCGACACCGAGGTTGAGCAGGTGCAACACCTGCTGACCAACCAGCGCATCCGGCGTGTGCCGGTGGTCGAGGATGGTAAAGTGGTCGGCATCGTCAGCCGCTCGGACCTGGTGCGGGAGATCGCGATGCGCTGGGTGTGCGGCGTGTGCGGCGAACTGGTGCGCGGCGCAGAGCCGCCAGCCGGCTGTCCCCGTTGTGGCGCCGACGCGCAGGCCTTCGTCCACGATGTGGTGCCGCCCGGCATGTAGGCGGCGCCGTAGAAACGGAGCGACCGGATGGCAAAGGTGGAGGATGCGGCCCGGGCTGCCCTGGAGCGTGAGCACGTCGACGACCTGAAGCACTACTACAGCCAGATGCTCCTGCTCCGGCGCTTCGAGGAACGCACCAGCGAGATGTACGTCAAGGCGAGGATCGGCGGCTACTGCCACCTCAATCTCGGCGAGGAGGCCACCATCGTCGGTCTTATGGCCGCGCTCACGCCCGATGACTACATCTTCACCAACTACCGCGAGCACGGCTACATCCTGGCCCGTGGCGTCCCGCCCGGGCCGGTGATGGCCGAGCTCTTCGGCAAGGAGACCGGGGTGGCCCGTGGTCGCGGCGGCTCGATGCACCTCTTCAGCCGCGAGCACCACTTCATGGGCGGCTATGCGATCGTCGGCGGCCAGGTGCCGCTCGCCGTCGGTGCGGCCTATGCCCTGCGCTACCAGGGCCGGCCCGGTGTGGTCGTGGCCCAGATGGGCGATGGCACCACCAACATCGGCGCCTTCTACGAGTCGCTCAACCTGGCCAAACTCTGGCAGTGCCCGGTGCTCTTCTTTATCGTCAACAATGGCTATGGCATGGGCACCTCGGTGGCCATGGGCTCCTCCGAGCCGGACCTCTGGAAAAAGGGCGCCTCCTTCCGCATCCATGGCGAGCAGATCGACGGCACCGATGTACTGGCCGTGCGCGATGCGGTGCGCCGCCTGCGTGCGCGCGCCGAGGCCGAGGGCGAACCGGCCATCCTCGACGTGGTCAGCTTCCGCTTCCGCGGCCACTCGGTCATCGACGCCGACCGCTACCGCGACCCCGAGTTTGTGCGCGCGGGCCGCGCGGCCCACGACCCGGTGCGCAACTTCGCGGCCCTGCTGCTCGAGCACGCTATCGTAGACGAGGCCTGGCTCAAGGCTACCGCCGAGCGGATCGACCGCGAGGTCCAGGAGGCGATCGATTTCGCCAACGCCAGCCCCGACCCGTCGTTCGAGGATCTCTACGCGAATATGTACGCCACCCCGGTGCCCAACACGCCCGGCCCCGAGGATGCGCTCCACGCGGCGCGCATCAACCGGGGTGAAAGCTAGATCGGAGCGTACAGCGTGCCCATCATTACCTACCGCCAGGCGCTGAACGACACCCTCGGCGAGGAACTGGCCCGCGACCCCAACGTGCTGCTCATGGGCGAGGAGATCGGGGTTTTCCAGGGCTCCTACCGCATTACCGAGGGGCTGCTGCAGGAGTTTGGCCCGAAGCGTGTGGTCGATACGCCGATCGCCGAGGAGGGCTTCGTGGGCGTGGCCGTGGGCGCAGCCATGCTCGGCCTGCGCCCGGTGGTCGAGATTATGACCATCAACTTCATCCTGGTGGCCATCGACCAGGTGGTCAACCACGCCTCGAAGATCCACTACATGTTCGGCGGCCAGGTGCGGGTGCCCCTGGTTATCCGCACGCCCTCGGGCGGCACCGGCCAACTGGGGGCGACCCATTCGCAAAGCTTCGAGAACTGGTTCGCTTACTGCCCGGGGCTCAAGGTCGTGGCCCCCGCCACGCCCTATGACGCCAAGGGCCTGTTGCGCGCCGCGGTTCGTGATGATGACCCCGTGATCTTCATCGAGAGCCTGGCGCTCTACGATACCAAGGGCGAGGTGCCCGAAGACGACGATTACGTGGTGCCGATTGGCCTGGCCGAGGTGAAACGCCCCGGCACTGACGTGACCGTCGTGGCCTACTCGCGTATGACCGCGGTTGCCCTGCAGGTCGCCCAGCGCCTGGCCAATGAGGGCATCAGCGTCGAAGTGGTCGACCTGCGCTCGCTGCGCCCGCTCGACCGCCCGACGATCATCGCCTCGGTGAAGAAGACCAACCGCGCGGTCGTGATCGCCGAGGATTGGTACTCCTACGGCGTGACGGCCGAGATCGCCGCCAGCATTCAGGAGCAGGCCTTCGATTATCTCGATGCGCCAGTGCAGCGCGTGGCCGGCCTCGAAGTGCCGCTGCCCTACGCGAAGGAACTGTCGGCCGCCTCCAAGCCTAACGCCAACAGTCTGATCTATGCGATCCGGCAGGTGCTGGCGGGGAAAACCTGATGTGACCAGGGAGCAAGCATGGGCGAAGTAACGATGCCCCGCCTGTCCGATACGATGTCGGAGGGCACGGTGGGGCGCTGGCTGAAACAGCCAGGTGACCAGGTCAATGCCGGCGAGATCATCGCCGAGATCGAAACCGACAAGGCAACGATGGAGTTGGAGGCGTTTGAGTCCGGCATCCTCCAGCAGATCATCATCCCTGCGGGCCAGACGGTGCCGATCGGCGAGGTGATTGCGATCATTGGCGCGGGGCCGGTGACGAGGGCGCCCGCCGCGCCCCCCCCTGCCGCCGCCGCGCCTACCGCCGCCGCCGCACCCCCTGCCGCTGCCGCACCCCCTGTCAGCGCCGACAC
>JACAEO010000042.1 GCA_013388805.1 Chloroflexota bacterium
GCGCCGCAGGACCCCTCGCGGAGCCTGCCCTGCCCCTCGACAAGCTCGGGAGCCGCGGAGCCGAAGGGCTCGGGGTGACATGGGTTGCTCCTGGCGCCACTGGCCCGCCGCCGGGCCATCAGGTACGCGGAATGACACCATGGTGCTGCGGAGCGCCAGCGAGGAATCTGCTCCGGCTGCACGGCCAGATTCCTCACTGCGCTGCGCTCCGTTCGGAATGACACCATGGTTCTGCGGAGCCCTTAAGGGCCTTGCCACCACACGGGCCGGGGCATGCTACACTACACAGAGCATGAACACGACCAGCCGCCAGACGAACGGATCACCTATGGCACAGCGCCCCGTCCTCAACCCGCTCGCGTTGATCCGCCGGTTCCGGGGGGTGGAGTTCCAGCTGCTGCTGACCGTCCTGCTGTTCTTTGCGGCGGGCTATCTGCTGGTCGTCGTCGCGACCAGGCAGCGCGAGTTTGTGGCCAGCGTACCGGGGGTGCTGAACATCCTCTGGCCCTCGACGCTGCCGCTGCTGCTGTTCATCGGCGTGTCGCTGGGGCTGAGCATCGCCAATCCCCAGGCCGACCAGGTGCTGCTGCCGCTGGTGGCGCTGCTGGCCGGCCTGAGCCTGATGCTGACCGCGCGGCTCGAGCCGAGCCTGAACACGCTCTACCGCTGCACCGCCGCCGACGGGACGATCTTCCCCTGCTACGAGGGTGTCGCGGCCAGGCAGTCGCTCTGGGTAACGCTGGGCGTTTTGGGCCTGGGGGCGATGCTCTTCGTGCCGTGGGACCGGTTGCTCATCCGGACGCTACGGCTCTCGCTGCTCGACTTCCTCGATCACTACCGCTACGTCTGGCTGGCGATCGGTCTGGCGCTGATCTTTGCCACCTTTCTCTTCGGCGTCGACCCGAACAACAGCGGGGTGAAGGTCTGGTTCAATTTCGGCCTGTTCCTGTTCCAGCCTTCGGAGCTGCTGAAGATCATCCTGGTGATCTTCATGGCTTCGTACCTGAACCAGCACCGTGAGGTGGTCGCCTCGGGCTACCGGCTGGGGCCGTTGACCCTGCCGCCGCTGCCCTACCTGGCGCCGCTGGCAGGCATGTGGGGCCTGGCCATGGCCACGATCGTCTTCCAGCGCGACCTGGGGGCGGCGCTGCTGCTCTTCGGCGTCTTTCTGGCCATGCTCTACGCAGCCACCGGACAGGGCTGGTACGTGCTGGCAGGCATGCTGGCCTTCGGGCTGGGGGCCTATGTGCTCTACCAGTTCCTGCCAGTGGTGGCGCTGCGCGTGCAGATCTGGCTGGACCCCTGGGCGACGGCGCAGGGCACGGGCTACCAGATCGTGCAGGCGATCTACGCGCTGGCGGCCGGGCGGGTCTTCGGCACGGGGCTTGGCCTCGGGATCCCGGCGATCGTGCCGGCCATCCACACCGACTTTATCTTCACTGCGGTGGGCGAGGAACTGGGCCTGGCAGGGACGCTGGCGGTGCTGGCAGCCTACATTTTGCTGATCTTCCGCGGCCTCCATATCGCCCTGCGTATTCCGGGGCGCTTCCGTGGCTTTGAGCAGCTGCTGGCGATCGGGCTGACGACGATCCTGGCCGTGCAGACGCTGATCATCATCGGCGGCAACCTGCGGCTGATCCCGCTCACCGGCATCACGCTGCCCTTCGTCTCCTACGGCGGCTCGTCGGTGCTGATCAACTTCATCATCATCGGCCTGCTCATGCGCCTCTCGGCGGTGAGCCGGGGCTGATATGTGTTCGAGACCGACCGGCGCCGCTAACCCTCGGCGCCGCGCGTGTAGATGCGCGCATAGTTCTCCTCCAGCTCCGCAAGGCTCGTTGTGCACACGGCCAGGTCGTGCAGCACGCCATCGGAGATGCGGTAGATCCAGCCATGGATCTCGAGGTGTTGCCCGCGCTCCCAGGCGCTCTGCACCACCGTGGTCTGGGCGACATTGGCGACCTGCTCAATAACGTTCAGCTCGCATAGCCGGTCGAGGCGCTGCTCCTCGGGCAGGCGCTCCAGTAGCGCCGCGTGCTTCTTCATGACATCCTGAACGTGCCGGAGCCAGTTGTCGATCAGGCCGAGCCGGCTGTCGAGCATGGCCGCGCGAACACCGCCGCAGCCATAGTGCCCGCAGACAATGATATGCTCCACCCGGAGCACCTCGACCGCGTACTGGAGGACCGACAGGCAGTTGAGATCGGTGTGAATGACCAGGTTGGCGACGTTGCGGTGGACGAAGAGCTCGCCGGGCAGCAGGCCAACGATCTCGTTGGCCGGGACGCGGCTATCCGAGCAGCCGACCCACACATGCCGGGGGGCCTGCTGCCGCGCGAGTCGCGCAAAGAACTCCGGATCACGGGCCTTCATTGACTCTGCCCAGGCCCGGTTGTTCGTAAAGAGGGCGCTGAGGGATCGCATCGTCGTCGCTCCTTTCCCAAACGCTGCGCAGGCTGGTGGCGGTTAGTCCAAGTATAGCGGTGCGGGACACAATACGCGGCGTGGTTACCTCTTGAGCCTGGCCACGCAATGACGTATACTGGAAACTGACTCGCCGCACGGACCAGCAGTAGATCGAGGAGCATGCCGGTAGGCATGTGCCTGCCGGCCGGAGGTCGTTGGAAGGAGGCACTTCCATGACACAGACCGTGGTAGGTATCTTCGACAATCCCGCGGACACGGAGCGTGCAGTCGCCGACCTGATCGCCGCCGGCTTTGCCCGGGAGAAGATCAGCCTGATCGGCCCCCACTCGCAGGACAAGCACATCGCGATCGCGGGCAGCAACGTCGAGCACGCTGAGGACCTGGCCATCGGCGCGCTTGGTGGCGGCGTGCTCGGCGGGGTGCTCGGCGCACTGGTGGGCATGGTGGTGATTGCCCTGCCCGGGATCGGCCCGGTGCTCGCCGCCGGCCCGCTTGCCGCCGTGCTGGGGAGCGCCGGGATGACCATGGCCCTCGGTGCGGGGGCCGGCGCAGTGGGTGGCGGCGTGCTCGGCGCGCTCACCTGGGCCGGCATCACCCACGACGAGGCGGTGGTGTACGAGGAACTGATCAAACGCGGCGGCACGCTGGTGATGGTGCAGGCCAGCCGGGAAGAACGCGAGCGCGCGAGCGCCATCCTCCACCGCGACGGCGCAGCCGATGCCCACACCCTGGAGGAGGAGTGGCGCAAGCAGGGCAAGTACTGACCTGCGCCACGGGCGGGCGAATTACGTGGGGGCGCCATCCACTGGACGCACGAAGCCCCGCTGTGCAAGCAGGGCCAGGATACGCCGGGCGCAGACCTCGACGGACGTATCCTCGGTGGTCAGGCGTAGCTCCGGGTCGATGGGCGGCTCGTAGGGGTCGTCCACACCAGTGAAGCCGCGTAGTTCGCCCCGCCGCGCTCTGGCGTAGAGCCCCTTGGTATCGCGTTGCTCACAGATGGCGAGCGGGGTATCGACGAACACCTCGATAAAGCGGTCGCTGCCCACCATATGGCGCACTTCGTTCCGCGCGGCGCGGTACGGGCTGACGGCTGCACAGATCGCCACGCCACCATGGCGCACCACCTCCGCCGCAACGAAGCCGATCCGCACGACGTTGGCGTCGCGGTCCTCGCGCGAGAAGCCCAACCCCTTCGAGAGATGGGTACGAACGACATCGCCGTCAAGCAACGTCACCTGGCGCCCCCGCTCGAGCAGCAGTGCCAGCACGGCTTCTGCGATCGTGGACTTCCCGGCGCCGCTCAGGCCGGTGAACCAGACACAGAAGCCCTGGCGCTCGCGGGGCGGGTAGACCTCGGCGAGGATGGCCGCCGTTTCGGGTCGGGTAAACCAGGTCGGTAACGGGCGGCCCCTGGCCAGGTACTCATCACGCACCTGGCTGCCCGAGATGGCCAGTACCCGGGCGTTCGGCGGCACGGCGCTGGCCTCGACGTAGCGATCGAGGTCGGGCAGGTAGACCAGTTCCTCGAAGGGCACGTGCTGCACGCCGATCTCATCGGCGTGACGCGCGACCAGGTGCTGGGCCTCCAACGGACCGTAGAAGGGGCGCCCCTGGCTGTCCAGACCAGGACCGGCGTGGTCGCGCCCGACGATGAAGTGCGAGGCGCCGTAGTTGCGCCGGATGATCGCGTGCCAGAGGGCCTCGCGCGGTCCGGCCATGCGCATTGCCAGCGGAATGAGGCTCAGCAGCGTGCGCCGCGGGTCGTAGTAACGCTCGACCACCGCCTGGTAGCTGCGCACCCGGCTGTAGTGATCCACATCGCCAGGGCGCGTCATACCCACGGCGGGATGGATCAGCAGTGCGCCGCCTACTGCGTCGGCGGCCCGTCGGGTCAACTCCTCGTGGACGCGGTGCAGCGGGTTGCGGGTCTGAAAGGCGACGACTCGACTGTAGCCCAGCGCCGCGAGCCGCGCCCGCGTCTGGGCGGGGGTCAGGCGCAGGGCGGCGAAGTCGGGTGCGCGCGGCAGATCAAGCACCGTCAACGGCCCGGCGAGGCAGCGCTCGTCCCACCCGCGCATCTCGGCGACGAGCGGGTGGCGCGGGTCGGTCGTACCGAGGACGGAGCGCGCCTCGCTGTCGGGGTCCCAGTCGTAGAGCTCATCGACGCGCATCAGCGCCACCGGGTTATTGCGCTGGTCAGCCAGGGTCACCTCATCGCCGGGATTGATGCGTAGGGTGGCCGGCGCCCGCAAGACGATCGGTAGCGGAAAGAGCGTGCCATCGACCAGGCGCATCTCAGCCAGCACACGCTGGTAGTCGGCGCGCCCCATGAACCGGTCGAGGGGCGAAAAAGCGCCCGTGGCGAGCAACTCCAGGTCGCAGAGCGTTCGGGTCGAGAGCTGGATGACCGGCAGGCGACGCGCCCGTTCCAGCAGGCGCAGCCGTTCACTTCCGGTCGCGAGCAGGTTCTTGAGCGTTCCGCCGTAGGGGGCAATGAGCGGCATCGTGATTCCTTATCTCCAGGCACGTACGCTCACCAGGCCGCCACGCGCCCGCGCAGATCGGGCGGGGCCGCGATCCCGTAGCGTGCCAGCAGGCTGGGCAGGATATCGTAGATCGTCAGGCCGCTGAACGGCCGGCCAGCAGCGGGGCGGGCCAGGTCGGCGAAGATGAACAGTCCGTGCTGGGCGTGATTGGCGTCGTCGGGTCCGGTGTCGTTCTCTCGGGTGAACCACCCGTCGCCGCCGAGCTTGCCGATCACACGCCAGGCCAGATCACCCGCATAGAGCAGCAGGTCGGGCGCGATCCCGCGCACCTTGCGATAGATCTGCTGTGGGGTGAAGACCCGGTTGCCCAGTGGCGCCCCGTCGGGTCCAGGCAGCGCTGTGAGCGCGGCGGCCAGAGCGGAGCGTTCCGCCTCGTAGTCGGCCGGGGCGATGGCGCCTGCCGGTTCACGCCCACGCACATTGAGGAAGATCCGTCCGTAGTAGCCGCCGGCGCCCCAGGCGCGGGTGCGCGACCAGTCCACCGCCGAGGGGTCGAATGGCTCGGGAACTACCGGTCGCGTGTGGAGCGCCAGATAGCCCTGATCGAGCAGCCACTGGTTGAGGCGGAAACCGCCCATCAGTGGGCGGGCGCCATGGTCAGATACCACGAGCACGGCGGTCTGCGCGTCGCAGGCGGCCAGCAACTCGCCGATCCGCCTATCCAGGTGGCGGTAGTACGCGAAGATCGCGTCCTGGTAGGGCGAGCCCGCGACGTAGTCGGGATGGGCCGGGTCCATGTGCTTCCAGAAGGCGTGATGGACGCGGTCGGTGCCCATATCAACCAGCATGAGCAGGTCGGGCTGCTCCTCAGCCAGCAAGCGCTGTGCAACCGCGAAGCGCTGGTCGCAGAGGGTGTAGATATCAGCCAGGATGCGGTCCTTGTCCGTCGAACGAAAGTCGGGCACGTCGAGCAGATAGGGCTGCGCCAGCCAGGCCGTGAGGCGATCGGCCAGTTCGGGTGGATGGGTGAAGGTCGCCGTGGTCGAGGGGGCCAGAAAGCAACTGACGGCGACGCCATTCACCGCGGGGGGCGGGTAGGTGCCAGGCACGCCGATGATGGCGACGCGCCAGCCGGCGGCGCCCAGGTAGTCCCATAGCCGCGGATGGCGCACAGCGCGCCCATCGGCCACCACCAGCGCGCCGTAGCCGCGCGCGGCGCGATTGCGGAAGCCGTAGATACCCAACTCGCCCGGATCACGCCCGCTCAGCAGACAGCTCCAGGCAGGCACCGTGATCGCCGGGATGCAACTCTCCAACTGGCCTGACACCCCCGTACGCATTAGACGATCGAGGTGCGGCAGGTCGCCGCGCCAGCGTTCGAGCAGCGTGGGCTCGGCACAGTCCAGGCCGATGATCAGGAGGCGAGGGATTGGCATAGTGTCGATACTCAGGGCGCCGCTTTGGCGGTGCCGGCGCGATGACGGTAGAACAGGAAGCCGGCGGCCAGCAGTATGGCAAGCGTGGTGAGGACGTGAACCACGTTGAACGGGGTGCCGAGGAAGAACCAGGAGTCAGTACGCAGCAACTCGATGAAGAAACGCCCGAGCGGATACCAGATCAGGTATAGCAGCGCCAGGTCGCCTGGTTTGAGGCGATCCGCAAAGCGCCGGGCAATCCACAACAGAAGCGCAAATCCGATCAGATTCCAGATCACTTCATAGAGGAACAGTGGGTGGAAGCCTATGCCCTCGGGAAAGGCATTCAGGTCGTTGTAGGGCGGGATGCGGTGCGGCGGATCGATGCGCAGCCCCCAGGGCAGGGTGGTCGGCGGACCGTACAGCTCCTGGTTGATAAAATTGGCGTTGCGGGCGATAGCCTGGCCCAGGGGCAACCCGAGGCCCACCCCATCGAGGTAGATCGGCAGGTTCAGCCGGCGCACGCGCGCGTAGAGCAACAGCGCCGCTGCACCGAAGAGCAAGCCGCCGAAGATATGCAGCCCGCCCTCCCAGACGCGCAGGATCGCCCCCGGGTCGGCCAGGTAGCGATCGAGGCCGGCAGGGCCACGAGGCGATTGGACGAACACATAGTACAGGCGCGCCCCGATCAGCCCCGGGATGAGCACCCAGAGCAACATATCCCAGACGTTGTCCGGATTTTCGCCCTTCCAGGCTACATAGCGCGCCGCCACCCAGGTCGCGGCAAAGATGCCCGCGATCATCAGCACGCCGTACCAGCGTATGGTAAGCGGGCCAAGCTGGATGAGGATCGGATCAACTGGCGGATACATAGGCGCAGTTCCTACTCCAGATAGCCGAGGTCGCGTAACCGTTTGCGAACCAGCGGGTCCTCTTCGATTGGTCGCTCACGCGCCGGCAGTTGCTCAGTGCGACGCTGAGCAAAACCCTCCAGTCGTTCCTCCAGCAGTTCGACCTGCTCGGGGAGCAGGTGATAGAGGTCGGTCGTTTCGGCCAGGTCGCGCCGTAGGTCAAAGAGGGCCCGCTGCCGGGCGCCAAAGACGATCAGTTTATAGTCGCCGTGGATCATCGCCTGGCATGGCTGATCGTAGCCGTTGCGGCGCAGCAACGCTGGCTGGTGGCGCCGCACCAGATCGACCACGTTGGCCGGTGGCTGCGCCTCGACCAGCACCGTACCGCCGTCCGGGTCACTGCCGGCGGCGAGACTCAGCCGCTGCTCCTCCGCCGTTGCCAGCCCGGCGGCACTCAGCACCGTGTGGAACACCCGGCGCAGCGAGACCGGCGTAGCGCGCGTTGCGCCGGCGGGGAAGTCGCCGCCCTGGTCGTGGATGATCAGGGGCACGCGCACAACTTCGTTGTAGGCGCCGAACGAGTGACCAACCAGCTGCTTCTCGCCCAGGTGATCGCCGTGGTCAGCACAGACGATCAGCAGGGTGCGCTCCAACTGGCCGGCCGCCTGCAGCCGCGCAACAAACTGGCCGACCTGTTCGTCCTGGCTGGCCACTTCGGCATCATAGACCCCGTCAAGGGTCGCTTTGTCGCCCGGGCCGAGCGGCGCGGCGAGGGGCGCCAGCCAGCCGTAGATGTCGGTGTTGAAGCGACGCAGATAGCGGCGGGCCGCCGGATCGTGGCGCAGGTGGGGCGCGAAGCGGTCCAGATGTCGCGCCTGGGGATGGTAGGGGGCGTGGGTGCCCATGACGTTGATGAAGACGAAGGCCGGCTGGCCAGGCGTGAGTCCCCGCCGCTCGATCAGCAGGCGCGCCGCGTCGCTAAGGCTACGGTTGGTATTGCCCTTGAAGCTGAGCGCCGTCTGCCAGAGGGGCACCATGAGCGGCGTGAAGGAGAGCGCCAGCAGCAGATCGGAGCGGGCGAACGAATCCTGGATGCGGCCAAGGAGGGCGGCCAGGCTGCGCTTGAAGAACTGCCGATAGTGACCGATGAGGCTCGGCTGGCGTCCAGCCTGATTAGGGCGCGAGGTGAGCAGCCCGGCGTAGTTGAGAAAGCTCTGAAAGCCCCGTCGCAGCCCGTTGTTCACCACGCCGACGAGCGGATTGTTGCAAAACGCAACGGTCGCGTAGCCGCCCGCCGCAAGGCGCTCGGCCAGGGTCGGCAGCGTGGCCGGGAGCACCGAGCGGCTCTGCAGCAGGCCGTGCACGTGGGGATAGTGGCCGCTGAACAGCGACGCGTGGGAGGGCATCGTCCACTGGGCCGTGCTGAAGGCGTGGCTGAAGCGCGTGGCCCGTGCCGCCAGCTGGTCGAGATGCGGCGAGGTCTCACGGCCATAGCCGTAGCACGAAAGCCGGTCGGCACGCTGGGTATCAAGGACCAGGACCACAATGTCGCGACGAGACACCAACCCCTCCTCCGGTCACAGGCCAGCGCTAACGGCAACGTTGCATGATTCCACCCGGAGGTCAAGCAGAGATTAAGAAAAGGTCATGGTATGCTTAAGCGCGCGTTTCCCGTGGCCGCTACGAAACGAGGAAGAGGCGATGGCAGCACTTGTCTACCGAGTACCGCCCGACGGCAAGCTGGAGCTTGCGACGATCGACCCGAAGGGGAACGGCAAGCTCGATCGGGCGAGCGCCGAGACGGAACTGGAGGCCCTCACCAGCGAGATCGACGAACTGCAGGAGTTGCTCTATGGCGCCGGCACCCATAGCCTGCTGGTGATCGTGCAGGGCATCGATACCAGCGGCAAGGATGGCACGGTCCGCAAGGTGTTCAACAAGGTCTCGCCGCTGGGCAGCTATGTTCACAGCTTCAAGGTGCCGACCGAGGAGGAGCTCGGCCACGATTTCCTCTGGCGCGTGCATCGTGTTACGCCGCAGCGGGGCATGATCGGCATCTTCAACCGCTCGCACTACGAGGACGTGCTAGTGGTGCGGGTGCACAACCTGGTGCCCGAGACGGTCTGGCGGAAGCGCTACCGCATGATCAATGACTTCGAGCACCTGCTGGCGGCGAGCAATACGATCATCCTCAAGTTCTTCCTGCACATCAGCAAGGAGGAGCAGGCGGAGCGGCTGCTGGCGCGCGAAAAGGAGACCAGCAAGGCCTGGAAGCTTTCGGCGGGCGACTGGCGCGAACGCGAGCACTGGGAAGATTACATGGCGGCCTACACTGAGGCCCTGGAGCGCTGCAGCACCGCGTATGCGCCCTGGATCATCGTGCCCGCCGACCGCAAGTGGTATCGCAACTATGCCGTCGCAAAGACCGTGGTCGAGACGCTGCGCCCCTACAAGGACGACTGGCTCGCCTACCTCGGCAAGGTGGGCGAGCAACGCCTGGCTGAGCTGCGGGCCTATCGGGGTGAGGGAGTGACAGGGTGACGGGGGCTCAGTATGCGAGGAGCTGCCGGGCCGCGGCGAGGATCGTCTCGGCGCGGGGGCGGTGCGCATCCTCAAGCGGCGGGCTGTAGGGCACCGGGGTGTCGGGCCCCGCCACGCGGGTGATCGGGCCATCGAGGTAGGCAAAGGCGTGCTCGGCGATCAGCGCGGCGACCTCGCCACCCACACCACAGGTGCGGTTGGCCTCGTGGACGATCAGCACCTTGCCGGTCTTGCGCGCGGTGGCCAGGATGGCCTGCTCGTCGAGCGGCTTGAGCGTGCGCAGGTCGAGCACCTCCACGCTATGACCGGCCTGCTCGAGCCCGGCTGCAGCGTTCAGCGCCTCGTGGAGCATCGCGCCGTAAGTAATGATCGACAGCTCCTCGCCCTCGCGGCGCAGGGCTGCCCGGCCAATCGGCACCAGCCCCGCCTCACCCTCCGGCACCGGCCCCTTCAGCGAGCGATAGAGATACTTCGTCTCGTAGTAAATCACCGGGTTCGGGTCGCGGATGGCGCTGAGCAGGAGCCCCCGCGCATCGGCGGGCGTAGCGGGGGCCACCACCTTCAGCCCCGGGGTGTGGACGAACCAGGCTTCGTTGCACTGGGAGTGGAACGGCCCGGCCCGCAGACCGCCCGCGCCCGGCGCGCGGATGGTGATCGGCACCGGTTGGCCCCAGCGGTAGTGGTTGGTGGCGGCGAACTGTACGATCGCGTCAAAGCCGGTGGAGATAAAATCGGCGAACTGCATCTCGACCACCGGCCGGAAGCCCTGGAAGCTCATGCCAATCGCCGCATAGAGCATCGCCAGCTCAGCCATGGGCGTATCGATCACCCGCTGCTCGCCGAACTCCTCGATCAGGCCCTGGGTAACTTTGAAGGCGCCACCGTAGACGCCAATATCCTCACCCATGAGCAGGACGCTCGGGTCGCGCCGCAGTTCGTAGCGCAGCGCGTCGCGGATGGCCTCAAGGTAGCTCAACTCGCGCGTGGCGCTGGCGGGCGCTGCGCCGGGCTCAGCAAGGGTGGTGACACCCACATGGAGATTCGCATCCCAGGTCATGGCTGGTCCTCATCAGACAGTGGCGCTATGGTGGGGAAGACCGAGACCGCCACACCTCCCCACCCTTATACCAGGTGGAATTGGCAATCCCGCATTGTCCCGCTCATCTCCACCGCTCGACAGCTCCACACAGGGCTTTGTCGAGCTGGCGCGCTGTGGAGGTGTGGCGCTGAGCCAATGCGCTACCAGCAAGCATACCATTTCCGATTGCAGATGTTGGATTACAGATTGCCGCACATGGCGTCACGATGAGCGATAACGGCAACGACAATGCGGAACTGCCAACTGGATTTGGTATTACACCGCATACACCCCCTCGGTCACCGTCGCGCCATCGGGGTAGGGGCTGGCCTCGGCAGCGGCCTGCGCGGCATCGAGCTCGGCTTCGATCTGCGCGAGCAGCGCGGTGAGCGCGGCATCATCGAGCAGGCCACGGTCGCGCAGCAGCGCCTCCATGCGCGCGATCGGATCGCGCTGCGCCCAGCTCGCCAGGAGCTCCGGCGGCACGTAGGCCATATTGTCGTGGATGGCGTGGCCACGCATCCGCATCGTCTTGCACTCGATCAGCGTGGGGCCAGCGCCGGCCCGCGCCCGCGCCACGGCCTCGCTGGCCGCCTGGTAGACGGCGCAGAAGTCATTGCCATCGACGATCACGCCGGGCATACCGTAGGCCGCGGCCCGGTCGGCGATATGCTCGATGTGCATCTGGCGCGCGAGCGGGGTGGAGTAGGCGTACTGATTGTTCTCGCAGATCACCACCATGGGCAACTGGAAGACCGACGCCCAGTTCAGCGCCTCGTGGGCCAGCCCCTGACTGGCGCCGCCGTCGCCGAAGAAGGCCATGGCCACCCGCGGCTCGGCCTTGAGCTTGAAGGCGTGCGCCACGCCGGCGATCACCCCGGTGGAGGCCGGCAGGTGGCTGATGAAGCCGATCAGGCCCAGGCTCAGATCGCCCATCCCGTGCAGATTGGCGTCTCGTCCCCGGCTCACGCCGCCAACCCGGCCCAGGAACTGGGCCAGGATGCGCTGCGGGTGCAGCCCGCGCACCAGGTAGGTGCCCAGGTCGCGGTGCATGGGGGCGGCCACATCGTCGGGGCCGAGGGCCATGCCCGCGGCAACACTCAGCGCCTCGTGGCCAATCTGCGAGAAGTAGCCGCCAACGATCTTGCTCTGCTTGTGCAAGAACGTGCCCCGCTCGTCGAGGGCGCGGGTCAGGCGCATCCAGTAGTGCGCCCGGGTGAGCAACTCCGCCGGAAGCTCCATCGCTTGCTCCGCTGCTGTTCTGAGGGCGACTGGCGATAGCCTGCATTGTACCATCAGTTGTGGCGTGGTCGGGAACGTTGTGCGCCTGATAGCCGTCTTTCGACTGGTGTTGAATGCTTGCGCCGCCTCACCACGATCGGGTAGAATGCAACAATCTGCCCCCACCCACGCTGCGGCCAGCCCATCCGGGTCCTGTCGCGCGCCGAAAGTGTGCCTATGCCGCGCCTCTCATTCGTCTACCCCGAAATGCTCTGGCTGCTCGCCGCGGTGGGGCTGATCTGGGCGGTCGCCCTGCTCACACCCCGCCGCCTGACGCCGCTGCGCTTCTGGTCAAGCCTGGCGCTCCGCACGCTGATCGCCCTGGCGCTGGTGCTTGCCGTGGCCGGCGTCCAGCTGGTGCTTCCGGTCGACCGGCTCACCACCGTCTTTCTGCTCGACGGGAGCGACTCGCTGCCGCCCTCAACCCGGGCCCAGGCGGAGAGCTTCATCCAGGAGGCGCTCCAGGCGATGCCCGCCGGCGACCGGGCGGCGATCGTGGTGTTTGGCGGCAACGCGCTTGTCGAGCGGGCGCCGAGTGAGGAGCGCCGCCTGGGCCGGATCAGCTCGGTGCCGCTTGCCACCCGCACCAACATCGAAGAGGCCATCCAGCTCGGGCTGGCGCTCTTCCCCGCCGACGCCGAGAAGCGGCTGGTACTGCTCTCCGACGGCGGCGAAAACGAGGGTCGCGCCAGCGAGGCGGCCCGCCTCGCCGCCGCGCGCGGCGTGCCGATCGATATCGTCGATCTCGCGATCACCACGAGCGACGCCGAGGCGCTGATCGCGCGCCTCGAGGCCCCGGCTCGCGTTCGCGACGGCCAGACGGCGACGATCGTGGCCGCGGTGGAGAGTAACGTCGCCCAGGAGGTCGTCGTGCGGCTGCTCGGCGACGGCGGCGTGCTCAGCGAGCGCCGGGTCGCGCTCCAGCCCGGCGCCAATGAGATCGCCTTCCCGGTGCAGGTGAGCGGCACCGGCTTCCAGCGCTTCCGCGTGCAGGTGGAGCCCGAGCGCGACGGACGTACCCAGAACAACGAGGTCGCGGCGCTGATCCAGGTGCAGGGCCCGCCCCGCGTGCTGATCGTTGCCACCGATCGGGCCGCCGCCCAGCCGCTCGTGAACGCGCTGCAGGCCACCCGCATCATCCCCGAGATCCTCGCCCCCGAACTGATGCCCACCGACCTCGCCGGGCTCAGCAGCTATGAGGCCGTGCTGCTCGTCAATACCCCCGCCCGCGCCCTGCCCGTCGGGGCCATGGCCACGCTGCCCGCCTATGTGCGCGACCTGGGCAAGGGCCTGGCGATGATCGGCGGCGAGGAGAGCTTCGGCGTCGGCGGCTACGGGCGAACTCCGATCGAAGAGGCCATGCCGGTCTACATGGACGTGCGCAACCGCGAGGAGCGCCCCGATCTGGCGCTGGTCTTCGTGATCGACAAGTCCGGCTCGATGGACGCCTGCCACTGCGCCAGCCCGGATCGCGGCGCTGCCCCCCTCCAGTCGGCCGGCACACGCAAGGTCGATATCGCTAAAGAGGCGGTGGCCCAGGCGGCGGCCCTGCTCGGCCCCCAGGATACGCTGGGCATCGTCTCCTTCGATAGCCGGGCCATCCAGACCATGCCGCCCACCACCGGCGCGACCGTGGAGCAGGTGGTCGAGGCCCTGGCTGACGGCGCGCCGCGCGGCTCGACCAATGTACGCGCCGGGCTGCAGGAGGCCGAGGCCCTGCTCCAGGGCGTGGACGCCCGCCTCAAGCACGTCATTCTGCTCACCGACGGCTGGGGCTCCGGCGGCGACCAGCGCGACGTGGCCGAACGGCTGCGTGCCCAGGGGGTGACCCTGACCGTGGTGGCGGCCGGGGGCGGCTCGGCCGACTACCTGGAGCGCCTGGCCATGGCCGGGGGCGGGCGCTACTACCCGGCCCAGGATATGGCCGAGGTGCCGCAGATCTTCGTCCAGGAGACGATCACCACCGTCGGCAACTACATCATCGAGCGGCCCTTCACGCCGGTGGTCGTGGGCGAGAGCCCGGTGCTCAGCGGTCTGCAGGGCCTGCCGCGCCTCTATGGCTTCAATGGCAGCACGCTCAAGGACAGCGCCCGCCTGGTGCTGGAAACCGACGATGAGCAGCCGCTGCTGGCCACCTGGCAGTACGGCCTGGGGCGCAGCGCCGCCTGGCTCAGCGATGCGCGGGGCAAATGGGCGAGCGACTGGATCCGCTGGGAGGGCTTTCCCCGCTTCGCCAGCCAGTTCGTCGGCGCGGTGCTGCCGGTGCAGGGCGGCCAGGAGATCAGCGCCGAGATGGAGGTGGCCGGCGGCGAGACCCTGGTGCGCCTCACCACCGGCGCCGGCCAGGAGAACCTCGAGGTCACCGCAACCCTGATCGGCACCGACGGCACCCGCCGCGAGGTGGCGCTGCCCCAGGTCGGCCCGAACACCTACCAGGGCCGGCTGGAGAGCCCTGCCCCCGGCACGTACCTGGTGCAGATCAGCGGCGCCGCCGGCGACCGGGTGGTGCTCCAGGAGACGGCGGGCCTGGTCGTGCCCTACTCGTCCGAGTACCGCGGCGCCCAGGCGAACCAGGCGCTGCTGGCCGAACTGGCGGCCATCAGCGGCGGCGCCAGCGTGAACGACGCCGCTGCAGCCTTCAGCCGGGTCGACCAGGGCGTCACCCGCGCCCGCGAGATCGGGCTGCCGCTGCTGCTGCTCGCCCTGCTCCTGCTGCCGCTCGACATCGCCCTGCGTCGCCTGATGCTGCGGCGCAGCGACTTCGGCGCCGCCGGGGCCTGGGCCGCCGC
>JACAEO010000180.1 GCA_013388805.1 Chloroflexota bacterium
CCCGCCGCCAGCGCGCGCCCCGCCGCCGAGCCGCCGGACGTCGTGGCCCGCACCAGTACCGCCGCGCCGCCAACGCCCAGTGCCACCCCAATCCGCCTGCCGGCCATCGGCGGCGCTCCCCTGCCCACGCTCATGCCCACCGTTGGCGTGCTGCCGCCATCGAACGAGCCCATCAACCTGCTGCTGCTCGGGAGCGACCGGCGCCCCGGTGAGAGCTGGCAGACCCGCTCCGACGCGATCATGATCGTTCGCCTGGACGCGGCCCGCCAGCGCGTGGCCCTGCTCTCGCTGCCCCGCGACCTGATCGTGACCATCCCCGGCTATGGCCAGTCCCGCATCAACGCCGCCACCGTCTATGGCGAGCTCTACCCCGAGTTGGGCGGCGGGCTTGAGCTGGCCCGCGCCACGGTCAGCCAGTTCCTCGGCGTGCCCATCCACCACGTGCTGCGCACCGACTTCAGCGCCTTCATCAGCGCCATCAACGCCATCGGCGGCGTCGATATCGTCGTCGAGCAGGAGTTGTACGACCCGGCCTATCCGACCATGGACTATGGCTATATGGTCGCCCACTTCCTGCCCGGACCGCAGCACATGGACGGTGAGACCGCGCTGATCTACAGCCGGATGCGCCACATGGACAGCAACTACGCGCGCAATCGCCGCCAGCAGCAGGTGATCCTGGCGATTATCCAGCGGGTGCGCGAGCAGAACATTCTCAGCCAGGTGGAGATGCTGGCCGACCTGAGCAGCGCCCTGCGTGACAATATCCAGACCGACCTCTCGCTGGACCAGATGCTCGGCCTGGCCTGGGCCTTCCGCAACTTCTCGCCCGACCAGGTCGAACGCTATGCCCTTGATGAGAACCTGGTCTACGAGGGCGGCATCCCGGATGATCCCTACGCGACGCTGCCCGCGCCCGGCACGGTGCAGATGCTGGTCGATCAACTGTTGAATGGGCCGCAGTCGTGAGCATGTGTGAAACGAGCGTGACCAGAGCGTGGGCAACGCGGCGTTTGCCAGCCGTAGCTTGAAACCTGCCGTCACTAATGGCGCACATACACGCCAATCGCATCAGGGACGGGGCGCTGCTCGCGGGCCCAGAGCGCCTGGCCACGCCAGACCGCCTGGGTCGAGGTGTCATCGTCGCCACCGAGCGCGTCCTGGCAGCCCATGTCACGCAGCGCCCGGGCAAAGTCGACGCCGGTGATGCCGGTGGCGTTGGCGAGCACCAGGAAGGCCCGCCCGCCGGGCAATGCGCCAACACAGACCGCCGTCTTGGGGAAGGTGCCGCTGTAGATCGTGATCCGCCAGTCCAGCTGGACGAAATCCTCGTTGAGCGGGTTGAAGGGCAAAAACTCGTCGGTCGCGGCGGTCACGGCGGGGTTGGCGATCTTGCCCTTCCAGAGGATGACCGGCCCGCCGCCCACTGCCTGCCAGCAACCCTGGAGCTGCCGGGCGTCGAACAGCCCGATCAGCGCCTGGTGATCCGCGGTTATGCAGAGCGCGCCGCGGCCCGGGTTGACCCGGTGCACAACCCCGTTGATCACCACGCTGCCCTCGTTGGAGGTGCGCACCGCGCCGTGGAAGCCGAAGGCCATTGCCCAGAGCAACTCCATCCCGGGGCGAACAGCGTAGGGCGCGTTCGCCATCTCGACCACCGGCCGCAGATGGCGCTGCCCATCGGTCCAGATCGTATCGCCGCCGGCATCGCTGCCGGGAATGGCCCCATCGGCGTTGATCACCTCGATGTGCACGCGATCATCGAGGCGCACCACGCTGTAGACCAGCTCGCCGCCTGCGATCGAGCGCCGGTAGTACTCCACCAGGCCGCCGGCCACGCGGTCGTGCAGCGCACTGTCACGGTTGAAGGCCGCCAGTTGCTCAGCGGACGCCGGCACCGGCAGGGCCATGCCTGCCAGTGGCCTGCGCTCGGCCTGGCCGGCCAGGCCCTCTCCGGCCGGCTGGGCCGCCACCGCCGCCGTCAGCGCCCAGCGCGAGAGCACCGTCGTCGGTGCGCCCGGCGCGCGCGCAGCCAGGTAGAGCACGCCAAGCGACGCGCACAGCACAATGATCAGCTGGACGGACCGCGATGGCATCGGTGCTCCCTGCTATCAGCCCACCGCTCCTGCGTTAGACATAGTTCACACGCATGTGACAAGCCATCCGTCAGCTCTACAGGGCTCCAGCGCTCCAGGCCGGTTGTGTGGAGGTGTGGAGCTGTGGAGTTGTGGAGCAACGGTCACGCGAGAACGTCCGATCCTGAACCATGCCTTAGATCCTATTCTACCCGCAGTGTGCGACTCGCTCGTCAATGCTGTGGTAGTATAGCACAAATGTATCACTTTTGAGAAGGAGGCGCGCATGGCTCGCCCCACGCTCGTCGCCCTGCTGCTCACGATGGTGGCGCTGCTCGCCACCGCGCCGCTGGTCCGACCAGCCCACGCCCAGCGCGCCGACGGGCTCGACCAGCCGCTGCTCGCCGCCAATATGTGTGGCCCCGGCGACGGCTCGGAGACCCACTTCACGCTGGCAGCCACGGGCGATACCTTTCCCCACGAGAACATCCAGGCGGTGGGCGAGGCCCAGGGCTACGACATGCTCTTCGACCATGTACGGCCCTTTCTCCAGGCCGCCGACCTGGCCTACACCAATTTCGACGGCGCGATGCTGGAGGGTTCGCCGATCAGCGGCTACCCGCTCTTCAACTTCAACCCGGCCCTCGCCGCCGCACTGCGCAACGCCGGGATCGATGTCGTCTCTACCGCGAACAACCACATCCTCGACCGTGGCCCCGAGGGCCTCGACGCCACCCTGCGTGTCCTGGAGGCGAACGGCATCCTGCAGCACGGCACCGCCGCCAGCGGCGCCGTCCGCCCGCCCTATCTGCCGCTCACGCTCACCCGGGGCGCGGATCAGATCACGATCGGTTTTCTTTCGGCCACCTGGGGCACCAACGGCATCCCCGACCCCTATGGTCAGGTCAACCTGCTCTACAACTCCAGCGAGTACGGCCAGCAGGGTGGCGTGCGCCAGAGTATCCTCGATGCCATCAGCCAGGCCGCCCAGGAAACCGACCTGGTGATCGTTGCCGCTCACTTCGGCTTCGAGTACCAGTTCTACCCCCACGAGAGCCAGGTGGACGCGGCGCGCCGCATGGCCGAGGCCGGCGCCGATCTGATCCTCGGCGCCCAACCCCATACGCTCCAGCCGGTTGATGTGCTCGACGTCGGCGGGCGCACGGCGCTCGTCATCTACTCGCTGGCCAATTTCCTGGCCTCGCAGGGCGCCTTTCAGGCCGAGGCCTTCGCGGCCACCTCGGTGATCTTCTACGTTGGCCTGGCGCGCACTGCCGATGGCCAGGTGCGCGTCACCGGCTATCGGTATCTGCCGACGATCCATGTGGACGGCGATACGCGCCCGGCGCCCATCCTTCCCGGCAGCGCCGATGACGTGCTCGCCCACGTGCGAACGATGATGCGCGACCCCGCCGGCCTGCACCAGCTGCCGCCAGTTGCGCCCGAACCCGGCGCCATCGTCGAGGTCTGCCCCACCGTGCGCCTGGCCGAGGCCCCCGAGCTGCCGATCAGCGGCGATTTCGCCCAGCATTATGCGAGCCCTGGCGGCACCGGGCCCCGCCCGCTTAGCGATGCGATCGCCGTCTTCGGCCTGCCGCTGGGGCCTGTCACCCGCGAGCTCGCCGGCGACTGCACGACGACGGTGCCGGTGCTCTACACCGAGCGCCAGCGCCTCGAATGGCACGCCGCCCAGCCCTGGCCCTTCCGCGTGTCCGGCACGCAGCTTGGCGCCTATGCCTTCGCCGCGCGCTACCCCGGCGCTCCCGCTGAGCGGCTTGTCGATCTGGCCGCCCCCGAGGCCTTCGCCGACGCGCGCTTCCGCGCCTTCTATGAGCAGTTCGGCGGCCTGGCGGTCTTCGGCTATCCGATCTCCGGTGCGCTCATCGAGGATCACCCCGAGACGGGTGTGCCCACCACCGTGCAGTACTTCGAGCGGGCGCGCTTCGAACTGGCGCCCGACGCAGCCCCGGGCGCCCCGCTGACCGACCAGGTGCGGCTCGGCCTGCTCGGGCGCGAGGTGCTCGCCGCGGGCGGCGCCGCGGCGCTGTGTGCCGGCGCGCCGGCCAGTGCCCTGGCCGCCGGGCAGTCAGGCTTCGCCGGCAGCGCCGCACCACGCTCGTCGAGCAACCCGGCGGGCTCGGCAGTGGATCTGGAGCTCGTGGGCGGAGCCCTGGCCCGCTTTGTCAATCGGTCAGGCTGGTGGCTCGCATTGCTCGCCGTGATCGCGCTGCTGGTGGCCATGCTGGCCCTGGTGGGCATGGCCGTGGCCGACTGGCGCTCTTACCGGCGGGGTGGCGCCCGGCGGCGCTCCTACAAGCGCCGGCGCAGCGCCTTCGAACGGTTCGGGCAAACGCCTGGCGCGCCGCCGCCCGAGGCGCCGCGCGTGGGGAGCGCGCGCGGCCTGGCCTACACCGGCGACACCACCCGTACTCCGGCGCCCCCGGCCCGCGCGTCGAGCAACGACGATGATGAGTTGTTGCGGCAACTGTTGGGAGAGTGAGCAGGCGGGCGCGCGCTACTCCAGCACGGCGCTGAGGGTGGTGGGCTGCAGGCCGAGAGCCAGTAGCTGGTCAATGTAGCCGGCGAGCGCCGCCACGCTGCTTGCGCGCCCGTGCATGAGCAGGATGCCGCCGTAGGCCTGGGCCGGGTCAGCAGCCGCCCGGGCGATCCAGTCGGCGATCGCCACGTCGTCGGCGCTCCAATGGTAGGCAACGTAGCCGGCGCGCCCGATCGTCTCGACCATCTGCGGCGTCGAGTCGCCATAGGGGAAGCGGAAGTAGGGCCGGGTGCTGGCACCGGTCAGTTCGCGCACGATCCGCTCGGTCTCGGCCAGTTCGTTCAGCGCGCCATCGGCGCCGATCGTCGAGAAGGCCGGGTGGGTGAGCGAGTGGTTCGCGATCTCGTGGCCACGGCTGACAATCGCTTTTGCGGCCTCCGGGTAGCGCTGGGCCCAGGAGCCGGTCACGAAGAACGTGCCCTTCACCTCGCGCGCATCGAGCGTATCGAGGAGGGCGTAGAGCGTCGTGTCATCGATCTCGATGTCGAAGGTCAGAGCCACCAGGGGGCGTTCCGGGTTGCCGCGGGTGACGATCGGCGCCGCGGGCAGCGGCTCGCCATCGTGGTAGACCGGCACCACCAGCGGGCGCCCGGGGCGCAGCGTCGCCCCCGGGGCCAGCCGGTTGAGCGCCGCCAGGGCGCCCGGGTCGCTGCCGCTGCGCTCGGCAATGCTTGCGAGGCTGTCGCCGGCCACAACGAGGTAGCTCTGGAAGCCGCGCGGCTCAGGAACGCTGGCCGGCCCGCTCAGGGCCTCGGTGGCCGCCGTGACCGGCTGCAGCGTCGGCAGGGCAGCGATCGCGGCGTCGCGTTGACCTTCGGTGGCGGCATCAGAGGGCAGCACCCGGCTGACCAGCAGCGCCAGCACGAGCAGCGCGGCGGCCAGGGCGATCAGCCGCGGCTGGAGCAGCGGGCCGCGGGGCTGGCTGCGGGCGCGCTGGGCGGGCTTGCCCACGGTGGTGGTATTGACCACGAAGGCGCGGGCCGTTGCCAGCGCGCGGGCGGCCCGGCCCGGCGGGGCCGGCTCGCGCTGAGGGCGCAGCGGCGTGCCGACAGGCAGATGCTCCGTCTCGGGGATGCCCTCACGCCGTGGTGGCGGCTGCGCATCAAGCGGAAGCGGCGTAAACAGGCGTTCGGTCCCCGGCACCAGCCAGAGCCGCGGCGCGCCCCAGGGTGCGCCACTGGCCTCCAGCGCCAGCCGGCCATCGGTGATCGCCAGGTCGGCCGGGTCGCCCAGCGCGATGGCCTGGTACAGCGGCCCGCTGAAGCGCGCCACCTGATCGGGCTCGAGGCCGCCGAGCGCGACCGTGGTCATCCCCAGGGCTTCGTGCAGCCCGGCAGCCATCGTGCCCAGCGCGGCAGGGTCGGCCTCACGGTCGGCGGCAAAGGTCACGAGCCGCAGGTTCGGGTAGTCGGCGAGGATCCCGGCCAGCCCGGCTACGTCGAGCCCGCGGCCCAGGCGCAGCCGGGCACCCTCTCCCTGCCCCCACGCATCGGCGGCGATCAGGTGCAGGGCGTGGCAGGGCTCCTCGGCGAGCGCCTCGCGCAGGCTGAGCGGGTCCGTATCGCGCAACAGGTCGACCACCAGCAGCCCGGCGCGCACCGCCTCGGCCAGGGCGTGGCCGAGCGGCCCGATCGCCGTCTCGACGCCCGCAGCGCAGGCGATGAGCAGGCGCAGCGGCCCGGCCACCGGCAGCGGCTCGATCGCCGGCCGCAGGCTGCCCGAGCGCACCAGGGTGTAGTCCTCACGCACGGCGGGCCGCCAGGGGCTGCTCTGCCCCAGGCTGGCCCATTCCCAGGGGAGCCCGGCGAGATCCGGCGCTGCATAGAGCTGGATCTGGACCCGGGCGCCGGCCTCGTCGGCGCCACGAGCCACGTCGATCAGCAGCTGGCGCACCGGCCCGGGAAACAGCGCCCGGCCCAGGGCCAGACTCAGGACATCCGGGGCATCGCGCGGGTCCGGCGGCATCAGGGGCGCCTCGGCCCCGCGCCCGGCGGCAAAGGCGCGGACGACGTAGTTGGCCGGGCCGCGCCCGCTGACGCTGAGCTGAAAGGGGATGACAGCAGCGCTCATATCGCTGACGTTTGCTCGTGCGTGGATTGACAGCTTTTCAGCAAATATAGCACGGCAAAAAGCTCATGTCCAGCAGCAAAGCATGACTTTTTGTCGATATTTCTGGCAGCAGCAGGCTGGGGGATGATCAGCCAGGCGGTGCTGGCTCGGCCAGGCTGAACTCGTCCACCACCTGTTCGCCCCGGCTGACGAAGCGCGCCTGCAATTGCTGCCCGTCGGCCTCGACGAGCAGGGCCCCGTGGTCGGCATTGAAAAAGACCTGGCTGCCCTCGACCGCGTTGAAGCCCCGGGCGTAGCGCGCCCCGCCGCCGAGGCCGTTGACGATGTAGGTGATGCCTTCGCGCGCGATGCGCTCGTAGGTGTGGTCGTGGCCGCCGAGCACCAGCTGCGCGCCCCAGGCCGCAAACGGCCAGCGCATCCAGGTTGCGGAGCCGTGGTAGCCCGAGGAGTAGGGCGAGTGGTGCAGCACCACCACCTTCCAGCGGGCCGTCGATGCGCCCAGCGCAGCCTGGAGCCAGGCGGCCTGCGGCGAGTCGCTGTCGACGCCATCGGGCTCGCCCGGCATGCTATCGAGCGCGAAGAGCTGGAGCGGGCCATGGCTAACGCTGTAGTAGCGTCCGTTGCCCGGCAGACTGAAGTAGGCCAGGTAGGGCTCAGGGTAGCCGACGACCCAGTCGTGGTTGCCGAGGACTGGCCAGAAGCGGTTCTCGGCAGCGCCTGGCCCGAATGCGCCGCGGTAGGGCGCAATGAACTGGTGGTAGTACTGGCCAACATTGGCGTCGATCGTCTCGGCGCGACCATCGGGGTAGTTGTTGTCGCCGGTTGTGACAACGAAGTCCGGGTTCCAGGCGGCCACCATGGCCGCGACGGCGGCAGCCGGCTCGCCGGCCAGCCCGTAGTCGCCGATCACCGCGCAGCGTACCCCGGCTGGCGCACCGTGCGGCGCCCCACCCGGTGGCGCGGGCGCCGGCCCAGCGG
>JACAEO010000125.1 GCA_013388805.1 Chloroflexota bacterium
GGCCGGGGGGGGGGCGACCTGCTCGACCAGCGCCTGGTGATGGGGCGCTTGCTGCGCCACTTCGGCGAGGGCGCCACGCTCGGGCCTCGCCGCCTGCCCTTCCCGAGCCACGTGCTCGACCACCTGAGCGAGTGGCAGACGATCATCGAGCTGACCCAGCCCCACTACCTGGCGATCATCGATGAGGCGGTGGCGATCGGGGACCGGCCGCGCGAGTTGCGCGCGCTGCGCTCGCTCGTGCGCCAGAACTACGGCCTGCCACTCTACGAGGCCGTCGAGGCGCTGAAGGTGCGCCTCAGCGACGCCGACACAGCGACACTCAGCATGCACGTGGGCGAGATCGACTTCGACGAGCATGTTCCCCGCTGGGATTTCGAGCGCCTGATCGGTCCCGATGTGCGGGCCGTGGAGCGCTGCGTGGACCGGGCGCTCGCCGCCGCGGGCCTTGCCCCCGCCGATATCGATGTGGTGCTGCGCACCGGCGGCTCCTCGCGGGTGCCGCGCTTTGTGCGCATGCTCGCCGAGAAGTTTGGCGCCGCCAGGCTCCAGGAGATGGACGTCTTCACCGGGGTGGCCTCGGGTCTGGCCCTGGCCGCCTGGGAGGGGGCGAGGTAGTGCCCGCCCTGGTACGGCTTTTCCGTCGTCCGTTGGGTTGGAGCGCGAGGATGCTGTACGGCAGGGTCGGAAGGTTGCACTGGCTGCTGGCGGGGCGCGTCGCCCCCGCGCCGGGGGTGAGGGCCAGGCAGCGCCTCCCCACGCCAGAGCGCCCGTCGGCGCCCATCCGTGTCGTCCGCCCGTGAACCCCATCAGGGGGCGGCGTGTCAGGCCACGAAGTATCTTATAATGCCACAGGCCGTATGCCCATGCGTTTCGGGAGCAACAGGATGACCACCTTCCGCGACCAGGCCGAGGAGTTGTCCGCCCTCCTGGCGGCGTTCGCGCCCCAGGCTGCCGCCGTCGACGCCGTGGCTGGCCTCGTGGCCAGCGCGCTGATCGGTGGCCACACGCTCTTTACCTGCGGCAATGGCGGCAGCGCCGCCGATGCGCTGCACCTCGCCGAGGAACTGGTCGGCCGCTATCGCAGCAACCGGCGCCCGCTGCCCGCCGTCTGTCTCAATGCCGATGTGGGCGCGCTCACCTGTATCGCCAACGACTTTGGCTACGCGGCCGTCTTCGCCCGCCAGCTGGCGGCGCTGGCCCGGCCCGGCGACGTCCTGGTCGCCTTCAGTACCTCCGGCCGTTCCCAGAACATCCTCGATGCCCTGCAGACGGCCCGCACCCACCGCGTCGGCAGCGTCGCCCTGCTTGGCCACGACGGCGGCCCGGCCCGCGCGCTGGCCGAGCACGCGATCGTGGTTCCCAGCGTCAACAGTGCCCGCATCCAGGAGGTGCACGGCCTCATCCTCCACGCCATCTGCGAGGCGGTGGAGGCGCGCGTCGCACATGAACCGTAGTTGTATCACGCCGGCGTAGAATGGGGGCGTGCCGGGAGCACCGGCACAGTCTGGCTGTGCCCATCACCATACACCGAGGAAAACTATGGACCGGATCCTTGTCACCGAGAAGATCGCTGCGGAGGGTCTCGACGTGCTGCGGCAAGCCGCCGAGGTGGATGTGCGCCTCGACCTCGACAAGGCCGGGCTGCTGGCGGCGATCGGCGACTACGATGCCCTGGTGGTCCGCTCGGCCACCAAAGTGACCGCCGAGGTGATCGAGGCGGGCAAGCGGCTGCGTGTCGTTGGCCGGGCCGGCACCGGCGTGGACAATATCGATGTGAACGCGGCCACCCGCCACGGCATTATCGTGGTCAACGCGCCGGCCTCGAACAACGTGGCCGTCGCCGAGTTGACGATCGGCCTGCTGATCAGCCTGGCCCGCTCGATCCCGCAGGCCCACAGTTCGCTGCAGAGCGGCAAGTGGGAGCGCACCAGGTTCGTCGGTTGGGAGGTGCGCGGCAAGACGCTTGGCCTCGTCGGTCTCGGGCGCATCGGCTCCGAAGTGGCGGTGCGCGCCCGGGCCATGGCTATGCACGTCCTGGCCTACGACCCGGTCGTCTCGTTCGACCGCGCGGCACAGATCGGCGTCGAGCTGGTGGCGATGGACGAGTTGCTGCAGCGGAGCGACGTGGTCTCGCTGCACGTCCCGCTGGTTGAGGGGACAAGGAACTTGATCGATGCCGCGCGTCTTGCCCAGCTGAAGCATGGCGCCTACCTGATCAACGCCAGCCGCGGCGGCGTGGTCGACGAGGCGGCGCTGCTCGCCGCGCTCGATGCCGGCCAGCTCGCCGGGGCGGCGCTCGATGTCTTCAGCCAGGAGCCGCCGCCCCCCGACGCACCGATCATCCATCACCCGAAGATCATCACGGTGCCGCACATCGGCGCCAGCACCGCCGAGGCGCAGACGTCGGCGGGCACCGAGGTGGCCGAGGGGGTGGCGGCGGCGCTCAGTGGCGCCACGCCGCGCTACGCTGTCAATGCGCCGTTCGTAGCCCCCGAGGCCTGGGCCGTGCTGCAGCCCTACCTGACCCTCGGCCGCCAGCTGGGCAGGCTGGTTAACCAGCTCATCCACAGCCCGGTGCGCAGCTACGACCTCGAGTTCTGTGGCGAGCTCGCTGAGGTGGATACCCAGCCCGTCCGGCTGGCGGTGCTCCAGGGCTTGCTCGAGGCCAACAGCATCGAGCGCGTCACCCCGGTCAATGCGCCGCTGATCGCCCGCGAGCGGGGCGTGCGCCTCACCGAGCGCACCTCGCCTGAGGCCGAGAGCTACTCGGGCTTGCTGGTGGTGCGCGTGCAGGCCGCCGATGGCGAGCACGTCTTCTCGGGGACGGTGCTGCGCGGCGAGCCACACATCGTGCAGGCCGACGGCTACTTTGTCGATTTTGTGCCCCAGGGGGCGCTGCTCTTCACCTACCACCGCGACCGCCCGGGCATGATCGGCCGCGTCGGCACGCTGCTCGGCGGGGCCGACGTGAACATCTCGGGGATGTACGTCGGGCGGCTCGCGCCCCGCCAGCAGGCGATGATGGTGCTGACCCTCGACGAGCCCGCCTCCGAGGAGGTGCTGACCAGCATTCGCGCCCTGGACGATATCGACCACGCCTATAGCGTGACCCTGTAGCCGCCGACGGGTTCATAAACTGAGGAGCGCAACGATGAGCGAGGAGACCTTCCGTGCCCTGGTGGTCGACGAGAGCAGCGGGTCGCGCCAGGTTGAGGTGCGCGAGGTGCCGCTGAGCACGCTCCCGCCCGGCGAGGTGCTGGTACGGGTTGCCTACTCGACCCTGAACTACAAGGACGGTCTGGCTGTGACCGGCAAGGGCAAGATCCTGCGCGCCACGCCGATGGCGCCGGGCATCGATTTTGCTGGCACGGTCGTCGAGTCAGCCTCGCCGGCCTTCAAGCCAGGCGACGAGGTGGTGCTCACCGGCTGGGGCGTCGGCGAGCGCCACTGGGGGGGCTTCAGCCAGTTGAACCGGGTCAAGGCCGAGTGGCTGGTGCCACTGCCTGCGGGCATGAGCCTGCAACAGGCCATGGCGATTGGCACCGCCGGCTTCACGGCGATGCTCTGCGTGCTGGCGCTGGAGCGTCACGGGGTGCAACCAGGCGGGCGCGAGGTGGTGGTGACCGGGGCTGCGGGCGGGGTAGGCAGTGTGGCGGTCGCGCTACTGGCCCGCGCCGGCTACCAGGTGGTGGCGTCCACCGGGCGCCTCCAGGAGGCGGACTTCCTCAAGGCGCTCGGTGCGGTTGATGTCATCGACCGGGCGGTGTTCACCGCACCGGGCCGGCCCCTGGAGAGCGAGCGCTGGGCCGGCGCGGTCGATACGGTTGGCGGCGCGACGCTGGGCGGGCTCTTCCGCTCGATGGCCTACCACGGTGTGGTGGCGGCCTGCGGCAACGCCGGCGGCTCCGAGTTCACCACCTCGGTCTTCCCCTTCATCCTGCGCGGCGTCCAGTTGATCGGCGTCGAGTCGGTGCTGGTGCCACCCGAGCAGCGCCGCGCAGCCTGGGAGCGCATCGCGCGTGATCTGCCGGGCGACCTGATCGACCGGCTCACCGAGGTGATCCCCCTGGGCGCCGTGCCGGCCTATAGCGAGACGATCACCAACGCGCAGGTCCGTGGCCGGATCGTGGTTGATGTGAACGCCTGAGGTGCTTGCCGGCGACCCGCCGCCGGACGGCGATCGCCGCGATCGACAGCGGTGATCCTGCTGGCGAACCTGACTGCGCGGGCGTGACGCCCCCGCAGCCAGCCACACCCACGAGGGAGTTCGCATGCAGGATCAGCGGTACGCCCGTCCCGACACACCAGACAGGTGCGGCAGCGTGCGACGCCACACCTGTCTGGGTCATGCCGGTGGGTTGCGTTACGCCTCGACGAGCTCGGCGTGCAGGGCGTTGATCGCGACCCGTACCTGGCGAGCGCGCTCTTCGAGGGTTGCGACCATGGCGCGCGCGGCTGAGAGCTGGGCGGCGCGGGCGCCGGCGACCGCGCCGGCCGGAACCTGCTCGGCCTCGAGGCGGCGCACCGACTGCTGCGCGCGCTCGAGGCTCGGGGTGAGCGAGGCGAGCTTCAGGGTAAGCTGTGCGACACGGCTGTGGATGAAGCTGTCGGTCATAGGGCGTGGCTACTCTCTTCCCATAGGGCAACCCCGCCAGCGACGGGGTTGCATGCCTCTCAACCGGTGTTGCCGCTGCCACGCGGCGTTGTCGTGCTATTCTTCCAATAGTATAGCACAAGATCCAGCTTTTGCACAGATTACGAACAGGAAATGCCAGCCCCTCGTTGACACATCCCGACGGCCTGGGTATACTGCCTGCCGGTCTGGTCCACGGGGCTGTGCTGATGGTCAGCCACAATATCGAGGAGGCAGTGTTCATGGCCGACCGGATCCTGGTCATGGACAAAGGGCCGGGCCGCATCGTGGCCGAGGTGCCGGTAACGGTCCCGCACCCCCGTGACCGCAAATCCGAGGCCTTTGCCATGCTGGTCAATCGCGTCTACGCGCTGCTGATGGGCCAGACCTAGCCCGAGGAGATCGAGTTCGGCACCGAGCCGGGCCAGGCCGGGCAGACGCGCGCCCTGCCGCTGGCTCCCGTCACTGCGCTCGCCGGTCTGCTCGAGCATACGAACGCGACCCCGGAGGAGCGTGACGAGATCGCCCAGTTGCGCGAGGATCTTGGCCTGGATCTCGACCAGTTGCTGCCGCTGGTGGAGGCGGCCGAGTTGCTGGGCTTCGCCCGGGTCGCCAATGGCGCCATGATCCTCAGCCCCCTGGGTGAGGCGTTCGCCGAGGCGAGCATTCTGGCACGCAAGGAGATCTTTGCCACCCGGCTGCGCCGCCTGCCCTTCTTCCGCTGGATGCTGCGGATGCTCGCGGTCGCCGATGACCAGTCGCTGCGCTGGGAGGTGCTGCTGACCGCCCTCGAGCGCGACTTCCCACCCGCCGAGGCCGAGCGCCAGCTCGATATCGCCAGCGAGTGGGGCCGCTATGCCGAGCTGTTCGCCTACGACGACGCCGAGGGCCGCTTCTTTCTTGAAGGGCGCCCGGTGGCCCAGGGCTGATGCAACGCACCCGCCTGCCGCGTGTGGAGAATGGTATAATATCAGGTGGCATTGGCAATCCCGCATGGTCGCGCTCACCTCCACAGCACTCCAGCGCCACACAGGGCTTTGTCGAACTGGAGAGCTGTGGAGGTGTGGAGCTGAGCCAATGCGATGCCAGCAAGCAGAATCGGTATAATCCCCGCGGCTACTTGCCGACGCTGAAAGGAGCGCAACGTGAGCGCCATGAAGTGGAACAGCCCCCCGCCAATGCAGATCGATGTGACCAGGACCTACAAGGTCACCATGGAGACGACGAAGGGCCCGATCGAGCTGGAGTTGTACCCCCAGCATGCCCCGCAGACGGTCAACAATTTTGTCTTTCTCGCCAATGAAGGCTTCTATGACGGGGTGGTCTTCCACCGGGTGATCAAAGACTTCGTCATCCAGGGCGGCGACCCGACCGGCACCGGCACCGGCGGCCCCGGCTATCGCTTCCGCGATGAGACGATGGGCAACCCGCTGACCCACGAGCGTGGCGTGATCTCGATGGCCAACGCCGGCCCCAACACCAACGGCAGCCAGTTCTTCATCGTCTACAAGCCCCAGCCGCACCTCAACGGCAAGCATACCGTCTTCGGCCGCGTCACCAGCGGCATGGACGAAGTCTGTGACGCGATCGTTCAGGGCGACAAGATGCTCAAGGTGACGGCGGCGCCGCTCTAGTGCAGTTCCAGGCGACCTCGACCGTGTCCAGATGCGCCGCGCCCAATCTACCATCGCAAATCTGCAATCTGCAATCGCACAAGGGCCAGGACCTTTCAGATACGCTCGTCGCCCTCACCCTCCCCCGCTGAGGGCGTCCGGCGCCATCCGCCCATAGCTGGTGGCCCATCATGCTCTTCGGAGGGCCGACGCGCGCCGTCGGCCCTCCGAAGAGCATGGCCTCCCTGTGCATCCACTGAACATCCCCTGTGTTGCGGTCTCCCCCATTGACGCAACCATTTCAACTCCTATAATCTGTTCTTAACGTACCCCACTGTACTATCACCGCCTACCCCTTAGGCGGCGCATCGGATGTGTCGAGGAGGACAGCTATGCGAGCGTACGGACCGGAAAGGCTTCACACCATCGGCATATTTGGTCACCTCGGCAGCGGCAAGACAACGCTGGCCGAGGCAATGCTGATGACCGCCCACGCAATCCCGCGGATGGGGCGCGTCGAGGACGGGTCGACGATGAGCGACTTTGACCCCGACGAGCACCGCCGCGGGATGTCTGTCTCCCTCTCCGTGCTGCCTCTGGAGTGGAACGACGACAAGATCAATCTGATCGACACCCCCGGCTTTGCCGACTTCGCCGGCGATATGGCCGCCGCGATGCGCGTGATCGATGGCGCGATCATCGTGCTCGACGCCTCGGCCGGGGTTGAGGTCGGCACCGAACTGGTCTGGGAGATGGCCGTTCATAATAAGGTGCCGCGCATTCTCTTTGTGAACAAGCTCGACCGCGACAATGCCAACTTCTATCAGGTGATCGAGCAGGCCCGCGAGCGCCTCGATGCCGCGGTCATCCCGATGCAGATCCCGA
Source organism: Chloroflexota bacterium (assembly GCA_013388805.1). Lineage (GTDB taxonomy): Bacteria > Chloroflexota > Chloroflexia > Chloroflexales > Chloroflexaceae > JACAEO01. Next base: position 7,132 of record JACAEO010000125.1, read on the forward strand.
TCGGCGCCGGCAAGGATTTCAAGGGCCTCATCTCGCTGCGCCAGCAGCGGGCCTGGCTCGTCTCGCCGGCGCACGATGGCGGCTTCATCGAGGCCGATGTGCCCGCTGAGCTCGATGGTCTGATGCACGAGTGGCGCACGGCGCTGATCGATAAGATCGCCGCGACCAACGATGACCTGATCGAGCGCTACCTGGAAGGCGGCGAAGATGCGCTCACCCGCGAGGAGCTGCTGCTCGGTCTGCGCGCCGGGATCGCCGATGGCTCGATCGTGCCGGTCTTCTGCGGCTCGGCCAGCGAGGTTGCCGGCATCCAGCAGTTGCTGAACGGCATCGTCGATAGCATCCCCTCCGCGGCCCGCCGTGAGGTGCGCGCAACTGACCTCGTCAGCGGCGAGGTGGTGACGCTCAAGCCCGATGCCGCCGAGCCGGTGACGGCCCTGGTCTTCAAGACGATCGCCGACACCTACGGCAAGCTGAGTTACTTCCGCGTCTACTCCGGCCAGGTGCAGGCCAACTCCACCCTCAGCAACAGCCGCACGCGCAAGGATGAGCGCATCGGCCACGTCTACGCCATCTGTGGCAAGGAGCAGAAGGACATCGAGAGCATCGGCCCCGGCGACATCGGGGTGGTCACCAAACTCGCTGAGACGGCGACCAACGATACGCTCTGCACCCCTGGCCGCGCGCTGCAGCTTGAGCCGATCGTCTTCCCGGCACCCGCCTTTATCGCCACGGTCAAGCCCCAGAGCCGCGCCGACCTCGATAAACTCGGCAGCGCGCTGAGCCGCATGATCGAGGAGGACCCGACGCTGGTCGCCTCACGCGACCCGCAGACGGGCGAGACGCTGCTCGCCGGCCTCGGTGAGAGCCACCTGCAGATCGTCGCCGAGCGCATGAAGCGCAAGTTTGATGTGAGCATCGAGATCGACCTGCCACGCATTCCCTACCGCGAGGCCATCCGTGGCCGGGCCGAGGCCCAGTACCGCCATAAGAAGCAGACCGGCGGCGCCGGCCAGTTCGCCGATGTCTCGCTGCGGGTGGAGCCGCTGGAGCCGGACCCGAACCGCGAGGACCCGCTGGAGTTTGTCAATGAGGTGGTGGGCGGCGTGATCTCACGCGGCTTTATGCCGGCCATCGAGAAGGGTGTGCGCGAGGCAATGGCCGAGGGCCTGCTCACCGGCAGCCCGCTCTCCGATGTGCGCGTGGCCGTCTTCGACGGCAAGGAGCACCCGGTCGACTCCAAGGAGATCGCGTTCAAGATTGCCGGCAAGGAGGCCTTCAAACTGGCCGCCCAGAAGGCCGGGGTCTACCTTATGGAGCCGATCTACACCCTCGAGATCGTTGTTCCCGACCAGTACGCCGGCGACATCATGAGTGATATGAGCACGCGGCGTGGCCGGGTGCTCGGCATGCTGCCGGCCGGTGGCGGTCGCACAACGATCAGCGTGCAGGCGCCGCTCGCCGAGATCCAGCGCTACGCCACCGACCTGCGCGCGATTACCCAGGCGCGCGGGCGCTTCTCGATGCGCTTCTCGCACTACGAGGAGGTGCCCGGCCACCTGGTCGATGGGATCGTTGCCCAGCACAAGAAGGAGCTCGAGACCGCCAACGCCCACTGAGGCAATCAGCCGCTGTCGCTCCCGCGGGCTACCGCACACGTGTGGTAGCCCGTTTCCTTGCGCTTGTGTCGCCTGTGCTACAATAGGCCGCACCGGGATGGTTCCGCAGAAGGAGATCCCCCATGAACAAGAAGACCGTCCGCGACGTTGAGTGGGCCGGTAAGCGCGCGCTGGTGCGCGTCGATTTCAACGTGCCCCAGGACGAGGCCGGCAACGTGACCGATGACACGCGCATCCGCGCCGCGTTGCCGACGATCCGCTACCTGCTGGAGCAGGGCGCCAATGGCGTGGTGCTCATGTCGCACCTGGGCCGCCCCAAGGGCAAGGTCAACCCCAAGTACAGCATGCGCCCCGTGGTCGAACGGCTCTTCGAGTTGCTCCCCGAGGCCCAGGAGGTGCGCAAGACCGAGGCGATCACCGGCGAGGCTGCCGAAGCTGCCGCTGCCGCGCTGCAACCTGGCGTGGTGCTGATGCTTGAGAATACCCGCTTCGACCCGCGCGAGGAGAAGAACGACCCCGCCATGGCCGAGGAGTTGTCCCGCCTCGGCGATGTCTTCGTCAACGATGCCTTCGGTGCCGCCCATCGCGCCAACGCCTCCACCGAGGGCGTGGCCCACTTTCTGCCCGCCGTGGCCGGCTTCCTGCTCGAGAAGGAACTGGAGTACATCGGCGGCGCGCTCGAGCACCCGAAGCACCCCTTCGTCACGATCATCGGCGGCGCCAAGATCAGCGACAAGATCGGCGTGATCGAGAACCTGCTCGGCAAGGTCGATGCCCTGCTCATCGGTGGCGGGATGGCCAATACCTTCCTGCTCGCCGAGGGCAAAGCCATGGGCGACTCGCTGGTTGAGCAGGAGAGCCTTGCTGTCGCCCGCGACCTGATCGCCAAGGCCCGCGCCGCCAATGTGCGCCTGCTGCTGCCCGTCGACGCGATCATCGCCGATGCGTTCAGCGCCGATGCCCAGACCCAGGTGGTCAGCGTTGATGCAGTGCCCGCCGGCTGGCGCGTGCTCGACATCGGCCCCGCGACGGTCGAGCAGTATCGCGCCGAGATTGCCGGCGCCCAGCTGGTGATCTGGAACGGGCCGATGGGCGTGTTCGAGATGGAGCCCTTCGCCGCCGGCACACGCGCGATCGCCAGCGCCATGGCCGACGCGGCTGCCCGTGGCGCCACCACGATCGTCGGCGGCGGCGACTCGGTGGCCGCGGTGGAGCAGGCCGGGCTCGCCGAGCAGATGTCCCACGTCTCCACCGGCGGCGGCGCCTCGCTCGAACTGCTCGAGGGCAAGATCCTGCCGGGCGTGGCCGCATTGCAGGATAAGTGACGCCAGAGAGCCGTGCGGTGTGAGGCGCTGCCGCCTACGGCGCCGCCTGGGTCGTATCCATGTCGGCACCGTCGGGCCAGGGCTCCTGGTTGCCGGCCCAGTCGCGGGCCCGGACGCGGAAGGCAAAGTGCTTGCCCTCGTCCGGGCCGAACCAGGCCGTCGTCTCGCTGATCCCCAGCTTCCAGTCGCTCCAGCCGCCTCGCGGGAGCATACGCACCTGTACGTCGTAGCTGGCAACACCACTCAGATCGTCAGTGCCGTCCCAACGAACCTGGTAGCCGTTGTCCTTGCGCTGGATGCTCACCACCCTGGTGTCAGGCGCGGCACTGTCCTGGCGCGGCGCCCAGGCGATGACATCGTAGCGCACGGCGCGCCCGTTATCCTCTGTCAGGTCACGCAGTTCCACCCGCGGCTGCTCGTTTGTCGCCCCACCAAAGTGGTAGCTGCCCAGTGAGACCCAGCTGCCGCTCGTGGCGCGCTGGTCCACGCGGACCTCGCTGGTGGCGCCGTCATGGTGGATAATGTAGCGCGCCGAGGCGGTGGCGGCCTCACCGCACGGGGGGATGTAGACCCGCAGTTCATAGAAGCCGGCGGCGGGCAGTTGCGGCGCCCAGCTGGCCGCCGCCGTGGCCTGTGCCGGATTGGTGGTCGAGTAGGTCCAGCGGTGGTTGCTGCCGAGCCCACAGGTCGCCTCGAACCAGGGCTCGCCGCTGGCGCTGAAGCCCGCGTCGCTATTGTCCACCGCGATCGCGCCGGCCTCTACCTCAACCGGCGCGGGCGGCGGGCCCGGCGGCGGGCTGGCCGGGGGCGCGGCCGGCGCGGGCACGCTGATCGGCACGGCATTGCCCGGCCCGGGGTCCACGCCGAGCCAGAGGAAGGTCACCTCGACCCAGTCGCTGCGGGTCATGCCCAGATCGTCCCAGAAGGTGCCGTCGGCGATGTCGATGCCATTGGGCTCGCGGATGCGGCGCCCCTGCTCGTCGAGGCCGCCATTGTAGCCGTGCAGCACGGCAGCCTGGGCCATCGGCATGCCGACCGGCAGGTCCTTGTAGCGGCGGGTAGGGCTCCAGTAGTCGTCTGTGGTGTTCCAGGGGCCCACGTCCCACACCGGCACAACCACGCTGCGCCCGTTGTAGGTGAGACGCACACGGAACTTATCGGAGCCCCTGGGCGCGAGCACGCTCCACGACGGCAGGGCCACAAAGCGGTCGCGGGGCCTGATGATGTGGCCGTTGGCCGTCATCTGGCCAACCAGCCCCTCGCGGGTCGCGAAGATGCGGTAGGTGGGGGCGAGCGCTTGCCGTTGCTCCTCAGCGGCAGGGCCAGCGTCGACCCTTGACGCCATGGCGGCCAGCAGGGCAAGGATGGCCAGGCTGAGCACATGTCGGAGCATGCCTGCGCTCACTCGACCGTCAGATTCTTCAACGAGGGGATGGCGGCGAACCAGATTGGCCCGCGGTTGAGCGCGATCTCGCGGTCGTTGCGATCGAAGAGCCGCAGCTGGGCGAAGCCGGCGCCCTTGCGCCAGGTTGCCTCAAGCATCTGGCCATCGATGAAGACGCGGGCCTGGCCTTCGCCGATCACATCCTGCTGAATGCGCTGCTTGGGGTCACCGGGGATCGGTCGCTCGGGAACTTCGAGCACCACCACATTCTTGAAGCGCAGTTGCTCGCCGCTGGCCGCGTCGACGTGGGGCCGCTGCTGGCGAAAGTAGAGGTAGCTGTTGCTGGCGGCGTCGTAGCGCCAGCCGACATAGGCTTCCTGGTAGATGAAGTAGTAGCTGAGCCGCTGCACGCCGGGACGGGGCGCGGGTGTATCTCGCTTGAGCCGGAACCCGATCTCGCGCAAGTTCGGCGTCTCGCTCTGCTGAGCCTCGAGGAAGCTGGCAATCGCGGCGCTGGAGGTGTAAAGGTTGTGCGGCGCCGCCCGATCGCTGCTCCGGCGGAACGCGTTGCCGGCGTTGCGGCGCAGCGCGTCCATATCAACGAGCTCAACCGAGGTCCGCGCCATGGTCAGCGCATCGGGGGCACCACCGGCATGCACATAGACCCCCCGCAGCCCTTTGGCCCATTCCACAAAGTAGGACCGGGCGCTGCGCACCGGGCCGATCGTCTGCAGCTCCGGGGTGATGCCAGGCACATAGATCGCCATGTAGCGGGTGATCCCGAACTCGGCAAGCGCCTCAAAGACAATCGCCGCCTGGTTCAGCCCGGTCTGCGGATAGGCCTTGGGGTGATTGTCGATCATCACCGCGTAGGGGCGGCTGGTGACGCTGCCGCGCGGAATCGCCAGGCTACCCGGCGCGGGATCGCTGGTCGTTCGCGCAGTGGCGGGTGCGGCGCTGGCGAGCACGGCCAGGGCCAGCAGCAGCACGAGGCCCGTGCGGTACAGGTTTCTGCGCATCGTGTTGATCGTCCTCCGCAACCGTGGCGGGTAGGGTTGGAAAACGCGCGTATTCTAGCACATATTCTAGCGCACCGCCGCAACCACGGTAACCATAGGTACACGGCACACTACCGGGAGCGCGGGTGTTGGCCCCCAGCGTCGCAGCGCGCACGATGAATCGGTTTGTCAGCGCTATGTAAGCGCCCTGTCATCTTCCCGTCACCTACGAACTCCGGTCGGACCACTGCGCAGGGGTAGTGTAGAGCCAGGCGATGCCACCTCTGGGATCGTATCTCAGCGTAGGAGTAGGGCTATGCGCAAACAATGGCGACGCAGTCGTGTACGGATCGTGATGGGGAGCTTTGCAGGCGCGCTCGCGCTTCTGCTCGCGCTCTGGACGTGGAGCAGCCTGGCCAGTCCGGCGAGTCTGACCGCGACACCGGCCGCACCACAGCAAAACGACACCGTCACGCTGATCGGCACGGGCTTTTCGCCCGGTGAGACGGTGTCGATCTGGATCACCTACCCGGACTTCTCGGTCTATGGCGTTGCCGAAGTGGTCACCAATGGTGACGGGGCCTTTAATTTCCCCTACGTGCCCGACTTCCTGGGCGCCACCTTCACCCCGATCGGGCGTTATACCTACACCGCCTTCGGCCAGAGCAGCGGTCGCGAGGTCTACGCAACGATCGACGTGCAGGTCGATCAGGCCCCCGGCCCCTCCCGTGGCGTGACGCTGACCGCCGAGCCGCTGCGCGATAGCCAGGGCAGCGCCTACGTCTTCCGCGGCAGCGGCTATCGCAGCAACGAGATGGTAGGGGTCTGGCTGCGCTACCCTGATTTCACCGTCACTGACCTCGGCCAGATCCAGGCAGGGCCCGGCGGTGAGATCGAGTACGTGCTCGCCATGGGCGGCGCACCGATCGGACGGTACGCCCTGACCGCCCGTGGCGTGGCGAGTGGCGCCAACGGGATCGCCGAGTTTGACCTGCAGGTCGCCGATCTGACCGTTGCCAGCGGCCCGGCCAGGCTCCGCATAGACCCGGCTTCCGACACCCAGCGCAGCTACGCCGTCTTCAGCGGTAGCGGCTTTCAGCCGCGCGAGATCGTGACTGTCTGGGTCACATTGCCGGATTACTCGACCCTCTGGATCGGCGACGTAGAGGCGGACACCGGCGGCGCATTCAGCGCTACGCTCTATCTGAGCGAGCAGGAACCAGTGGGTCCGCGTACCTATACGGCCTTCGGCAATACCAGCGCACGGCGCGCAATCGCCGACTATACCCTGGCGCCTGGCGGCGGCCCCGGGTTCCTGCCTGCGGTTGAGCCGGCGCCCGACGCGGTGTGCGAGGGCGACGGCTGCAGCTGAGATCCGCCGATGGGGCCGGGTATCGACACCACGCTCCCGAACCGTTGAGCTGCACGCAGCCGCAGCCGCAGTGTGGCTGCGGATGCGGCTGCGTGCGCCAGGATGCACCACTTAGCCGACCGGCTCCTCCTCGGGTGCGGGCGGCGGGATCGGCAACTCCGTCAGCCCGGCTGAGATGGCGGCCTCGATGCGTCGCTTGCGATCCCAGAGGTGTTCCAGCTCGTGGTTGATCGCGATCAGGCGCGGGTGCTCGAGCTCGTCCACGTGGCTGTCCTCGTAGATCACGCGACGCTCCTCCTCCAGGGCATCGATCTTCGTGCTCACGTCGCTAAGCTGGCTCTTCAGGTCGGCCATTGAGCTACCTCCTCGTCGCTGCTGGCCCGGCTCCTGGGCTCATCTTAGCACCCCGATCGCCTGGCGACAATCTCCCCGGGGCAGGTTCCCGGCCCCCGGTTTGTTCTCGTGGGGCAACACAGCTCCCCTGTGCATCAGCCCTGGGGGTCCTCTCAGGTATAGGGTTTTTGGAAGTTGCGCCCCCAGGCTCCGTATACCCCATAAACAAAGAGTAAAAAAAAAA
>JACAEO010000070.1 GCA_013388805.1 Chloroflexota bacterium
ACGACCATCGGGGTAGATCTGGTGCTGACCAAGAGTGATGGCGACATCACGGCGACCCCCGGCGCGGTGATCGCCTACACGCTCGCCTACGCCAACACCGGCAACCAGGACGCGACCGGCGTGGTGATTACCGAGACCGTGCCGGCCAACACGAGCTTCAACGCGGCTGCCAGCACCGCGGGCTGGATCTGCGCCGACGGCGCCCCTGCCGGCACGACCTGCGCCTTCACCGCCGGCACCGTGGCGGCGGGGGCGAGCGGCAGCGCGACCTTCGCGGTGCAGGTGAGCGCCGCCGTACCGGCCGGGGCGACCCAGGTCGCCAACACCGCCAGCATCAGCGACGATGGCAGCAACGGCGCCGATCTGGATGCGTCGGACAACACGGCCAGCGACAGCACGCCGCTCGACGCCGCGCCGGACCTGGTGCTGACCAAGGACGACGGCGGCGCAACGGTCGCGCCGGGCGCGGTGATCGTCTACACCCTGAACTATCGGAACGTGGGCAACCAGACTGCGACGGGCGTGATACTTAGCGAAACCGTACCAGACAACACATCCTTCAGCGCGGCGGGCAGCACTCCGGGCTGGAATTGCCCTGACGGCGCGCTTGCAGGCGTCGAATGCTCCCTGAACGTGCCCGATCTCCCACCGGGCGCGAGCGCCAGCGTCACGTTTGCGGTGCGAGTTGCTGATACCGTGTCCGCAGGTGTGGACACGATCTTCAACGAGGCGCGGGTTCGCGATGACGGCAGCAACGGTGACGACCTGACGGAGGACAACTTCGATGACGAAGACACCCCGCTCATCGCTGCGCCGGACCTGGAGGTGACCAAGGACGACGGCGAGAGCTTCGTCCTCCCCGGGCAGACGCTCACCTACGTCCTGACGGTGCGCAACGTGGGCAACCGCGGCGCCACGGGGGTGGAGGTCAGCGACATCCTGCCCGCCGGCCTGAGCTTCGTGGAAGCCAGCGACAGCGGCGTGGCGAGCGGCGGGGTGGTGACCTGGCCGCCCGTCGACCTGGCCGCCGGCGCCGAGGTGAGCCGCAGCGTCACCGTCACCGTGGCCGACCCCTTCGTTGCCAGCGACGGCGAGATTACCAACATCGCCGAGGTCCGCGACGATGGGGCGAATGGAACGGACGCGAATGAGCGCAACAATCGCGCCAGCGACACCGACGACGTGCGGCCCGACCTGGAGATCACCAAGAGCGACGGCGGGGCCAGCGCCGAGCCGGGTGGGCTGATCCGCTTCAGCCTGCACTACACCAACACCGGCGGCATTGGTGTCAGCGGCGTGACCCTGCGCGAGACGGTGCCGCTGCACACCGCCTTCGACGCCAGCCTGGCCGAGAACGCCGGCTGGAGCTGCGCGCCCGCTGCCAGCGCGGGCAGCGCGTGCGTCTACACCGTGGGCGACCTCCCCGCGGGCGCCTCGGGCACGGTCAGCTTCGTGGTGCGGGTGAACGACCCATTGCCCGCCGGCGTGAATGAGGTGATCAACGCTGCCCGCATCAGCGACGATGGACAGAAGGGTCCCGACCGCACGCCCGACAACAATACGGCCAGCGAGACCACGCCGCTCGATGCTGCGCCCGACCTGCAGCTGACCAAGAGCGACGGCGGGGATCCACCGCTGCCGGGCCGCCCGATCGCCTACACCCTGAGCTACCGCAATGTGGGCAACCAGGGCGCCAGCGGTGTTGTGATCAGCGAGACGGTGCCGGCCAATACCCGCTTCACTGCCACGGCCAGCAGCGCCGGCTGGAGCTGCGCCGACGGGGCCGCCGCGGGTACGAGCTGCAGCTTCAACCTCGGCAGCCTCGCAGCGGGCGCCAGCGGCAATGTCAGCTTCACTGTCGTGGTCGATAACCCGCTCGCCCCCGGCGTGATCAGCATCCGCAATACGGCGAGCATCGCCGACGATGGCGTCAACGGACCAGACCCGACGCCGGAGAACAACATCGGCGCCGCCAGTTCCAACTTCAACCCGACGGCGATCAGCCTGCTGCGCTTCAGCGCCACCCGCGAGGGTACGCAGGTCACCGTGCGCTGGACCACCGGCGCCGAGATCGACACCTACGGTTTCCACCTGTACCGTGGGACCAGCAGCAACCGCGCCAGCGCGCTCTGGATCACCGAGGACAACATGATCGCGAGCAACGGGAGTGATAGCAGCGGCGACAGCTACAGCTACCCGGATACGAGCGTGGAGCCCGGGCGAAGCTACTGGTACTGGCTGGTCGCCGTCGATCGCGACGGCCACGAGGAAGAGTTCGGCCCCGTCCGCACCAGCGGTGGCGTCGCCGACACCATTCGCGTCTACCTGCCGCTCGTTACGCGTTGAGGAGCCCTATGCGCCCGCTGAACGCCCTATCGGCCGCCCTGATCGTCGTCGGTCTCGGCCTGGCGCTGCTCGCGCCATTGGCCCTGCAGACACCGGTGGCTGCGGCGCCGCTGCTCTCGCTCACCGAGACGGCGGAGCCGCCCACGGCCACCCCTGAACCGCCGGCAACCGCCACGCCAGCGCCAGTGGCGACTGCCACGCCGGAGTCGGGAGTGGTTGCTACACCGGAGCCGGGGGCAACCTCGGTGCCCATCGCCACGGCTGTCCCCGAGCCCGAACCTGAGCGGCCCCGCCGCGCCGATCCGGCCGTCACCAAGCGTGGCGGGGCCGGTGAGACCCGCGTCGGCGACCTGGTGAACTTCACGATCACCGTCTTCAACCGTGGGAATGGCGATGCCACAGGCGTGACCGTGGTCGACAGTCTGCCGCCCTCGCTGGAGCTCGTCTCCGCTGCGACCAACCACGGCGTGCTCAGCACGGCCCCCGGCTCGGTGACGCTGCGCATCGACCGCCTGAGCCCTGACATGGTCGTTACGCTGACGATCGTCACCCGGGCGATCGCCCCGGCGCCGCCCGGCAGCGCCAACGTGGTGACACTCAGCTCCGAGGGTGGCGGCGACGACCCGGTGAACAACAGCGCCAGTGTGCCGATCTTCGTCACCGCCGGCGCCAGCGATGCGCTGCCCACCGCGACAGCCACGCTGCCCACCGTCACACCGGAGGCGCCAACCACCACTGCGGCCCAACCGACCCCCGTGGCGTCCACGGCGACCTCGGCGGCCCTGGCCCAGCGGCCCGCGCAGCTCCCGGTGACGGGCATCGACACCCCTGGCGGGCAGCCGGCCCTGGCCCTGTTCGGCGTTGGCCTGATCATCCTGGGCCTGGCCCTGAGCCGCCGGCGGTAAGCGACCGGACGACTACTGTGCCATCACCCCTGCATCGCACCATCGCCAGCCTGATTGCCCTCGTGTGCGCCGTGACGCTGCTGCCCGCGGGGCTGGCCGGCAGCGCCCCCATGGCCGATAACCTGCGTGTGATCAGCGAGGCGGGCGGCGCCCGCCTGGAGTGGCGCGGCGTCCCACCGCTGCGCGAACAACGCGCCGGCTGGACGACCCTGGCGCAGGGCGCGGACGGGCCCCCCGTGCGGCTGGTGCTGCTCCAGGTGGATGGCGATGAGCCGCTCGCCATCCAGCCCACGGCCATCGTGAGCGACCCCGTCAGCGTCGCGCCCGCCGCCGACGACGCGCCGCTGCCCAGCGCGCCGATCACCCTGCTGCGCGAGGGCCGCATAGCCGGAACGCGTCTCGCCGTCATCGCGGTGAGCCCCCGCTACGATGCGGGCGACGGCCCGCGGACGGCCAGCGTGGCCGGCGCCTTCATCGCCGGCGCGCACCCGCTC